>NZ_JCAFTF010000002.1:0-525855 GCF_059369995.1 Stenotrophomonas sp. YJH_SMC_53 | reverse complement strand
GCTTACATCCACGGCTTCTACAATCCAGCCCGGCTACACTCGGCGCTGGGCTACCACTCGCCTAACAACTACGCCCGGCAGCTCCGGGCTGCCGCCTGAAACGGCTTCATGGCGTCCGTTTTCAGGGGGCCAGATCAGACACCCCCGCAACCGGACCCACCCCACCTTTGACAGTCTTCCGCGATCTGTCGGAACAGCTCTTGGGGTCAGATCCGTTTTCCTGCGGAAAACGGATCCGACCCCGGCTTCAACAGATGTGTCGACCAAGGTCGACACCCACCAACAGCCGCAGGAATCTGTCAACGGTGAGGCGGTGTCGGAGTGCGGGGTGTCAGCCGCATGGATGCGGCTGCCAAGCCTACACGGACGTACTTGCGGCGTCCCCGCGCTCCGACACCGCCCCGCCCACCCACGGAACGCACGCTGTTGCTGTTGCTGTTGCTGTTGCTGTTGCTGTTGCCGGCCAGCGGCCGGCACTACCGTGGGTGCAGGGCTGCAAGCCCTGCAACACAAAAAACCCCGCTTGCGCGGGGTTCTCTGTGGGTTGCGTGCAGCGCGAACGGTTACGGGCGACGGGCCAGGGCCTCAACGTCCTTCGCCTTCGGCAGCAGGTCCTGCTTGCTGACGCGCAGGAAACCGATCGTCAGCATCGGCACCGCCACCAAGATCGAGGACAGCACCACGATCACCGCACCGATCATATGCGTCTCGGCCAGGCCTTCCATCGAGCTGCCGCCGTACAGGTACAGGGCAAGCGCGGACAGGAAGAACATCACCGCAGTGATCACCGTACGCGACAGCGTCTGGTTGATCGAACGGTTCAGCACTTCCATCGAGTCCACGCGCAGGCTGCGGAAGTTCTCGCGGACGCGGTCGAAGACCACGATGATGTCGTTGATCGCAAAGCCCATCACCGACAGCAGGCCGGCCAGCACGGTCAGGTCGAACTCACGGCCCAGCAGGGACACGTAAGCGACCGTCACGATCAGGTCGAACATCGCCACGATGCTGGCGGTGACCGCGAACTTCCACTCGAAGCGCACCGCGATGTAGATCAGGAAGCCGGCCAGCATGAAGATGGTGGCATACAGGCCATTCATCGCCAGGTCCTTGCCGATCTGCGGGCCCACGAACTCGTTGCGGAGCACGGTGGCCTGATTGTCGGCAGTGGACAACGCCTTCACCACGGCAGCGGCCGTGGCCTTGTCCTCGTGGGCGGCGTCGCCGGTACCCGGAGCATGCTCGCCGTGCGGGGCCAGGCGGATCAGCAGGTCGGTGTTGCCACCGACGCTCTGCACCTGGGCGCCTTCGAAGCCACTCTGCTCGAGCTTGGTGCGGACCTGCTCAACATCCACCGCCTTGTCGAAGCGGGCTTCGATCAGGGTGCCGCCGGTGAAGTCCAGCGCGTAGTTGAAGCCCTTGATGCCGATGATGGCGACCGAGGCCAGGAACACCACGATGGTGACTGCCATGGCGACATGGCGCCAGCGCATGAAGTCGATCTTGGTGTCGTTCGGGAGGATGTGCAGCGGAAACAGTTTCATTGTGCGTGTCGTCCCGTCAGATGGCCACGTTCTGGAGCTTCTTGCGACGGCCGTAGATCAGCGTCGCCAGCGCACGCGACACGGTGATCGCGGTGAACATGGAGGCGAAAATACCGATGATCATGGTCAGCGCGAAGCCCTTCAGCGGACCGGTACCGAATGCAAACAGCGCCACGCCGACGATCAGGCCGGTCAGGTTGGCGTCGAGGATGGTGCCCGAGGCACGCTCGTAACCGGTCACGATCGCCGTCTTGCCCGGCACACCGGCTCGCAGCTCTTCACGGATACGCTCGTTGATCAGCACGTTGGCGTCCACCGACAGGCCAACCGACAACGCCAGGCCGGCAAAGCCCGGCAGGGTCATGGTGGCACCGAACAGCGACATCACCGCCACTACGATCAGCAGGTTGAACAGCATCGCTGCCGAGGTGATCACACCGAACATGCGGTAGTACACGCTGAAGAACACCAGGGTGAACAGGAACGCGAACACCACCGCGCGCATGCCGTTCTTGACGTTCTCGGCGCCGAGGCTCGGGCCGACCACGCGCTCCTCGACGAAGTCCATCGGCGCAGCCAGCGAACCCGACTTCAGCAGCTTGGCCAGGTCTTCGGCTTCCTTCTTCTGCAGGCCGGTGGTCTGGAAGTTCTTGCCGAACACGCCGTTGATGTTGGCCACCGAGATCACTTCCTCGTTGACCTTGAAGCCACGCACTTCCTGGCCGTCGACGACGGTCACGGTCGGCACGCGCTCGGTGTAGACCACCGCCATCGGCTTGTTCACGTTGGCGCTGGTGAAGTCGAACATGCGCTGGCCACCGACGTTGTTCAGCGTCACGCTGACCGCCGGCGAGCCGCTGTTCGAATCGGTCACCGCCTGCGCGCCGACCATCTGGTCACCGGTGACGATCACGCGCTTGTTCAGCAGGATCGGGCCGCGGCCGTCACGCTGCTGGTAGACCTTCGCTTCCGGCGGGATGCGGCCGGAATTGATGGCGTCCTGCGCATTGCCCTCGACCACCGCACGGTACTCCAGGGTGGCGGTGGCGCCGATCATGCGCTTGGCTTCGGCGGTGTCCTGCACGCCGGGCAGCTGCACGACCACGCGGTCGGCACCCTGGCGCTGGATGATCGGCTCGGCCACGCCGAGCTGGTTCACGCGGTTGCGCAGGGTGTTGATGTTCTGCTCGATGGCACCATTGGAGATCTGCGCGATCTCGGTATCGGGCACGGTCACCGTGATGCGGTTGCCGCTGACGTCGTAGCCGAGGGTCGGCTGCGCCTTCACCAGCGCGGCGCGGGCGCGCTGCGCGGCGTCATCGCCGGCGGATGGGCTCAGGTTGGCCACGATGCTGTTATCGGCGCGGCGTTCCACAGACTGGTAGGCGATGCGCGCGTCACGCAGGGTGCTGCGCACGTCTTCGGTATAGGCATCCAGGCGCTTGTCGAGGGCAGCCTTCTGGTCGACCTGCAGCACGAAATGCACGCCGCCCTGCAGGTCCAGGCCCAGCACCATCGGGCGACCGCCGAGGTTGGCCAGCCAGTCGGGCACGGTCGAAGCCAGGTTCAGCGCCACGGTGTACTTCTCGCCGACGGTGTCACGCAGGACGTCGCTGGCAGCGGACTGCGACTTCAGGTCCGACAGGCGGACGATCAGGCTTTCCCCTTCCTTTTCGGCACCGATGGTGGCGATGCCGGCCTTTTTCAGATCGGCCAGCACACGGTCGCGCAGCGCATCGTCGATCTGCCCGCCACGGTTGGCGGTGATCTGGATGGCCGGGTCCTTCTGGTAGATGTTGGGCAGCGCGTACAGCGCGCTGAGCGCCAGTACGATCAGGATGACGACGTACTTCCAGCGTGGAAATTCGAGCATTGCTTGGGTCCCGCGCGGCGCCATCCCCGGCGCCGCGGTTGTGCTTCGGAAAGGGAGTGGCTTACTTGGCCGAATCCAGGGTGCCAGTCGGCAGCACGCTGCCGACAGCGCCCTTCTGCACGCGGATGCGCACGTTGTCGGCCACTTCGACGGTGATGAAGTGGTCGCCGATGTCGGTGACCTTGCCGGCGATGCCGCCGTTGGTCAGCACTTCATCGCCGCGCTTGATCTTCTCCAGCATGGCCTTGTGCTCCTTCTGCCGCTTCATCTGCGGGCGGATCATCAGGAAGTACATGATGGCGATCAGGATGATCGGGAACAGCAGCGTGGTCAGGCCCATGCCCTGCGGTTGGCCGCCGGCGGCCTGGGCGTGGGCGGCGGGAATCAGGAAAGCAAGCAGGTTCATCGTTGGTCCTTTGGTTGGGCGGCGCTCCCGTCCCTTGAGGGGCGGGGGTGTCGACCGCGGATCTGGGTCAGCCTTGAAGTATGCCACGGCCCCGGGCGTTCGTCCTTGGGCCGTTCGGCAGGGGGCGTCCGGGTTAGAGGGGCGGGGCCACCGCCCCGCGTGCCGCGTAGAAAGACTCACGGAAGGCCAGGAAGGTTCCCGCCTCGATGGCCGCACGGATGTCGGCCATGAGCTTTTCGTAATAGAACAGGTTGTGCAGGGTGCCCAGCATCGGCGCCAGCATCTCGTTGCAGCGGTCCAGGTGGCGCAGGTAGGAACGGGTATAGCCACCGGTGCAGGCCACGCAGCCGCAGCCCGGCTCGATCGGGTCCATGTCGCGCGCGTACTGGGAATTACGGATGCGGACGGTGCCGAACGAGGTGAAATAATGGCCGTTGCGCGCATTGCGGGTCGGCATCACGCAGTCGAACATGTCCACGCCGCGTGCCACGCCCTCGACCAGGTCCTCCGGCCGGCCCACGCCCATCAGGTAACGCGGGCGGTCGCCCGGCAGCTCCGGATCCAGGTGGTCGAGCATGGCGTTGCGCTCGTGCTCCGGCTCGCCCACGGCCAGGCCGCCGATGGCGTAGCCGTCGAAGCCGATCGCCTGCAGGGCGTCGGCCGAGCGGCTGCGCAGGTCGGTGTGCACGCCCCCCTGGACGATGCCGAACAAGGCCGCGTCGTTGCCCAGCTCGTCATGCGCGTTGCGGCTGCGCTGGGCCCAGCGCAGGCTCAGCTCCATGGAACGGCGGGCAACGTCTTCGGTGGCCGGGTACGGGGTGCACTCGTCGAAGATCATCACGATGTCCGAATCGAGCACCTTCTGGATCTTCATGCTCTCCTCGGGACCGAGGAACACCCGGGCGCCGTCGGTGGGCGAGGCAAAGGTCACGCCCTGCTCGGTGATCTTGCGTCGATGGGCCAGCGAGAACACCTGGAAACCACCGGAGTCGGTCAGGATCGGGCCATCCCAGCGGCAGAAGCCGTGCAGGCCGCCGTGGTCGGCGATGATGTCCAGGCCGGGGCGCAGGTACAGGTGGAAGGTGTTGCCGAGGATGATCTCGGCGCCCAGCGCCCGCACCTGGTCCGGCAGGATGCCCTTGACCGAGCCATAGGTCCCCACCGGCATGAAGGCCGGCGTTTCCACCGTGCCACGCGGGAAGGTCAGGCGGCCACGGCGGGCACGGCCATCGCGGGTCTGGAGCTGGAACTGCAGTCGGGACATGGAGCGGTCGTTCAGGCAAATAGTTGTCTATTGTCTCCCAAAACCGCCGTCCCTGCTCCGGTAGCGCCGGGCCATGCCCGGCGGCCGTTACATCTGCGTCCCCGCCGGGCATGGCCCGGCGCTACCGTCACGTTTCCTGCGGGAACAGCAGCATCGCGTCGCCGTAGCTGAAGAAGCGGTAGCGCTGCTCGATCGCGTGCCGGTAGGCCTCGAACACGCGGTCCTTGCCTGCAAACGCCGAGATCATCATCAGCAGCGTGCTTTCCGGCAGGTGGAAATTGGTCACCATCGCGTCGACGCTGCGGATGCGGTAGCCCGGGGTGATGAAGATCTGGGTCTCGCCGGCGACCGGCAGCAGCTCGCCATCGCGCATCGCGCTTTCCAGCGCGCGCACCACGGTGGTGCCGACGCCGATCACCCGGCCGCCGCCGGCGCGCGTGCGCCGCACCTGCTGCACCAGTTCGGCGCCGACGTTCAGCCACTCGCGGTGCATCACGTGGTCCTTCAGGTCATCGGCGCGCACCGGCTGGAAGGTGCCCGCACCCACATGCAGGGTGACGTGGCCGAACTCCACGCCCTTGTCCTTCAGCGCCGCCAGCAGCGGCTCGTCGAAATGCAGGCCGGCGGTCGGTGCCGCCACCGCGCCTACCTCGCGCGCGAACACGGTCTGGTACCGCTCGCGGTCGTCCACGCCCGGCTCGCGCTGGATGTAGGGCGGCAACGGCAGGCGGCCGGCATGCAGCAGCCACTGCTCCAGCGACTCCGGCACATGGAACTGAAGCACGTAGAACTCGCCATCGCGGCCCAGCACCTCTGCTTCGCCACCGGCATCCAGCGCGATGCGACTGCCGGCCTTCGGCGACTTGCTGGCGCCGACCTGCGCACGCGCCTGCTGACCGCCGAGCAGGCGCTCGATCAGGATCTCCACGCGGCCGCCGCTGGCCTTCTGCCCGAACAGGCGCGCCGGAATCACCCGGGTGTCGTTGAACACCAGCAGGTCGCCCGGCTGCAGCAGCGACGGCAGGTCACGCACCTGCAGGTCGGTGAAGGCGGCAGGTGCCGGCGGTACCAGCAGCAGGCGGCTGGCGGAGCGTTCGGCCAGGGGAGCCTGCGCGATCAGTTCAGCCGGCAGGTCGTAGTGGAAATCGGACTTCTTCAAGGCGGTGGGCGGCAACAGGTCGACAATGGCGCGCATTGTACGTCCAGCGTCTGCGAGCCGGCGCACTTCGCGGCGAACGTCGCGCAAAATGCTGCTATGCAGCAGGTTTCTGCGGGGTTATCGCGCAAAAAAACAAGTGCTAGCATCGAACCGGAAGTCCGCTGCACGAGCCTGCCCCAAGCGCGCGTGATGACGCGCGTTTTGCTTTTGATGGCCCGTGCGACCCATTGTTTCAGGAGATCTGCAATGAGCTTCATCGAACGCCTCGCCCCCCTGCGCAACCAGCCCGGCACCCGCCTCACCACCGGCCTGGACGATGCCACCCTGACCGCCCTGTCCGCCAACCACCCGCAGCTGATCGCCGCAGTGGACGCCGCCGCCGAGGAATTCGCGCGCGTGCAGGCCGACCTGGGGCCGCTGCTGGCGCAGGACGAACAGGCACAGATCGACGCGATGCAGGACGGATTCGTCAATTTCTATGCCGATGACGCGGTGACCCCGTACGTGGCGCTGGCCGCGCGCGGCCCATGGGTGGTCACCCTGAAGGGCGCCGTGCTGTACGACGCCGGCGGCTACGGCATGCTCGGCTTCGGGCACACCCCGGACGCCGTGCTGGAGGCCATGGCGCGCCCACAGGTGATGGCCAACATCATGACCCCCAGCCTGTCGCAGCAGCGCTTCATCACCGCCCTGCGCGCCGAGATCGGCCACCGCCGTGGCGGCTGCCCGTTCGCCCGTTTCATGTGCCTGAATTCCGGCTCCGAAGCCGTCGGCCTGGCCGCGCGCATCGCCGACGTCAACGCCAAGCTGCAGACCGATCCTGGCGCACGTCACGCCGGCGCTACGATCAAGCGCGTGGTGGTCAAGGGCAGCTTCCATGGCCGTACCGACCGCCCTGCCCTCTATTCGGATTCCAGCCGCAAGAGCTACATGCAGCACCTGGCCAGCTACCGTGGCGAGGACTCGGTGGTCACCGTGGCGCCTTACGACGAGGCCGGCCTGCGCAAGGTGTTCGAGGATGCTGCACGCAACCAATGGTTCATCGAAGCCGTATTCCTGGAGCCGGTGATGGGCGAAGGCGACCCGGGCCGTTCGGTGCCGCCGTCGTTCTATGCCGTTGCCCGTGAGCTGACCCGTGCGCATGGCAGCCTGCTGCTGCTCGACTCGATCCAGGCCGGCCTGCGCGCGCATGGCGTGCTGTCGGTGGTCGATTACCCGGGCTTTGAAGGCCTTGACCCGCCGGACATGGAGACCTATTCCAAGGCGCTCAACGCCGCGCAGTACCCGCTGTCGGTGCTGGCGGTGACCGAGCATGCTGCGCAGCTGTACCGCAAGGGCATCTACGGCAACACCATGACCAGCAACCCGCGCGCGCTGGACGTCGCCTGCGCCACCCTGGCGCAACTGACCCCACAGGTACGCGCCAACATCGCCGAGCGCGGTGCCGAGGCCGTGCGCAAGCTGGAACAGCTCAAGAGCGAGCTGGGCGGCCTGATCACCAAGGTGCAGGGCACCGGGCTGCTGTTCTCGTGCGAGCTGGCCCCGCAGTTCAAGTGTTATGGCGCCAACTCCACCGAGGAATGGCTGCGCCAGCACGGCATCAACGTGATTCACGGTGGTGAGAACTCGCTGCGCTTCACCCCGCACTTCGGCATGGACAGCCAGGAGCTGGACCTGCTGGTGGCCATGGTGGGCCGTGCCCTGCGTGAAGGCCCGCGCCGCGAGCAGGCCGCGGCGGCGTAAGCCATCGCTTACGTAGAGCCGAGCCCATGCTCGGCTGGCCTTTGCCGTGATCTGGACGAAGGGCAGCCGAGCCCGGAACCATCCCCCCGGAACGGAGGGCTCCGCGCGCATTGCGATGCGAGGTTTGCAATGGCACCGCCGGTTAAACGCGGCGCGGCTCGGCGCTACAGAAGGCCTGTCAAGGCCTCATAATCCACTGACACCCCGTCTCTGACCGCCCTGCGGTCGGCGACGGGGCGTTTTCGTTTCCGGCCAAGAGACAGGAAGATCCATGAAATCGATCTGTGTGTACTGTGGTTCCAACGCTGGCAGCAAGCCGGCCTATACCGAACGCGCCATTGCACTGGGCGATCGCATTGCCCGCGATGGCCTGCGCCTGGTGTATGGCGGCGGCAACGTTGGCCTGATGGGTACCGTGGCCAACGCCGTGCTCGCCGCTGGCGGCGAGGTGACCGGCGTGATCCCGCGCCAGCTGGCCGACTGGGAAGTGGCCCACCGTGGCCTGACCGAACTGGAGATCGTCGGCTCGATGCATGAGCGCAAGTCGCGCATGTTCGACCTCGCCGATGGCTTCGTTGCCCTGCCCGGTGGCTTCGGCACGATGGAAGAGATCTTCGAGATGCTGACCTGGCGCCAGCTTGGCATCGGCAACAAGCCGTGCGCGTTCCTCGATGTGGAAGGCTTCTACGCGCCGCTGATCGGCATGATCGACCGCATGGTGGAAGAGCGTTTCCTGCATCCGGACCAGCGCCAGGACCTCTGGTACGGCTCGGACATCGAGGAAATGCTGGTGTGGATGCAGAACTACCAGCCGGCCCAGGCCTCGAAGTGGATCGACGAGAAACGTCGCTCGGCTCTGCGCTGAAGCGAACCGTCGCGGTGGCTCACGCCAGCGTCCGTGCCCACGGTGCGGGACGGCCCAGCAGGTATCCCTGGCCATAGTCGCAACCGAGTTCGCGCAGTGTCTGCCGCTGCGCCTCGGTCTCGATGCCTTCGCCAATGGTTTCGATGCCCAGGGTGCGGGCCAGTGACAGCACGCCTTCGACCAGCGCGCGCGTGCTCTGCACTTCCGGCCCGTGCAGGCCGGCGATGAAACTCTGGTCGATCTTCAATGTACTGATCGGGAATCGGTGCAGGTAGGACAGCGCAGAGAAGCCGGTACCAAAGTCGTCCAGCTGCACCTGGATGCCACGCTCGCGCAGGCCCTGCAGGATGCGCAGCGTGTGCGGCGCATCGTCCAGCAGCGCCACCTCGGTAATCTCCAGCCGCAGCCGGCGCGGATCGGCGCCACACGCGTCGAGCAGGCCGAACAGGCGGTCGCTGAACTCGGCCGAGCGGAAATGGCGCGGCGAAACGTTCACCGAGACATAGCTCTGCCCACCTTCGGCCAGGCGCGCGATGACCTGCTCGTAGATCAGCCAGTCGACCTGTTCGATCAGGCCGCTTTCCTCTCCCAGCTCCAGGAACGCGCCGGGCAACAGCAGGCCACGACGCTCGTGCTGCCAGCGGAGCAATGCCTCATGTCCCACCACTTCGCCATCGGACAGGCGCACGATCGGCTGGAAGAACGGAACGAAATCACGGTTGTTGATCGCGCGGCGCAGATCGGCTTCCAGGTCGAGGCTGCGCATGGCCTGTTCACGCATGTCCTCGTCGAAGATCGCGCAGCGGTCATGGCCCTGCGCCTTGGCCCGGTACATCGCCGCGTCCGCATCACGCAGCAGCTCCTCGCCGGTACGGTAGCGCGGATTCCACAGCGCGATGCCCAGGCTGCCGGACGGAAACAGTTCGCGGCCGGCGATCCACATCGACTCCTGCAGTGCCAGCAGCAGGCGCTGGCCGAAATCCAGTGCCTGTGCCAGGCCCTGCGGGCATTGCAGCAGTACCGCGAATTCATCACCGCCCAGCCGTGCCACCACATCATCGGCACCGGCCATCGATACGATGCGCTTGGCCACCTCCACCAGCATGCGGTCACCCGCGGCGTGGCCGATGCTGTCGTTGACCAGCTTGAAGCGATCCAGGTCGAGGAACAGCACGGCGAACACCGGCCCACCCTCGCGCTTGGCCAGCGCCAGCGCATCCTGCAGGCGATCAAGCAGGTGCAGCCGGTTGGGCAGGCCGGTCAGCGCATCATGCATGGCCTGATGGGTCAGGCGTTGCTCGGCCCGCAGGCGCTCGCCGATCTGGCCGAGCAACTTCTCGTTGACCTCGGCCAGCTCACGCGTGCGTTCCTCCACGCGCTTTTCCAGTTCGGCATGCGCCAAACGCAGCCGTTGCTGGTCGCGCTGGCGCGCCAACCCGGTTCCGATGTTCTGCGCAACGAACGTCAACAGCCGCTGATCGTGCACGCTGAACGTACTGTTCTCGCTGTAACTCTGCACCACGATCGCACCGACCACCTCGTCATCGCGCAGCAGCGGCACGCCCAGCCAGCAATGCGAGCGCGCGCCGGATTCACGCACCTCGCCACTGGCCAGCAGCGCATCGATCTGGGCGCGTGAGGCCAGCAGGGGCCGCCGGTTGCGCACCACGTATTCGGTCAGGCCGCGACTGAACGGACGAGGTGCACGGCTGGCATTGTGCTCGTCCACCGAATAGACGAAGTCCAGGCCGTTGCCGCTTCCGTTCACCAGCGCGATATAGAAGTTGCGCGCATCGAGCAGGCGCCCGACCACGCCATGCACCTGCCCGTAGAACTGGGCCAGGCTGTCGGCCGACATCGCCATTTCGGCAATGTTGTACAGCGCGGTCTGCAGTTGCTCGGCGCGCCGGCGCTCCGCCACTTCATCCTGCAGGCTGTGGTTGGCGCGCTGCAGTTCCAGCGTACGCCGCTCCACCTGCTGCTCCAGCCGGACCTGCGCCTGGCGCCGATCCATCGCAGTCTGCACGTGCTGCGCGACAAAGCCCAGCAACGCCCGCTCGGCCTCGCCATAACGGGCCGCCAGCTCATAGCTCTGCACCACGATCGCGCCGCATACCCGGCCATCGCGCAGCATCGGCACACCCAGCCAGTCCAGGCTTTCGGGGCCACGCTGCGGGTCGTGCTCCTGCTCGACCACGCGCGCCAGCAGTTCGCGCGAGGGTCCGCTGAGCGGCTTGCCATGGCGCAGCAGCGCGACGGTCAAGCTGCGCGGCATCTCGGCGGCGTCATGGCTCTGCGTCGGGTCGGCGACGAAATCGTCGACCTGGTCGGCGAAGTACAGGAAGCGGATCTGGTCACGCACATCATCGTATTCAACGATGTAGCAGTTCTCGGCATACATCAGCGTGCCGAGCACGCCGTGCACGTGACGCAGCATCTCCGACATTTCCAGATCGGCGCCGGCCAGATCGGCGATCTGGAACAGCGCCTGCTGCAACCGTTCAGCTTCTTCCAGCGCCTTGATCTGCCCGGCCTGGCGGCCACGCTGCAGCGCCAGTTCCATGGCCTGACGGGCCAGCCCCCACCACGCCGCGGAAGGCACGGCGCCTTCCACCGACAACTGCAGGCGTGCACCGTCATGTTCCCAGCCATGGGAGCCCTCGCCGATGCCCGGCGCAGTGAACGCGCCTGCCGCCCCGTCGGCCGGCCACCCGCCCTGACCACGCCCGAGCTGCGGGTCGTCCCAGCCGACGCGGACCAAGGCCGTTTCCGGCAAAAGCGCATGCAACGCGCGCACCAGCGCCGTGCTCAGCACGGCCTCGTGTTGTGGCCCTTCCGCCGGTTCAGCATGCGTGGACAAATGACAATCTCTTGGCGCCGTCGATGCGTCGCCTCCCCTGAGCCGACGAGCATAGCGCGCCACCCGGGGGGCAATGGAAGCCCGTAAACCCCGAATCGTGCGCCCGTACGTTTTTCCTGCCGTCCGCAGCCTCTTCCGAGCCATGACCCTCGCCCTGCCCGCCCCTGCCACCGGCTATGCGCCATCGCCTGCAGGCCTTACCCTGTACGCCGTGGAAGCCAGCGCACTGCCAACCGATGAAGCCTTGATGCTGGCCTGGGCCGGCGGCGACCTGCACGCGTTCGAAAGCCTGTATGCGCGCCATCGCAAGCGACTGTTCGGTTTCCTGCTGCGCCAACTGCGCGACAACGCGCTGGCCGAGGAGATCTTCCAGGACGTCTGGCAGCGGGTGATCAGCGCCCGTGCCGGGTGGCAGCCCGAAGCAGCGTTCAGCACCTGGCTGTTCCGCATCGCCCACAACCGCCTGAACGACCATTGGCGCGCCGCCCGCCATCGCCCTGCCGCGCCGGCCGACGCCGATCTGCGCCTGGCCGCGATCGAGGACGGGCAGACCCCGGAAGCCGAGCTTTCCGAATTCGAACAACGTCGCCGCATCCAGCTGGCGATGGAGCAATTGCCGCCCGAGCAGCGCGAAGTGCTGCAACTGCGGCTGGATCAGGAACTGAGCCTGGAGGAGATCGGCCAGATCACCGGCGTAGGCCGGGAAACCGTGAAATCGCGGCTGCGCTATGCGATGGACAAGCTGCGTGCGGGATTGAACGCATGAACCGAGACGAACCGCTGACGCCGGAAGAACGCGAGCTGGCCCGGCTGCTCGGCCGTCGCGCCGAGCAGGCACCACCGGCCGCACTGGACGCCGCCATCCTGGCCGCGGCGCGTGCCGCGGTTGACGCTCCGGGTGCCGATGTTGCTGCCTCTCCCGAGGCGCCGCGCAAGCAGCGCACAGGCCCGCGTTGGCCAGCGGTGTTCGGCATCGCCGCTTCGATGGTGTTCGCCATCGGCATCGCCTGGCAGCTGCGTCCTGAACCGCCACCGGTTCCGGCGGGCGAGACTGCTGTTGCCGCAGCACCGGCTGCGGCAGAAGACGTCGCGGCTGCCGATCAGGCCGCTGGAAGTGGATCAGCCGACAGCGCAGTGGCGGTTGCGGAACCGGCCGCTGCTCCGGCAGCACCCGAGTCCGCCCCTGTTTCCGCTGCCCCGGCACCGGCCATCGCGCGTGCGCACAAGCCTGCGCCGGCCAAGACCGCTGAAGCGCCGGCCCAGGCTGCACGGTCCATGGCCGCAGATGCGGCCGCCGACACCTCCTTTGCGGCGCTCCCGCCCGCTCCGGCTGCAGCACCGCCAGCGCCACCTGCACCGGCCGCCTACTCGGCACCCGCACCGGCAGCCGCACCGGCATTCGCGCCAGCAGCGTCCGGGGCAATGAAAGCACGCACGGCCGCGGCACCGGCAACCAATGCCGCCGAGGCCGAGCGGACGCAGGCGCTGGATCGGGTGGAGATCACCTCGATGAAGCGTGAGGCGCCCAGCCGTTCCGCACCGGGCATCATGCGCCGCGGCAGCGACGCGGGCCTGAGCGCGGATGCCGCGCAGGCCGAGGTGGACGCCGACGCGCGACTGCCGCGCCGGCAGTGGCTGCAGAAAATCCGCGCGCGACGCGAGGACGGCCAGCGCGATCTGGCCCGCGCCAGCCTGGAGCGCTACGTGCAGCAGTATCCGGAAGCCCGCCTGCCGCGCGACCTGCGCCCGTTGCTGGACGACTGAAGCAGAACGTGACCTCCGGCGACCCCGTAGAATGACGGGAATGCTCGATACCCTCGCCCAGCCTGTCAGCCACACGCTGGAAGTCAAACACAGTCGTTTCATCGCCCATGCTGCGCCGATCGACAGCGCCGCAGCGGCCATGGCGATCCTGCAGCAGGTTGCAGCAGCCGACGCGACCCACAACTGCTGGGCCTACCGGTACGGCCAGGACTACCGCTCCAGCGATGATGGCGAGCCCGCTGGAACGGCCGGACGACCGATCCTGGCGGCAATCGATGGCCAGGGTTTCGACCGTGTGATGGTGGTGGTGACGCGCTGGTTCGGCGGCATCAAGCTGGGCGCCGGTGGACTGGTGCGCGCCTACGGTGGCGCTGCCGCCGAGTGCCTGCGCACCGCCCCCCGCCTGCCCCTGGTGGCGATGGCCCGGCTGCAGCTGCTGGCCGGCTTCGAGGACCTGGGCATCCTGCACGCCACCCTGCCCGCCTTCGGCGCCGGGAAACTCGATGAACAGTTCGATGCCAACGGCGTGTGCCTGCGGGCCGAATTGCCGGCCGATCAGGTCGATGCATTGAAAATCCGCCTGCGCGACGCCACCCGTGACCGTATCCGCATACAAGACGACAACCAGGATGACTGACAAGGACGACGCCCCTGCCTCGACCCCGCCGCTGCGCCGCCTTGGCAGCCTGCGGACGTTGTGGCCGTTCGTGCGCCGCCACAGCGGGTTGTTCACCGCCTGGCTGCTGGCCCTGGCGGTCTCTTCGGCCGCCACGCTGAGCCTGCCCCCCGCCGTGAAGCAGATGATCGACCACGGCTTCACCAGCGGTGGCCAGATCAACCGTGCCTTCGCCCTGCTGATGCTGGTGGCGGTGGTGCTGGCACTGGCGACGGCCGCACGGTTCTTCTTCGTGTCGCTGCTGGGCGAGAAGGTCGTCGCCGACCTGCGCAGCCGCCTGTATGCACACCTGATCCAGCTCGGCGCCGGTTTCCACGACCGCAGCCGCAGCGGCGAACTGGTCTCGCGCCTGACCGCCGACAGCGAACTGCTGCGCAGCGTGGTCGGCTCGACCATGTCGGTCGCCCTGCGCAGCAGCGTAACCGTGGTCGGCAGCCTGGCGATGCTGTTCGTCACCAGCCCGCGGCTGGCCGCGTGGTCACTGCTCGGCATCCCGCTGGCGGTGCTGCCGATCATCGTCGGCGCGCGCAAGCTGCGTACGGTTGCGCGCAGCAGCCAGGACCGCATCGCCGATGCCAACAGCCTGGCCAGCGAGACGCTGGGCGCCGTGCGCACGGTGCAGGCGCATGCGCGCGAGCCCTATGAGCGCGGGCGCTTTGACAAGGCGCTGGGCGATGCCATCGGTGCCGCACGCCGGCGCATCGGTGCGCAATCGCTGGTTACCGCCAGTGCCATCCTGTTGGTGTTTGGCGCCATCGTTGGCGTGCTGTGGCTGGGCGCGCACGATGTCATCGACGGCCGCCTCAGTGCCGGCACGCTGGGCCAGTTCGTGTTGTACGCGCTGATCGGCGGCGGCTCGGTGGGCGCCCTGGCCGAAGTGTGGAACGAGCTGCAGCGTGCGGCCGGTGGCATGGGCCGTATCGGCGAGCTGCTGCAGGAAGACATCGAGATCCGTGCGCCGGCGCAGCCGCACGCACTGCCGCAACCGCTACGCGGCGAAATCCAGTTCGACGACGTGGTGTTTCACTACCCGCAGCGCCCGGACCAGGCCGCGCTGGACCGCTTCAACCTGCATGTCCGCCCGGGTGAGACCGTGGCCCTGGTCGGCCCGTCGGGCGCAGGCAAGAGCACGGTGCTGTCGATGCTGCTGCGCTTCCACGATCCGGCCAGCGGCCGCATCTGCGTGGATGGCATCGACGTGCGCCAGGTCGATCCGGCCGAGCTGCGCGCGCAGCTGGCACTGGTACCGCAGCAGCCGACGCTGTTCGCAGCCAGTGCACGCGACAACATCCGCTACGGCAGGCTGCAGGCCAGCGACGCCGAGGTCGAGGACGCCGCACGTGCAGCAGAGGCCGATGGCTTCCTGCGGGCATTGCCACAAGGCTACGACAGTGAACTGGGCGAGCGCGGCGCACGCCTGTCCGGTGGCCAGCAGCAGCGCGTGGCGATCGCCCGCGCGTTGCTGAAGGATGCGCCGATCCTGCTGCTCGATGAGGCCACCAGCGCACTGGATGCGCAGAGCGAGCATGGCGTGCAGCAGGCACTTGAGCGGCTGATGGCCGGTCGCACCACGCTGGTCATCGCCCACCGCCTGGCCACCGTGCTCAAGGCCGACCGCATCGTGGTGATGGACCAGGGCCGCATCGTCGCCGAAGGTACCCATGCGCAGCTGCTGGCCGAAGGCGGACTTTACGCTGAACTGGCACGACTGCAGTTCATCGATTGATGACGGCCGGCTAACATCGGCAAGACCAAGCTGGCCCCGCACCCGCAGCATCCGCTGAAGGAGGTACGCGATGTCGTTCCGTCAGTTCCCCGCCGTCGACAGTAATGGCGAAAGCCACATCATCATCGAATTCAAGCCCGAGGCGAACGGCAGCGGGCACCACTCCGAAGCCACGCCGCGCTATGAGCTGGATGACGGGCGCCAGCTGGTGCGCAATGGGCGTGAGTTCACCACCAGTGGTGGTGAACTGCGGTTGACGATTTGAGGTTCGCCGGGCACGGCCCGGCGCTACCGGATTTCGTATCGCCCCGCTCTGGTAGGTGTCGACCTTGGTCGACACGCTTTTTGCCAAGGGCGGTCGGGCATGGCTCGACGCTACAAAATGCGTGATCAATTTTTGACCAACCATCTTGACAGCCTTTGCTGCCAAGGCCTGAGCGAGGTTATCCACACGTTTGCTCAGGATCCATCCACACCGCCTGTGGATGAATGTGGTCAGCCGAGCACCCGCCCGATGCCGCTGGCGTCCACTTCCGCGGCCGCCCGGGTGATCGCTGCCGGATCACTGCCGGCGATGAACCCGATGCGGAAGTGCACTTCGCCACCAGGCGTACGTGAGGAATGGATCGAGGCCAGGCTGATGCGATGCTGCTCGAACACGTTCAGCAGCTCGCGCAGCGAGCCGGGCCGATCTTCCGGCAGGTGTACTGACAGCGCGTTGCGCTCGGTCAGGTCAGCCAGCAGATAGCCCACGCGTTCGAACGTGTAGTTGCCGTCCGCCAGCGCCTGCTCGCCGAAGGCAGTGCGATTGGCCGACAGCAGCTGCTCGCGGAATGCACCACGTGCACCGTCGTCACCCTGCACGACCTGCGCCTGCAATGCCTGCAGCTGGCCCACCAGCCGCTCCAGCATCGGCACCACGTACGGGTTGCCGAACTGGATGTCTTCGTAGATCGCCGGGTTGAGCGACAGGATGCGCGAAATGATCGCCGTATCCAGCTCGAACGATGCCGAACGGTACGGCATCATCGCAGCCAGATCGCCCAGCTGCGGCTGGTACTGGCGCAACACGCCGGCCTGGGCCAGATGGGTGGCATGCACCATCGCCTGCACCAGCGCCATCATCTGGTCGTGGTGCTGCGGCGTGGCCCGCACGCACTCGGCCTGCAGCGCGGCGCACAGCGTATCGACCCACGCCTGCCAAAGCTGCAGCCGCGCTTCGCAGACCACCATCACCCTGCCCTTCAGGGTCGGCGCCTTCGGCGGCGCGGTCATCGGGTGCAGGCCGACCACTTCGGCCCGCGACGCCAGCATCGCCTGCACCGGCGCCTCCTTTACCGAGGTCACATCCAGCCACAGCCTGCCCTGCTCGCGGCCCGCCGATTGCCGCACGTACTCGGCGATCAACGCCGGGGTGTGCCGGATCGGTGCCGAGAACACCAGCACATCGGCCTGCGCCAGCAGGTGTTCCGGCGTGTGCGAACCTGGGTCGGCCGGATCGTGGCCGATCACCTGCAACTGCAGGTGCTGCTGGAAGAAGCGGGTCAGCCAGCGCCCGTAGGCGCCAGCGCTGCCGATGATGCCGACCGTGCGCGGCGTGCGTGGGTCCAGGCCGCTCATGCCACGCGTTCGGCGCGGAAGCGCGTACCTTCGGCCAGCGCCGCCGGCGCGGCGGCGACCACGTCGAATTCCTCGAAGCCGTTGTCCAGGGTCGCCTCCAGCGCCGCATGGGTGCCGGCAATCGCACGCGAAATCGCCTGCTGCATCGATTCGCCGCGCAGCAGGAACGACACCACCAGCGACATCAGCACATCGCCGGTACCCGCCACGTCCACCGGCAGCAGCGGCGAAGTCCAGCGCCAGGTTTCCTCGCGGCCAACGGCCAGGGTCACCAGTTCACCTGGGGTGCCGCCCACGCTGTGCGCGATCACCCAATGCGGGCCGCGATCCAGCAGCGTGCGCGCGGCGGCGATGGCATCGGCCTCGGCCAGCGCCGGCATGCCGGTCAGGCGATTCAGTTCGAAAGCGTTCGGCGTCACCAGCCAGGCATGCGGCAACAGGCGCTCGGCGAAGATCGCTTCCAGCCCGGGTTCCACGTAGGGGCCGGTGTGCGTATCGCCAATCACCGGGTCCAGGCAATAGCGCAGCTGCGGGCAGGCCGGCAGGATCCCGTCCAGCCAGTCGGCGAAGGCGGCGCCGTTGGCGGTGCTGCCGAAGTAGCCGGAGACCAGCATCTTCGCCCGTTGTGGCAGGCCACGCTCGTGGCTGCCCAGCAGCAGGTCGGCGAACCAGTCAGCGGGCAGCACGCGGCCACGCGTGGTGTCGTAGAAAGGCGCATTGCTCAGCAGCACGGTCGGGATTTCCGCCACGCGCACGCCCAGCGCGCGCATCGGCGGTACGGCGGCGCTGTTGCCGGCGTGGCCGTAGACAAGTTGCGACTGGACCGAGATGACATCGATCGGCGAGGGGCCGTCGGGCCGCTGGCGGCGGCCGTGGACCAGGTGGTTATCAAGGGATTCGCTCATGGCCGCATTCTACGCCCGGTGGAGTGTTCGGCAGGGCTTGCAGCCCTGCACCTGCCGAAGCTGCAAGCAACGGCAACGGCAACGGCAAAAGCGAGCTATCCGTGGGGTGGCGGGGCGGTGTGGGTGGTCAGGACACGCCGTAAACCCTTCCATGGGGGCTCGATGGCGCCATCCATGGCGCCAACGGTCCTGCCCACCCACACCGCCCCGCCTTTGACAGATTCCGGATGTCTGTTGGTAGGTGTCGACCTTGGTCGACACATCTGTCAGACATCGAATGAATTCATCCACGCATGGCGTGGATCTACCGTGTCGACCAACGTCGACACCTACCAGAGCAGTACGCCGTTCCGGCAGATCACGGAAAACTGTCGAAGGCGGGGTGGGTCCGGTTGCAGGGGTGTCCGCGGCATGGATGCCGCGGCCAAGCCCCCATGGATGGGTTTACGGCGTCCCCTGCAACCGGACCCACCCCGCCAATCCACGGATAGCGCGCTTCGGCTGTTGCCGTTGCCTCTGCGGGTGCAGGGCTGCAAGCCCTGCAAACCAAACCCCCTCAGCGAGCAGCAGGCCGCGACGGCGGCAGCCATGCCGCCACGATGCCCAGTAGCGGCAGGAACGCGGTCAGCTGGTAGACGTACTCAATGCTGGTCTTGTCCGCCAGCAGGCCGAGCACGGCGGCACCCAGCCCGCCCATGCCAAACGCGAAACCGAAGAACAGGCCGGACACCATGCCGATGCGGTGCGGCATCATCTCCTGCGCATAGACCACGATCGCCGAGAACGCCGAAGACAGCACGAAGCCGATCAGCACCGCCAGCACCGTCGTCCACAACAGGTCGGCATGCGGCAGCATCAGCGCGAACGGCGCCACGCCGAGGATCGAGGTCCAGATGATCGGCTTGCGGCCGATCCGGTCACCCAACGGGCCGCCGAGGAAGCCGCCAGCGGCGGACGCCACCAGGAACGCGAACAGGTGCAGCTGCGCCTGCGCCACCGGAATGCCGAAATGGTGGATCAGGTAGAAGGTGAAGTAGCTGCCGATGCTGGCCATGTAGAAGTACTTGCTGAAGATCAGCACCAGCAGGATCGCCAGCACCTTGGCCACCGTGCGTGGTGGATGGCGCGGCGCCATCGAGGCGGTACTGGCCGGGCGCGGCGTGCCCAGATGCAACGCGTACCAGCGGCCAACATAGGTCAGCAATGCGATGCCGATCAGGGCCGCGCCTGCGAACCACGACGCGGCATGCTGGCCGTACGGCACGATCACTGCCGCCGCAATCAGCGGGCCCAACGCGGTACCGAAATTGCCCCCCACCTGGAACACCGACTGTGCGAAGCCATGACGGCCGCCCGAGGCGAGCCGCGCGATGCGCGAGGCCTCCGGATGGAAGATCGCCGAGCCGATGCCGACCATTGCCGCTGCCAGCAGCACCATCGCGTAGTTCGGCGCGAAGCCGAGCAGCAGCATGCCGCACAAGGTCGAGGCCATGCCGATCGGTAGCGAATACGGTGCCGGGCGGCGGTCGGTGGCTACACCGATCAACGGCTGGAAGATCGACGCAGTGAGCTGGTAGGTCAGCGTGATCAGGCCGATCTGGGTGAAGCTGAGATTGAAGCCGCCCTTGATCACCGGATAGATGGCCAGGATCAGCGACTGCATCATGTCGTTGACGACGTGCGAGGTGGAGATGGCGGCCAGCACGCCGGGAGCCGCCGGGCGTGAGGTCGTTGCGGGAGAAGCCAGGGTGGACATGGACGCAGTCAGGTTGGGGGCGAGCCACGCATGCTACGGTTGCCCCTCTCTCCCTTCTGCCGCGTTCAGGTCATGCCCTATCGCAAAAAGGACATTGCCAGTGACGTCGATCCGGCCGCGCCCTGGCGGGAGGTTCCACTGCATCGACCGGTCACCTATCGAGTCACCCAGTACCCGGTAGGTACCCACATCCCTGGTCACAAGCACCAGCGCCACCAGCTGGTCTACGCCATCTCCGGCCTGATGGTGGTGCGGTCGGAAGTCGGGCGCTGGGTGGTCCCATCAAACCGCGCGATCTGGATGCCGGCCGGCATGGTGCACGCGGTGGACTGCATCGCCGCCGTGCACATGCGCAGCCTGTACATCGATCCGTCGTTCGCCTTGCACCTGCCGGCCGAGCCGTTCGCGGTGCAGGTCTCGCCCCTGCTGCGCGAGCTGCTGCAGGCCGCCACGCTGGTCAAGGGCGAGCACATCGAGGACAGCCGCGATGGCCGCGTGGTCCGCCTGCTGCTGGACGAGCTGCACCGCATGGACGTACTGCCGTTGCACCTGCCTGCGCCAAGCGACCCGCGCCTGCAGCGGATCTGCCAGCACCTGCAGAAGCACCCCGGCGATGACGCCACGCTGCAGGACTGGGCACAGGCGCTGGAGGTGGACGTGAAAACCATCCAGCGGCGCTTCGCCACCGAGCTGGGCATGACCTTCGGGCAGTGGCGGCAGCAGGCACGGCTGCTGGCCGCGATGGAGCGGTTGGCGATCGGCGACAAGGTCATCGATGTCGCGCTGGCGACGGGCTACGACAGCCCCAGCGCGTTCACCAGCATGTTCAAGCGCCAGCTGGGGCAGACACCTGCGGCGTTTTTCCGGTAACGCCGTCCACGCATGGCGTGGATCCACCATCACGGCGCATGCCCGGCGGAAAGCATCGCGGATCGCAAACGAGAACGCCGGGCATGGCCCGGCGCTTCCGCTCAACGCTTCCGTTGAAAAACTCAGGACGTCATCCGGTCCCAGAAGCCCTTCACGCCGTCGATGAAAGTGGCCGATTTCGGCGAATGCTTGCGCGCTTCCTCGCCGACGAAGGTGGCTTCGAACTGTTCCAGCAGCTTGCGCTGCTCGTTGGTGAGGTTCACCGGCGTCTCCACCACCACGCGGCAGTACAGGTCGCCTTCGCTGCGGCTGCGCACCGAACGCACGCCCTTGCCGCGCAGGCGGAACAGCTTGCCGGTCTGGGTCTCGGCCGGGATACGGATCTCCGCTTCGCCGCCAAGGGTGGCCACGCGCACGGTGTCGCCCAGCGCCGCCTGCGAGATGCGGATCGGCACTTCGCAGTGCAGATCATCGCCATCGCGCTGGAAGATGGCATGCTCGCGCACGCGCACTTCCACGTACAGGTCGCCCGGCGGCGTGCCGGCCGGGCCGGCCTCGCCCTCGCCCTGCAGGCGGATGCGGTCGCCGGTGTCGACGCCGGCCGGCACCTTCACCGACAGCACCTTGTCTTCCTCGACACGGCCGTTGCCGTGGCAGGTCTTGCAGGGCTTGGCGATGATCTGGCCACGGCCGCCGCAGTTGTGGCAGGCCTGCTGCATGGCGAAGATGCCGCGCTGGATGCGCACCTGACCACGGCCATGGCACACGTTGCAGGTCTCGACCTTGCCGTCTTCGGAGCCACTGCCATCGCAGTCGCCGCATTCGGCCAGGGTCGGGATCTCGATCCGGCGCTCGACGCCGCGCACGGCCTCTTCCAGGTCCAGTTCCATCACGTAGCCGATGTCGGCGCCGCGACGGGCCTGGCGCGGACCACCGCCGCCACCGCCAAAAATGTTGCCGAAGATATCGCCGAAGATATCGTTCATGTCCGGGCCGCCCGGACCACCACCCCCCATGCCATGCTCGAACGCGGCGTGGCCGTGGCTGTCGTACATGCGGCGCTTGTTGCCGTCGGACAGCACTTCGTAGGCTTCCTTGCACTCCTTGAAGGAGGCTTCGGCCGCCGCATCACCCGGGTTGCGGTCCGGGTGGAACTTCATCGCGCAGCGACGGTAGGCCTTCTTCAGCTCTTCGTCGCTGGCGGTGCGGGCAACGCCCAGCACTTCGTAGTAATCGCGCTTGCTCATATCGTGAATCGGGTTCCGGAACGTCGGGATTCGTCAAAGCGGAAGAGCGGAACCAGGTCCGCTCTTGCGTCGGGCGCCCCGACACGCCGGTAGGCGGTCAGGACCCTGATGCGACAACGGGACGCTGGTGGCCAGCGTCCCGCGTCGGTCCGGATCAGGACTTCTTGTCGTCCTTGACTTCGGTGAACTCAGCGTCGACCACGTCGTCCTGCGCCTTGCCGGCATTGCCGGCGTCGGCACCCGGGGCACCGCCCTGGTCGGCCGAAGCAGCGGCGAACAGCGACTGGCCAGCTTCTTCCAGTGCCTTCGACTTGGCTTCGATCTGTGCCTTGTCGTCGCCCTTCATCGCGGTTTCCAGGTCAGCCAGCGCCGCCTCGACCTTGCCGATGACATCGCCGCCGACCTTGCTGCCGTGCTCGGTGATGGCGCTGCGGGTGCCGTGGATCAGGGCGTCGGCCTGGTTGCGGGCCTGCACCAGTTCCTGGAACTTCTTGTCTTCTTCGCGGTTGGCTTCCGCGTCGGCGACCATGCGCGCGATCTCCTCCTCGGACAGGCCCGAACCGGCCTTGATCTCGACCTTCTGTTCCTTGTTGGTCTTCTTGTCCTTGGCCGACACGTGCAGGATGCCGTTGGCGTCGATGTCGAAGGACACTTCCACCTGCGGCAGGCCGCGCGGGGCCGGCTCGATGCCGGACAGGTCGAACTTGGCCAGCGACTTGTTGAAGCGGGCCTGTTCGCGCTCACCCTGCAGCACGTGCACGGTCACGGCCGACTGGTTGTCCTCGGCGGTGGAGAACACCTGCGAGGCCTTGGTCGGGATGGTGGTGTTCTTCTCGATGATCTTGGTGAACACGCCACCCATGGTTTCGATACCCAGCGACAGCGGGGTCACGTCCAGCAGCAGCACGTCCTTGACGTCGCCGCCCAGCACGCCGCCCTGGATCGCCGCACCCAGTGCCACGGCTTCGTCCGGGTTGACGTCCTTGCGCGGTTCCTTGCCGAAGAACTCGGTCACCGCCTGCTGCACCTTCGGCATGCGGGTCTGGCCGCCGACCAGGATCACTTCGCTGATGTCGCTCGAACGCAGGCCGGCATCGTTCAGGGCGACGCGGCACGGCTCGATCGACTTCTTGATCAGGTCGTCCACCAGCGCTTCCAGCTTGGCACGGGTCAGCTTGATGTTCAGGTGCTTCGGACCCGAGGCGTCAGCAGTGACATACGGCAGGTTCACTTCGGTCTGCTGGGCGCTGGACAGCTCGATCTTGGCGCGCTCGGCAGCATCCTTCAGGCGCTGCAGGGCCAGCGGATCCTTGCGCAGGTCGATGCCCTGGTCCTTGTTGAATTCTTCAACCAGGTATTCGATGACGCGGTTGTCGAAGTCTTCGCCACCCAGGAAGGTGTCGCCGTTGGTGGCCAGCACTTCGAACTGCTTCTCGCCGTCGACATTGGCGATCTCGATCACCGAGACGTCGAAGGTGCCGCCGCCCAGGTCGTACACCACGATCTTGCGATCCTTGTTGTCGCCCTTGTCCAGGCCGTAGGCCAGCGCAGCCGCGGTCGGCTCGTTGATGATGCGCTTGACGTCCAGGCCGGCGATGCGCCCGGCGTCCTTGGTCGCCTGGCGCTGGCTGTCGTTGAAGTAGGCCGGCACGGTAATGACCGCTTCGGTGACCTTCTCACCGAGGAAGTCCTCGGCGGTCTTCTTCATCTTCTCCAGCACCTTGGCCGAGATTTCCTGCGGGGCCATCTTCTTGCCGTCGCTGGTGGCGACCCAGGCATCGCCATTGTCATGGGCCAGGATGCTGTACGGGACGTGGGCGATGTCCTTCTGCACCTCGCCATCGGTGAACTTGCGGCCGATCAGGCGCTTCACCGCATAGAAGGTGTTCTTCGGGTTGGTCACGGCCTGGCGCTTGGCCGAGGCACCGACCAGGACTTCGCCGTCCTTGGTGTAGGCGACGATCGACGGGGTGGTGCGATCGCCTTCCGAATTCTCGATGACGCGGGCCTTGCCGCCGTCCATGATCGCCACGCACGAGTTGGTGGTGCCGAGGTCGATACCAATGATCTTGCCCATGGGGGAGACTCCTGAGGATGCTTGTTGGGGTCAGTCCGGCCGTTCGGCCGGTGGATGAATACGATGTGGGGGAGGCCCGTGGAACATTCAAGCCACCTCCCGAACGCTGTGTTTCCGACGATCCGGCGCGTTCAGCGTCGGGTCGGGTGACGGGTCTGTCCGCCGCCCGGCCCTGCCGGATCAGTCGGCGGCCACCACCACCAGCGCCGGCCGCAGCAGACGCTCGTTAAGCAGGTAGCCCTTCTGGAACACGGTCACCACGCTGCCCGGGGCAGCGCCCGGGGTCGGCACTTGGCTGATGGCCTGGTGGTGTTCCGGGTTGAACGGCTGGCCGATCGGATCCAGCAGCGCCAGGCCGTTGTCGGCGGCGACCTTCAGCAGCTGCTTGTAGGTCAGCTCCAAGCCTTCGCGCAGCGGGTGCGGGTCGTCGCCGGCGGCCTTCAGGCCGGCATCCAGGCTGTCGAACACCGGCAGCAGCTCGCCCAGCAGCTTCTCGTTGGCGAACTTGCGGGCCTGCTCGATGTCACGGGCAACACGCTTGCGCTGGTTTTCCAGGTCGGCGCGCTCACGCAGCGCATCGGCCTTGACCTGCTCGACTTCGGCGCGCAGGCGCTCGACTTCGTCATTGACGCCGGCGGTGGCAGCCGCATCGGCGGCACTCTGCTGGGATTCGATATCTGGATGTTCGTGGTTCATGTCTGGGTCCCTGGCGGTCACTCTCCGCCTCCACCCACCCTAGTGTGGGCGGGATGCTGCGTTTCAAGCGTCGGATGTTCCCGGCGTGCGTCCGGCCGGTGAAAAGGCCGCGCCAAGCACATCGGCGGTGGCCTGGACCAGCGGGATCACCCGGTCGTAGGCCATCCGCTTGGGACCGATCACGCCCAGCACGCCCAGCACCTGGCCATTGGCGGTGTACGGGGCAGTGACCAGCGAGACGCCCTGCAGCGGCATCATTCCGGTCTCTTCGCCGATGAAGATGCGCACCCCCGGCGCCTGGATGGTCCGCTCCAGCAGCTGCAGGATCTCGCGCTTGCTGGAGAACAGCTCGAACAGTTCGCGCAGGCGCTCCAGGTCGGACAGGTCCTGCACGCCCATCAAGCGGGTCTGCCCGGCCACCAGCATGTCGTCGGCCGCCGGCTGCAGGGCCTGCTCGGCCAGTTCGATGCTGTGGGCCAGCAACTGCTCCAGTTCGGACCGGGCGTCGCGCAGCTCCAGCAGCAGTCGGGTACGGATCTCGGCCATCGGCAGGCCGGCGAAATGCGCATTGAGGTAGTTGGCGACCTGCTCCAGCTGGCCTGGCGCAAACTCCTGCCGGGTCTCGATCACCCGGTTCTGCACCTCGTTGTCGGCAAATACCAGGATCGCCAGCACCCGGCGCCCGTCCAGCGCCACGAAATCGATCTGGCGGAAGGCGAACTGCTCGCGCCGCGGTGCGCTGACCACGCCGACGAAGTGGCTCATCGCCGACAGCAGCTCCGAGGCGCTGCCGAGCAGGGCCTGGGTGCTGCCGCCACCGGCCAGTTCCTGGCGCAACCGGGCCAGCTCGCCCTCGCCCGGCGGCTGCATCTGCAGCAGGCTGTCGACGAACACCCGGTAGCCATGCGCGGTCGGGACGCGGCCGGCCGAGGTATGTGGCGAGGCCAGCAGGCCCAGATCCTCCAGGTCGCCCAGGATGTTGCGGATGGTGGCCGGGCTGACCTCCAGGCCGGCCACGCGCGCCAGCGTCTGCGAGCCGACCGGCTCGCCGTCCTGGATGTATCGCGCGATCAGCGTGCGCAGCAGGTGGCGCGCACGCGGGGCAAGCTGGTCGGGAGAACCGTGCATGGAATCAACCTGTGAGACACGGACACTAGATAATGGCGGCGCATCGCCTTGGCAAGTCATTGGACCTCCCGCGCCCGCGTGCTAGCGTTGCGCGGCTGCTGACACCCCCTTACCCATGCTCAGACATCTTTCGATCAAGGATTTCGCCGTCGTCCGCGCCACCGAACTGGAGTTCGGGCCAGGCATGACCGTGGTTTCAGGCGAGACTGGCGCCGGCAAGTCGCTGATGGTCGACGCACTGGGCTTCCTGTCCGGCCTGCGCGCCGACAGCGGCGTGGTCCGCCATGGCGCCGCACGCGCCGAGCTTTCCGCCGAGTTCGCACTGGAGCAGCTGCAGGCCGCCCGCCAGTGGCTGGCCGACAACGAGCTGGACGACGAGGACCAATGCCAGCTGCGCCGCGTGATCCGCGCCGACGGTGGCTCGCGGGCCTGGATCAATGGCCGCCCGGTGACGCTGGCACAGCTGGGCGACCTGGCCTCGCTGCTGGTGGAGATCCACGGCCAGCATGAACAACAGGCGCTGCTGGCGCGCCCGTCGCAGCTGGCCCTGCTGGATGCCTATGCCGGCAACGAGAACGAGCGCCGCCAGGTGCGCCACGCGGCCGCAGCCTGGCAGGCACTGGTCGATGAATCGCTGGCGTTGTCGCAACAGGGCGACGTCAGTGACCGGATCGGCTTCCTGGAGCACCAGCTGCGCGAACTGGACCGCGAGGACCTTGAACCGGAATCGATTGCCGCGCTTGGCGCCAGCCACCGTCGCCAGGCCCACGCCAGCGCCCTGCTGAGCGCCTGCCAGGCAGCCAGCAACCAGCTCAACGGCGATGACGGCAGCTCTGCGCTGGACCTGCTGCAGCAGGTGCGCCACGAGCTGTCGCGCCTGATCGAGCACGACCCGCGCCTGGGCGAAGTGGACGGCCTGATCGAGAACGCCTCGATCCAGCTGCACGAAGCCCTGTCGCTGCTTGATCGCGTGCACGACGATCTGGATGCCGACCCGGAACAGTTCGAGGAGAACGAGCGCCGCCTCGGCCGCCTGCACGACCTGGCCCGCAAGCACCGCGTGCCGATGGACGAACTGGGCGCGCAGCGCGAGCGCATGCATGCCGAAGTGGAGCAGCTGCGTGGCGCCGACGAGCGCCTGCAGCGCCTGGCCGGCGAGATCGACAAGGCCGCCGCCGCCTGGCGCGTACAGGCTGAAGTGCTGACCGCCAGCCGCCGCAGCGCTGCTGCCGAACTGTCGGCCACCACCACCGGCATCATCGCCGAGCTCGGCATGGGCGGCGGCCAGTTCCTGATCGAACTGGAGCCACAGGACAGCGGCAAGCCCGACCCGCAGGGTGCCGAGCGCGTCGAGTTCCTGGTGGCAGCCAACGCCGGCCAGCCGCCGCGCGCCCTGCGCAAGGTGGCCTCGGGCGGTGAACTGTCACGCATCTCGCTGGCCATTGAAGTGGCCGCACTGGACCTGGATGCAGTGCCGACCATGGTGTTTGACGAGGTCGACTCCGGCATCGGCGGCGCGGTGGCTGACATCGTCGGCCAGAAGCTGCGCGCGCTCGGCGAGAAGCGCCAGGTGCTGTGCGTGACCCACCTGCCGCAGGTCGCCTCCAAGGGCCACGCCCATTACCGGGTCAGCAAGGCCCCGGTGGAAGGCATGACCCAGAGCGCAGTGGAAAAGCTGGACAACAAGGCGCGCGAGGAAGAGCTGGCGCGCATGCTCGGCGGCGTGGAAGTGAGCAAGGAAGCGCGCGCCGCCGCCCGCAAGCTGCTGCAGGCCTGAGGCCTGTTCACGGTTATCCACGCATGGCGTGGATCTACAACCCACCCGCACGGTAGTGCCGGCCGCTGGCCGGCAACCCAACACCGGTGGACGATGATCGTGAGGTTGCCGGCCAGCGCCCGGCACTACCCGTATCACCCCAACGGCCGCGTCAGGTCGACGTTCTCCACCAGGAAATCGAGGAACGCGCGCACCCGCAGCGGCAGGTAACCGCCCTGCCCGAGGAACACCGCGTGCACCTCTTCCAGGTCACCGGGATTGGCCTCTTCCAGCACCGGCAGCAAGCGCCCGGCAGCAATGTCCTCCTGCACCTGGAATGCCGCCAGCCGCGCCATGCCCAGCCCGCCCAGCACCAGCTGGCGCAGCGCATCGCCGTTGCTGGCGCGGGCATTGCCACTGGGCAGCAGCATCCGCTCGCGCCCCTCCTGCAGCAGCGGCCACCCCTGCATCGCACGGGCATGGCCGATGTCCAGCCGGTTGTGCGACTGCAGCTCCTCGGCAGTGCGTGGCAGCCCGTGCCGCTGCGCGTAGGCCGGTGCAGCCACGATCATCATCCGCGTCGCGCCCAGCCGTCGCGCCACCAGACTGGAGCTCTTCAGCGGCCCGGCCCGCACTGCCACATCGGTGCGCTGCTCCAACAGGTCGATCACCTCGTCGTTGAGGGTCAGGTCCACGCCCACCTGCGGGTTACGCTCAAGAAACGCCGGCAGCAGCGGCAACAGGAAATGGCGGCCAAACGGCACGTTGGAGTTGACCCGTAGCCGCCCGCGCGGCTCGGCATGGGCGCTGGCACAACGCTCGGCCTCGTCCAGGTCGGCCAGCACGCGCAGGCCACGCTCGTAGAACGCGCAGCCTTCCGGGGTCAGCTGCAGCTGGCGGGTGGAGCGTTGCAGCAGGCGCGTGCCCAGCCGTTGCTCCAGCCGCGCCACCAGCTTGCTCACCGCCGACGGCGTCATGTCCAGCGTGCGGGCCGCAGCGGAAAAGCCACCGGTCTCGATCACCCGCACGAACACTTCCAGTTCGCCGGATCGGTTGATGTCGGGTCGCGCCATGGCGATGAATCCAGTTCACAGATGATTGTCCGTGCGCAGTCTAGTTCACAGATAAGCACGGAATCACCATGGCGGTCCCTCCACTCGGGACTGCCCGATGAACCGCTTGAGCCAGCTCACCACCACCGCCCTGCTCGCCGTGTCCGGCGCCGCCAGTGCCGCATCCGCCCCGCACTGGGTCGCCAGCTGGCAGGCCAGCCCGCAGCCGGTCTGGAACGCGGATTTCCTGTTCCCGACCCTTGTCCCGGCCACGCTGCAGGACCAGACCTTCCGCCAGGCGGTGCGTGTCAGCCTGGGCGGCCGGCGGCTGCGGGTGCGGCTGAGCAATGCCTACGGCACCCGGCCGCTGCGGATCGGGGCGGCCAGCGTGGCCGCACGCGCGGGCGCCATCCCGCAACCGCTCAGCTTCGGCGGCCAGCCCGGGGTGTTGATCGGGCCCGGACAGGAACAGCTGAGCGATCCGCTCCCGCTGGCCACGGATGACCGCCAGGCATTGCAGGTCAGCGTCTTTGTGCCGGGGCCGGCAACCGTTCAGACGTTCCATTGGGAAGGCCGCCAGACCAGCTGGATCGCCCCCGGCGACCAGAGCCGGGCCCAGGCCCTGAGCGCAGCCAGCAGCACCACCGCCCGCCTGCTGCTGACCGGAATTGACGTCGAAGCCGACGCCGACGCGCGCAGCGTAGTGGTGATCGGGGATTCGATCACCGACGGTGCCACCGCCAGCCTCGACCAGGACCAGCGCTGGACCGATCATCTGGCCGCGCGCCTGGCAGCGCGGGGCATAGCCGTGGTGAACGCCGGCATTTCCGGGGGGCGGCTGCTGCGCGACGGCATGGGTGAATCCGCCCTGGTCCGCTTCCGGCGCGACGCGCTGGACCAGCCTGCGGTATCCAGTGTGATCGTGCTGATCGGCATCAATGACATCAGCTGGCCAGGTACCGCATTCGCCCGCAACCAGGCCCGGCCCACGCTGAGCGAGCTGCAGGCGGGGTATCGCGCGCTGGCAGAACAGGCCCGCCGCCGAGGTGTGCGGATCGTGGGCGCTACCTTGCCACCGTTCGCTGGCGCCCTGCCCGGCACGCCGCTGGACGACTACTACCAACCGGACAAGGACACCCTGCGCCGCCAGCTCACTGCCTGGCTGCGCACGGACAGCCCGTTCGACGCGGTGATCGACCTGGACGCGGCGCTGCGCGACCCGGCCGATCCCTCACGGATGGCCGTGGCCTACGACTCCGGCGACCACCTCCACCCGGGTGATGCCGGCAACCGGGCCATGGCTGAGGCGGTGGACCTGGAGATCCTGCTGGGCCGCAAGGGGTCGGATCCCTTACCTGAACGGAAAGGGCTCTGACCCCATCAACGAAAAACCCCGGGCAGGCCCGGGGTTTCGTCGCATCCAGCTGGCCGGAACGGATTACTTGCGCTTCTTGCGCACGTACAGCACCAGCGAGTGCTCTTCCAGCTCGTAGCCATGGTCTGCGGCGATCTTGCGCTGCAGCTCCTCGATCTCGTGGCTTTCGAACTCGATGATCTTGCCACTGTCCACGTCGACCATGTGGTCATGGTGGCCGCCACGGTCCAGTTCGTAGACCGCCTGGCCGCCCTCGAAATTGTGCTTGAGCACGAGGCCGGCGGCCTCGAACTGGGTCAGCACCCGGTACACCGTGGCCAGGCCGATCTCGTCGCCGTGCTCCAGCAGCTGGCGGTAGATGTCTTCGGCGGTCATGTGGTGCTGGGCATTGCGCTGCTCGAGCAGCGCCAGGATCCGCATCCGCGGATGGGTCACCTTCAGGCCGACTTTACGCAGGTCGTGGGTTTCCATAGGTCTCCGTTCATTGGCGATTTAGCGCCAGCTGCCTCGGATTGGGTCGCGGTGGCACGCCGGGAGTGTATCATCGGTTTGATTTCCCCAACCGCCAGTCCCGATGCGCAATCTCCTGTTGGTCGCCGCCGTCGCCCTGTCCACCACCGGGTGCGGCATCATCTACAAGCAACCCATCTATCAGGGCAACCTGATCCGGGAAGATGCCGTGGCCAAGCTGCAGGTCGGGCAGAGCAAGCAGCAGGTCACCGCGCTGCTGGGCACCCCGTCCATTCCCGACCCGTTCCACGCCCAGCGTTGGGACTACACCTCCAGCCAGCGCGTGAACCGCCTGGGTCGTACCGAAGTGAAGAACTTCGTGGTGTTCTTCGAGAATGACACCGTGACCCGCTGGGAAGGCGATTACTTCCCGGGCAACGACAAGGCCCTGGCCCAGCAGACCGTGCGCCAGTTCGGCCGCAACCTGCCGAAGGACAAGAAGAAGAAGGGCCGCTGAGCCCCCTGCCCGTCCGCAGGTACGGCTGCTGGAATCAACCGCCGAGCGCGCGACGCCGGCGGTTGTCCTTGGGGTCGGCCAGCAACGGGCGCAGCAACTCGATGCGATCACCTTCCAGCAGTGCCTGCTGCTGGCGAGCCAGCACACCATGAACGGCGACGGCGGGGCAATCGGCACTGCCTTCCAGCGCGGCGGCGGCAATGGCGTCGGCCACGGTCGCACCTTCTTCCAGCTGCAAGCGGCGCGACAGCACCCGCTGCGGCCAGGCCAGCACCACCTCGACCTCGATCATCGCTCAGCCCTCGTCGGCGACGCGGACGAAATCGTTGACCATGCGATCGGCCAGCCCCTGGAAGCCGATCGCCAGCGCCGGACCGAGCAGGCGCGAGCTGGGTTCGAACTCCAGGGTCAGGGTGACCTTGCAGGCATCCTCGGCCAGCGCATGGAATTCCCAGCGGCCGTGCAGCTGCTTGAACGGGCCATCGCGCAGCTGCATATCAATGCTGTGCGGGCGCTGCAGGGTGTTCTCGGTCTGGAACCATGTGCTGAACGAGCCCAGGCCCAGGTCCAGTCGCGCCACCAGGCGGTCCTCGCCCTCCTCAACGATCTGGGCAGCAGAGCACCAGCGGAAACGGCGCGGATAGGCCTGGACGTCGTTGACCAGGTCGAACATGCGCGCGGCCGAATGTTCGACCAGGGCGCTGCGGCGGATAGTAGGCATGAATACAGGACGTTTCGGCAATCGACCGGGCGGGCCCGAATCGGAGACAATACGGAAATGAGCAAGAACAGCGGCAAGGATAAAGCAAAGAGCGCGACGGCCAACAAAACCATCGCGTTGAACAAGCGTGCCCGCCACGAATACCACATCGAAGAGCGCTTCGAGGCCGGCCTCGCCCTGCAGGGCTGGGAGGTCAAGTCGATCCGCGCAGGCCGTGGCAACATCATCGATGCCTACGCCTATGTGAAGCGCGGCGAAATCTACCTGATCGGTGCACAGATCACCCCGTTGATCCAGGCCTCCACCCACGTGGTGGCCAATGACCGGCGCGAGCGCAAGCTGCTGCTGCACCGGAACGAGATCGACAAGCTGATCGGCAAGGTCGAGCGCGATGGCTACACGATCGTGCCCACTGCGATGTACTGGAGCAAGAACAAGATCAAGCTCGAAGTCGCGCTGGCCAAGGGCAAGCAGACCCACGACAAGCGCGATGCCGCCAAGGACCGCGACTGGGCGATCGAGAAGCAGCGCGTGATGCGTCGCGGCAACCGCGACGCGTAAGGCGACTGCGCATCACCCTGTAAAGCCGAGCCATGCTCGGCTGCCTTGGTTTTCTGTAGAGCCGAGCCATGCCCGGCTTCGGCAAGAAGAGCAGCCGAGCGCAGGCTCGGCCCTACAAAAGGCGGGTCACCCCGCGAGCACGCCCTGCCCTCGCATGCGCGGCGCCAGCGCCGCGTGCATCACCGCCAGGTGCATCACCACCGCCAGTTCCGGCGCATAGCGATCTTCCCCCGCCCGCCACTGCTGGGCCACCTGTGCGGCATCTTCCGGGAGCAACGCCAGCAGCTGGGCATCATCCAGCGCATCGGCCGCGCCCTGCAGCTGGCGGGCCATCTGCCGCGACTGCCACACGTGCACGCCAATGCTGAGGCTGGCCAGCGACATCAGGACCACGGCCAGCCCGTGCTCGAACCACTGCGACAGCACTTCCGGCCCCCACAGCAGGGCCGCCAACACGGCCATGCCCGGCAGACGCCAGCCCAGCCAATGGATGCGACCGCGCTGCGACCAATGCACCACCACCGCACTGGCGACCAGTGCCGCCGCGGCCGTGGCCGGCAGTTCGGTCAGGCAGGTGGCCGCCAGCAGCGCGCCCAGCACGGCCCAGACCCAGCCAGGGGGCAATGCCCGTCGCTGGTAGTCGGCCCCGACGGGTCCGACCAGCTGTCGCAGGCTGCGTTGTTGGCTTGCCTCGGTCACCCACAGTCTCCGTGTTTGTCCTGGCCCGGATGGTCGCCGCCAGTGTGTCGCAAATTCGTGCCCATGACGTTACCAATCCGCTATGACGGAGGCTCTACAACTTGTTGTGGATTGCCAAGGTGACTGTTCAGCTGTTTTGCCGTAGCATTGCCACTGTTGGGCAGGCTCTGACCGTGGCAACACCAAACAGGCCTTGTACCTTGCAGAACTTGAAGAAACCGGGGGTGCATTGTCCCCGTGACGCCATCTGCGACGGTTTCCAGGAAGCAGAAATAACGAAGCCCATCAATGCTTTAGCTTGATGGGCTTTTTTCGTTCATGACTGCCATATGGGCAGAAATGGGCATCGATTGGCAGCATTTGGTCAACTTCCTGGTCAACATTCAATGTTGACCGTGATATTCAGTGCCCGCCGCAGCGCATCGTTAACATTTGTTGACCCATCACGTAGACTCCTATGCTCTTTTTCATGGACGGAAGGGTGCTGCATGGCGCGCGAGACGAAGCTAGGGGACATTCGAGGGTGGCATCAACGTCTCAAGGAGCTCAAACATGAGCGCCAGTGCCAGACCCCCAAGTTCTTGTTGCCATTCCACTTTGTGACCATGGCACTGCTACTAAAGGAAGAGCAGGCGAGGATTGTCAGGCTTCCTGAGCACATTGAGCAGTACGCAGCCCTGCTTAAGCTCCGGGAAGCGATTGGCCTTGAACCTGCGAATGACCAGCCCCTGCCGTCCAGCAAAGGCAGCCGGTACCACGAGATCACGCCCCTTACCGGGCTGCCAGCCGTTGACTCATCTGCAGCCGCCCTAGCGGAGATGTTGACGGATGACGGAAAAAATGCTAGCAATGAAGTGCAGAGCAATATTTTCACGATGCTGTCAGAGTTGCTAGGCAACTGTTACCACCATGCTCGGGCTAACGACGGCCTTCACGGGCTGGCATGTGCGCAGACTTGGTACAAAGACGCTAGGGCCCAGATCGCTATCGCTGACAGTGGCATCGGAATTCGAAAGAGCTTGATGGAGAGCAGTGATTTGACGCCTCGACTCAGGAGGGAGAATGCCTGCGCTCTAGCGTGCGAGCTGGGTGTTTCCAGCAAGCTAGGTGTTGGGCACGCCGGGTACGGACTTGCAATTGCGAAGGACTTGGCAATGCAGACTCGCAATTCGACGCTGCTGGTTCAGTCTTGCAATGAAGCTCTCTTCATCGATAACGGTAAGGTGTCTGAAATTTCAGACTTTGATTACGCTCTACCCGGCACACTGATTGTGTTCGAGTGGGACCTCAGCAAGCCCTTGGATCTTGGCAACGTCTACAAACAATGGCCGGCGAACGATGATGAACAAGACAAGCCAGATTTCTTCTGACATGTTCAGGGTACGTGATGTGTGTACCAGCACCACAACCCGCCCTAGCGGAATGGCGGCGCGGCATCTCTTGCGTTCAGCACTGCATCCGCCGCACCCAGTTACCGTTGATTTAGAAGGTGTTGTGCTGACGCCTTCATTTGCGGACGAGTTCCTGGGTGTACTGCTTATTGAGCTAGGTGAGCCTGCATTCCGACAAGCGGTGCGAATCGTAAACGTCGAAGGGGCATCAAAATCCCTCCTCCAGCAGATCCTCGCCAGACGCGCGGCGAGGCCATACGCCAACGTTGCAGCTCATAACAATCTGCACGCCAAGTAACTAAGATGCTTCGCCCACCTGACGGTGCCGTCATAGCTACGAGGTAGGTGTCAGCATTATGGAATGCCCATCAATGCCTTAGCTTGATGGGCTCTTTTGTTCATGCCTGCCACATGGGCAGAAATGGGCATCGATTGGCAGCGTTTGGTCAACTTCTTGGTCAACATTCGATGTTGACCAACACCAGGATCAACCTGCTGGCGGATCACCGAGCTGCTGGTTCTCATCCTCGAGCAACCTGATCTGCTTACCGATCAGCTCCTGCAGTTCATCGTGCATCAAACCACCGGTCGCCCAGATCTGCGTCGCCTCAGCCTCCGTCTTGACCGTTGCGAGGCCACTCAACAAGCCCACCAGGGTGTTGAGCCTGCTCGAAACCTCTGTCGTATGAATGCGCGCGCGAAGTGGTACAAGATCTGCATTCGCCCGGCGAAGTGATTCATCCGCCTCCGCAGAAAGGCGACTTCTGCCCCAGTGACGCCGCCCCTGATCCTGGTAGGAACGCAGATCCTCCATGTATCCGACCACCGCGGCACGCATCAGTTGCAAGACGAGCGGCTGGAGGGCCAGCAAGTTCGCTCTTTCGGCGTCTATCCTTCGACTGCGCAAGAGGTCAAAGCGCTGTTCTCTCCGAAGAACTTTGTCATGGTGACGGCGTCCCTTCTCGGTAAAGTGGTCTTGAAGCCATTTCAGTCCGAAGCCCAGGATCAGCGTGGCGACCGGTACCAGCCACTTCCAGTCCGCGCCGGCACTTGCCGTTGCAATGATCGCCGGCGTCGTCTTGGTGCTCGCTAGCAAGAGAGCTTCCAGCATCTTCAATTCCCCCAGGGGTCTTCTGCCATCCAACCCGAAGTTTTGGCGTTCACCGCGGCCCTTTCGACATTACTCTCGAATTGTCATCTGCTGGCCAACCACCTCGTGAAACCGAAATGGATGTTTGCCCAGCCTGTCGTTCAGCTCGTCCACCCGTTTCGACCAATCAGCCTCTTGTTCGGGTGCAACAGATCGATTCATTTCCAGCGACCAAGCATTCAAATCCGCGAAGAAGCTGTCGCGCAGGTATTCTCCGGCAGCGTCACTGAAGAGGTACTGCGCCTGCCAAGAAGCGTGAATGGCACTGAGCTGCAGCGCCCTGGTGAAATCACGCCCCTCTATCGTTTCGGAGTAGATGCGCTCCACTTCGCGCCAAAGACCCCAACGTCGATCGAACAAATCAACCTTGATCTTGTGTCGAGCGGTCAGCCAGTTCCTCCACGTCAAGTAGAGGACGAACAGTGGGGTGAAGAGCGCTGCTGCTTTCAGCAAGCCGGCCACGTGGCGATCTGCTCGCAACAGGGCGTCGCTCGGTAGATGCCCGGCAAAGCCCATCCAATAGCCCGCCCATGCTGTGCCGCACGCAATCACCACTGCGGCGACTGCAAATGCTATCCCCTGCCATCGTCCGGACATGAGTGCTCCCTGCATTTCGTTCAGGAACTCTAGCAGAGCCGTGCCTGCCAAGAAACCGAGCTGCATTCAACGCTGATCGAGAGTGAAGGGTCTCCGCGCCTCGCTATCCCATCCACCCGAACGGCGGATCGGTGCCCGCCTTGGCCAGCCTGTTTGCCCGCACAGCCTCCCGCCAGGCGGTGATCTTGGCCACGTCCTCCCGCAATCGAGTTTGGTGCCTCGTGACCCAGAGCTCGGCACCGACGCGGCCCTGGTCGTAGCTGCTGCAGCGCCGGGACGGTCCGCCAGGACCATTCCTATGTCGATCGAGGTGTGCCACCCAGGTCCCGTCATCAACACGCTGGGTCATGGAGACGACCCAGATCCCCTCGCAGGCGATCACAGTCAGCGGGTCGCCTGGCCAGCTGGCAGAGCGTGTGGTCCAGTAGAAGGAGTCGGGAAGCGGCATGGCCGGCAGGATACGAATGGCGGTCGCAGCAGTTGCGATTGTGAGCACTCTATTGCCACGCCGCTGTCGCTCCCCTCTTATGCAGCGAGCTGGTGCTCGTAGAAGGGATGCCGTTTGTCGTCGAAGATCCGATACATCGCGGCCAGGTCAGCCGGGTCCGGATTGAGCCAGGCATCGACGTGCTCGGGCTTGATGTTGATGATCGTCCGATCATGGCCGGCCGCGGCGACTTCCGGCTCGGGGTCATCGGTGATCGCGGCGAAGGACAGCAGGTCGGGCTCTTTCCCCGCGGGGTCCGTCCAGTGCGACCACAGGCAGGCCACCAGCATCGGTTCGCCCGTGCGCGGCGTGAACTGCACCACCTGGTTGTTGCCGTCCGGACCTTCCACGTTCTCGTAGAACGTCTCCACCACCATAAGCCCGTGGGTGTGGCCGAATGCCGGCGCCCAGAATTTCTCCAGGCTATCCCTGCGCGCGTTGTAGGTGCCCGGGAAGCGGTGGTCGTAGTTCGCCGGCTTCCCGGCCAGGCGGCACTGGTAGCGCATGGGCTTGATGACCAGCTTCCCGCCCTCTGAAATGATCACCGGAGCGTAGACCCCGGGGAAGATCCGGCTGTCACGGCCCTTCGGCTCGGAGCGCTTGAGGTCACCCAGTTTGCCCAGGGCGCGATCGATCTTGTTGCCGGCGATCCGCACGTCTTCCCGGGCCTTCTTGGTTTCCTTCACCTGCAGTGCGCGCTCCGCGTCGGCCAGGCGCTTCCGGTTCGCGAACAGCTCCTGCTCCAGCACGGCGGTCTCGGCGCGGTTCCACTGTTCGATCTCAGCCCACACGGCCAGCTCAGCCGGGCTCGCGCCGGCGCGGAACGCATCATCCATCGCCTTCGGCGTCTTCGGCCGCTTCTTCCCCGGGTCATGGGCGTAGAGAGCAGCGAACTCCTGCAGGGAGATCGTGGCGCCAGTCATGCGGACCAGCTTCTGATAAGCGGCGGTGATCTGGGCGGAATAGCACATGGCTCGATTACACCATGCCGGCCTTATGGCGCCGTGAGCGCCTGGGGCCGCGAAAGGGGCCGCTGCGGCGACCCCGTGGACCCTTACAGGTCCGGCAGGCCCAGTCGTCGCCGCAGGGCGGCCAGCAGGACGATCGAGGTCCGAACCAGCGAGTGCTGGTCACGGGTCAGCTGATCATACATGTCCAGCACTTCCGGGGGGATTTGCCCCACCCGGCCTGCCTTGAAGGCCTCCATCGAGACCACCTGAGCCTTGTGGCGCTCATCTTCCATGCCCTTCTCCAGCGTCTGGCGGCGGGAGTGCCGCCCCCTGGATGCCTTGGGCACCACCTCCAGGCCTGTTGCAGGGGAAAGAAAACCAGCACCACTGCCCGTGGGCTGGCCCTTCTCCTGCTTTCCTTCTCCAATGGCCACTACCTGCGAGTCCTTCTTGTCCATCGGTTACTGACCCCTGTATCGGTAACGCCGGCACCAGCGCCGGCGCCTTCACATTGCTTTCATCCCGACTGATCCGATTGGGCCACTACGTTCCAACAATCACTCCGTCACGGCTTTGCTGAGCCGCGCGGCCAGCCTGGGGTTGAGCACGATGCCGGCCTCGGCCCTGGCGCTGTAGCGGGCCCGGTTCTTGATGGACTGCTGCAGGCCGCTGGAGGTGATGGCCAGCTCCGGATTGGCCTTATTGAAGTCGCCGATCTTGCGCAGCACCGAAGCGCGGTCGCTGCCGTCGCCGTTGCGCAGGGCCATGGCGAAGGCGTTCACCAGCGACTTGCGGCGGTCGAGGATGTGCTGCTCGTAGTTCTTCAGCGCGCGGGTGGTCTCGTATTGGCGGGACACCTTCTCCGGAGCGAAGCCATTGGCCTGCAGCAGGACCTCCCAGGGCGACAGATCCTCGACGACCGGATCGCCGCGCAAGGTGTTCACGCCCTGGGTGGCGTAGCGGCCAGCCTTGATCATGTCCTTGAGCCCCTTGGGCAGCATGGTTTCGACGCCGCGCATGATGTGGCCCTCGTCGACCTGCTGCTTGCCGACCAGCACGTTCTTCAGGACACCGCCCATGGGCCCTGCGGCCTGCTCGAGTAGGTTGTTGAACATACCCCGGCCGTCGAGCTCCCGATCGGCGTCGCGGATCCACAGGCTGTCCAGGCCGACACGGCCGGAAATGTTCGCGCCGGTCAGCTTGTCGGCCGGGCCGTGCAGCAGCAGATCTGCCCCGCTCTGCCCCAGCATGCCGGTGAGGAAGGCCCGCAGCTCGGTCTCTGCGTCCCAAGGTTCGTCGTCATCCCCGAAGGTGGCCTGGATCCCGTTCAACGCGCCCATGATCATGCCCATCATCGGCAGCCCCATGGCGCCGGAGAACAGCGCGCTCATGCCCAGCAGGCCGGTTAAGTTGCGCCGGGCAATCTGCCTCACCTGCGGGTCCTGCCCCTTGGTGGCCTGCCAGACCATTCGCCCGAGCGCCCAGGTCATGTTCAGGCTGTACTGCCGGAACATCAGCAGCACCTTGGCGGTGCCGCTCTGCATGAAGCGGGCGCGGTTGGCGTTGCTGTAGTCGAAGTGGGTGTCGAAGATGGCGTCCCGGGCGAACTTCACCGCTTCGTCGAACGACTTGCCATCCGTGCGCGCCAGGCGGTAGGCGGCCATGCCCGTCGCCTCGCGGTTGATCACCTCCGTCTTGTGGAAGCCCCAGCCGATGATCTCCATGGCCTTGCTCCAGGCCGGGTTGTAGCCGGTCATGCCGCCTTCGGCGATGCCGGCGAGGTTGTGGGCCTGTGTCTTCTCGATTGCGCCGGCAACTTCCAGCGCCTGATACGCGCGGAGCTCGTCCGGGTCGGTCAGGGTCTTCTGGATGTTCCCCACGGTGCGCACGGCGTCGCGGCTGGCGGCCAGCAGATAGTTCATGGCCTTGACCCCGCCATGTCGTGCGGCCAAGTAGGGGTAGCTCACCAGCGCAGTCTGGGTCACGTTCACCAGCGCTGCTGCCGGCGTGGCGCCCAGGTAGTAGGTGAATCCGAACGACGAGATCAGGTTGGTGAGCGCCGAGTCGGTGGGGTTCATGATCCACTCGTGCCGCTTGCTCAGCTCTTCCAGCAGCGCGTCGCCGGCGACGATCTTCCGCGTGTCGACGCTGGGGGATGCCTGGATCTGCTTCTGCGCATCCTTCAGGTCGGTCAGTACGCCCTGCAGCTTGTGGGCGTATCGCAGTCGGGCCAGCTGATGCGATCCGTGCTGCATGTTGTAGGCAAAGGCGCGCACGGCGTCAGGGTCGAAGCCGGGTACCGACTTGCGGTGGATCTGGTGCTTACGCATCGACAGTTCCGGCATGGTCTGCAGATACAGCTGGTACACCTGATCCTGGACTGCGTCAGACACATGGGCCGTCCGCAACTGGTCGATCACGTCCGCGACGAAGGTGCCGCTCGGTGCATCTGTCGCCTTGCCCTCCATCTTCATGCCCCGGGCAGTAACGGCCCACCCCCTGCGCTGCAGGTCCTTCGCCGCGCGGTCAAGCTCGTTCTGCGATTCGAACATGAGGAAGGTGTTTGTGCCGTTCTTCTCGGCGGCGACGAAGAACCTACCGAAGCGCTGCAGGGGGAAATAGACACCCTGCAGCCGCGCAGATTCGAACTGTTCGCGGATCTTGTGCACCAGCATTCGGCGGCTGCTGTCGTTGAGGATCTTCCCCCCGACGAGGTCGCTGCCTTTCAAGTCCTCGATGCGCTGGACCAAGGCCTCTTCCACCGCGTCGGACCTCGACCGATAAGCATCACGAAACTGAAGATAGAACGACTTCGCCTCTGGGGACAGCTGGGACCACTGTTCAACCAAAGGGGCATACTGCAAACGACGCCGCGGCTCTGCCTTCAGCATGGCCTTCAGCGCCTTGACCTCGTTCATGATGTTTGTCTTGCTGTCGCCGCTGCGCTCCCGCATCTGCTGCTGCTTCACCTTGATGGCGTTCAGCACGTTCTTGCGATTGACCTCCTGGAGTCCCTTCTCGCCCGGCATGCGGAACTGCAGGGGCTGATACTCGCGGGACGGGTCAACGCCGTCCATCGTGGCCTGGTGCATGAGATCGAACAGGCGCCGGCTTTCGGCCTTGTTCTTGCTGGCCCACTGGCGCGCCGCCTCGGCGATCGTGTCCGCCTCCGACTGCAGCTTGTTCCGATCGGCCTGCATTTCGGCCAGGTAGTCCGAATAGCGATCGATGGTCGGGAAATAGTCGCGCCCCAACTCCGTCAGGTGGCGAGTGGCCAGCGCGCCGAGCCACGTGGGCCGCAACGCGTCCTTCACTTTGCTCAGGCTGAGGTCTGCCAGCTTCTGCCGGGCGCGCGCCAGCACACCTTCGCCCTGGATGCCCTGCTGGATCGCATCAATGTCCGCGAGCGCGTCTGCCGGCGGCATGCTGAAGAGCCGGCCGCGCGCCGCCCGCGTCACCTCGGCGCCATTGGGCAGCACCACGCTCCAGGTGCGCGGCCCACTCTCAACCGGATCGGCCAGGACCTGGCCACCGGTGCGTTCGGCCTCAGCGCGCGCGGCACCAAGGGTCAGGAAGTCGGCCGGCCGGCCGCGCTCGTCGGCGAGGTACCACTGATCGTCGCGGCGGAGAAATCGACCGCCATTCTGCTCGAGGAAGGCTTCGCCACGACCATCGATCTGCGGCTGCGCAAACGAGTAGGAACGCACCATTTCCCGCTGCGCCTGCGCCGACATGCCGGCGCGCAGGAAGCCGTCCGCCTGGCTCAACAGGTCCCGAACCTCTGCCTCGGACCACTTCAGCGACGGCATGACGCGGCGCAGGAACCGGCGCACCGCGGCGGCGACGCGACTGGTGAAGCTGTTGCGGATCCCCCGTTCCGCCATGACGGCGATCGCTTCCTTGGCGAAGGTCTCGCGATCGACAGTGCCGTAGCGCCTGGTCACATCCGCCAGCACCGACTTCATCGCAGCGGTACCGGTTCCGTCGGCAGCCAGCTTGTCGATCGCGTCAACCATCTGGGTCCAGTCCTTGGCCCCCACCACCGACTCGACGCCGTAGTGCCCGATTGCCTCGTGGGCCAGGACCTGAGCGAATCGCTGCTCGGTGGCAATGTTGCCGGCATTGATCCAGACCGTAGGCCGACCGTCGTACATACCCTCGGCGCGGCGATACGCCGGATCGACCTTGGCGGTGGCCGGGAAGTCCTCGGCGGAGCGCACCACGACCACGCTGGGAGCATTTTCGCCCCAGTGCTGGGTCAGGTCGGTTTTGAGCTGCAGCGCGCGGTCGAAGTCCAGGCCGCCGGCAGCGGCAGCAGCAGCGGATCGATTTACCCGCCCGCCGGGCCCAGGTGCTTCAGCTGCGGATCCTTGGCCAGCTGCTCCTTCGCCCACTGCCCGGAGGCCCGGTACTCGGCCTGCAGCGATGCGATCTCGGAGGGCGTCAGCATCGAGACGTCCCTTGTCGAGGGTGAGGATGGTGCGCGCTTCGGACTCGGTGAGGCCTTCGAAGCCGTAGCCGAACTGGTCGCGCCACCAAGGTTCGATTGATCCGAAACGTTCACGGACGTCGGCCAGGCTCTGGGAGTTGAGGGCGATTTTCCGCGAATAGTCCTTGCCGGTCAAAGCCGTGGCCAGCACGACCTTGCCGCCGTTGTCCTCGATGTGGGTCTTCAGCTGGGCCAGTGTGCCGCCCTGGGTCAGCGTGTCATCGATCAGGACGTAGTCGCGGCCCTTCTCGACCTTGCCGGTGAACGGCGGCTGGTTGGCCAGCCGGTGGAGGGCATCGCCGGCGCTGCGGTTGACCTTGGCGGCCTGGACGATGTCCTCGGACACCTGCAGACTCAGCCGATGGGCCAGCACCTCGGCGGCCATGCGCGGGATGCGGTTGTTGCCCGTGGCCTCCTGGGACTGCACAGCGACCACCAGGGGCTTGCTGCCCTTCGGCAGCGCGGCACGCACGTCCTCGACAAACTCCTGGGTGATCACGTCGCGGGCAACGCGCAGGGCGGCCGTGTCATCGCCGGCCTTGGCGGCGGCGTAGTCCGCCTGCGCGCTCAGACGCCCTGGGCGATGCGCCGTGACAACGTCAGGGAAGTCCGCCGCCCAGCCCCGACGGGAGAAGAGTGGATCGGACTGTCCTGTCGGGCTGTCCGCGACCGGGGAGCTAACGCTCTCTCGATCGGCATCACTCGGCGCAGGCTTCGAAGCCTCAGGGTTTGACGCCGGCTTGGCCTTGTCGTCTTTCTTTGCCTCTGCGGCCTTGGCCACCTTGGCCGCCTTCGCGTCCCTTCTCGACTTCCGCTCAGGCTTCCCGAGCACGGAAATCAGATCGCGCGGGCTAGGAATGGTGCTGTGCCAGCGCGGCGCCTCATCCGGAAGAGCATTCCCTTCCTTGTCCACCATCTGCACCTTCACCTGCCAGCGCGGATCCTTCCCGGGCGGCCGGAATTCAATCACCCGATCCCGGGTGTTGCCATAGGCGTTCACGATACGCCCCGGCTTGAAGTAAGCACCGAGCGTGCCGACGTCGCCGCGGTCGTACTCCGGAGACCCTGCCTTGATGCGAACCTTGGGCGTGTAGGCCGGGCCTGGCTCGCTCGCGGCCGGTGCTGCAGCTGCTGCAGGTTGCATCCCGACCTTGGCCAACCCGCTGCCGCTTTCTGCCGTCGCACCTACGGTTTCGGCCGCGGTACCGCCGGTCTGCCCCGCTTCACCCACGATCGTAGCCGGCTGCGGCGCTGGGGCTGCCTCCGCCGGCTTGCTCCTGGTGACGCGGCGGGTGGTCTTCTTCGGGTCGCGCACCCACGCCTTGAACTGCTCCTGCGACATTTCCTTGATGCCACCCAGGCCGGTCCAGCCCTTCGAGTAGTTGGCCAGGTACGTGTCCCGGGCTTCCTGCTCCGAAGCAGTACCCATGATCACCTTGTGCTCGTCGAAGGATCCGTCCTTGTTCACCTGGTCGACCACGTACACCGGTAGCGCTGGATCCTCAGCGCGGTCGGTCATGAAGACGTCGACGTGGTCCTTGTCCTTGCCGACGGTGCCCTTGAAGTAGCCGTAGTGGTTCTTCAGCGCTGGCCAACGCGGATCCCGCTGGCTGCCGGCGGGGTTTTCGATACTGATGTCGTGGCCGTTGATGCGGACATGACCCTTCTTGTAGTTGCCGGCTTCCTTCTGCGCGTCCGTGGGCGCAGGCAGATCGTTCTGCGGGTTCGTCGCAGCCTCAGCAGCCGCAGTGGCCACCTTCCGCGCCTCACTGGGCGCGGACGCGGTGTCCTGACCTGGCGTCGGCTCAGCAATGGGCTGCTCCGGAGCCATCTCGGCCAGTGTGGCCGCGTCCGTCGCGCCAACGGCGCGCGGCTCTGCGACCGGTTCGCGAGACGAACCGGTATCCGATTGCGCCTCCACTTGCCCCAGTGCGAGCTGCAGCTCGCTGGCCAGCGCCGCCGGTGCGGAACGGTCGGTGGTTGCGGTGGCGTCCAGCTGCAGATCCGCCTGCGGCGCCGCATTCCTCTGCGGCTGCGGCGCAGTGCTTGCTGCCTCCGCCGCTGCTGGTGCTGGAGTGCCGGCGTCCGCCGGCGGCTCGGTGAGGCCACGACGTCGCTCGCCCTTGACCTCTTCCAACAGCGGACGCACGCGAGCACTGGGCAGTCCGTACTGATCGCGCATGGAGCGAAGCAGCGTCGGCGTGTTGATTCCGCCGTGGGTCTCGACCTGGTACTGCAGGCCGTTGTGCAGCAGCTGCTTGATGTCCGTCGGGGTCGGCTCGCGCAGAGTTTCGCCCGTCTGCGCATCGACCCACGGCGGCGCCACCGCCGGCGCCGGCGGCGATGCCGGCGCGGGGACCTCCGGCGTCGCCAGGCTGGGCTGCACGTGTTGAACCAGCCGAGCTGGGGCCTCCGTGCTTGCAGTTGCCGGTCCTCCTGCCGCAGCTGGATCTGCCAACCGACGAGCACGCGATACCAGGTTGGCGATGCCGGCGATCGAGTCAGGTGCCGCATCGGGGAACGGGACCGTCGGCTGCGGTCGCGCGGCGACTCGGCGCCCGTCAAACGGCGCGGACATGCCGCGCCCCTGTGGGAACCGCATTTCCGGTTCTGCCATGACCTCCGGGCGAACACTACCGGGCGTGATGGTGCCATCGGGTCCTGCAGTCATCACCTCCGGCGGCGGCAGCGCCAGCATCTGGGGAATCGGCGGCGGCGGCAGTGACGGGGGGGGCGGAGTCGGCCGACGCGCCAGGCGCTCCCGCTCCGCATCGGCAGCCACCGCAGCCTGGTTGTCGCCGCGGCTGGCCACCGCGCCACCGGCGGCCATGCCGCCGCCAAGCAGGCCACCGATCGCCGCGCCGGTACCGGCCGCTTCGGGAACACCCTCCCATGCAGCCTGGGTCGGATCGATCTGCCGCTGGCCAAGGTTGCCGGCAAGCTGGGAGCCGCCTTCCTGGATGCCCTCTTCCACGGTCTCGCGCGCGGCGCCGGCAAGCATTGCCTTGGGCTTACGGGCCAGGCCCCGGGTGAACACGTCGGCTTCGAAGGGTGCCGCAATGCGGCCGGCGATCGCCGCGATCGGAGCGGTGATTGCCTGCGCCTCCATCGATGCGCCGCGCGCGATCGTTTCCTTCACCGTCTGCGGATCGCCGCCGGCAGCGACCATGCGCTTGTACTCCGGGTTGGCATCCCAGACCGACTGCGGCTGCGCCATGGCCTGCTGGTAGGTCTGCTGCCCCGCAGATCCGGTCTCCATGATCGTCGTCATGCCGGTGGCAGCGGCAGTCGCCGCGCGATGGCCAGCAGCCGTGGCTGCAGTTTCTGCGGCCTCGGTACCGAGGCCCTTGGCCAACGCACCCGCGAGGGCGCGTTCGCCGGCGCGCGCAGCGGCAACTCGCGTGCCGGCGCCCATCGCGGCGACGTTGGGCACCTGCTCTGCCAGGAAGTTGCCGATCAGTCGCGGCGAGGACAGCACCTTGCCAGCGCTGGAGAAGAAGCCCTTGGTGTCCTGCAGCCCCTGCTTCTCCTGCTTCAGCGCATCCGACTGACTCTCCCCCAGGTAGTCGGTGGCCGCCTGCGTTGCCTTGGACAGGGCGGCTGTATCAGATCCAGCACGGCGCCCGCCGAAGATCTCCGATGGGGTACCTGGCACCAGCGCAGCGGTTTCGGATGCGCCTTTGACACCCAGCCTGTCCAGGAAGCGCAGGCCCTGCCGCACGACGTTAGTCGGCTCCATCGAGTTTCGCTGCTCCACGGCGCCGCCGATGATGTTGGCGGCGCCGGCGGCGATGCCGAGACCGGTGTCCTTTATGGCCTCGCCCCATGTCCGCTCTGGGCGCTTGGCAACCTTCTGGAACGGGTCGCCCTGCACCGGAGACAGCGTCGGCCGGCGCGCAACCTTGTCGGAGGCCGCGGGGGCGGGACGGGGAGCCGGTGCCGGCGCCGCGGTTGGTCCAGCGCCGAAGGGGTTTCCATCGACCTTCTCGAACGTTGCCATCAGAGATTCACCTTCGAGTAGCTTCCGTCGTTGTTCTGCACGTACCAGTTCCCGTCCGGAGCCTTCCGCGCTCCGGCAACCGGCGGAGCTTCTTGTGGGCGCAGCCCCGCGTACAGCGGATCTGCATCGAGCTGGGCCAAGGCCGCGGTCTTCGCGGCTTCGTCCATCGTGACGTTCCCGGAAATCGCGTTGAATCGATCGGTGTAGGACTTCAGGCGGTCGGCATCGGTGAGCTCGCCGGTCTGGCGCGGCGGCTGGGCGGCCCGCACGCTCTGTCCGTCGGCGCCGGTCACGGGACGCCAGCCGCCGTCGCTACCAACAACCCCCATGCTTCCGTCCGCCGCAACCGAGATCTCCGGCCTGCGCGCAATGCGGGCCGTTTCCAGCGATGCCTGGCGATTGGCGGCGTTGTCCTGCATCTGGGCGTTGAATTGTCCGGCCTGCAGGGCGCGGTTGGCGTCGCCTTGCGCAGCGACCGCGTTGACCTGGCCAGCGGCAAGGTCCGCCTCATCCTGTGTGCGGAGCGCGGAGGCTCGCTCGGCCTGGCGCGCGCCGGCCTCGCCCAGGATTGCCTGCGCCACCGCCGCACGGCCGCTCGGGCTTCCTTTCAGGCTGGCACTGCCCATGGCTCGGGTGAGCTTGTCCACCGTAGTGTCGGCGGGATTCTCGATGATCCCTCCCTGGCGGCCGCGCTGGGCCACCTGCGGAGTGGGCCGCGGCGCGACCACTGTCGGCGCTGAAGCGGCAGCCGCAACGGGCGACGCCATAGACGCCGGGCTGCCGCCGGCCGGAGCGGTCGCAGCGCCGCTTGCCGCGATGGTTGCGGCGGACCCGGTGAACACCGAGTTGCCCTTGGCATCCACCGTCCGGGTGATGCCGGCCGGCAACGTGGCAGTGCGACCATCCTGGGTCGTGTAGGTGCTCGGCGCAGCCGCAACGGGAGCAGCGGCCGCCCGCGGAGCTGCAGCACCTGCAGCGCCCGCCGCTGGCGCCGTGGAATTCACGCTCGAACTGATACCGGTGAAGTCCGCCCCGATCGCGGGCCGGCCGGCCAGTCGCGAACCGGCGAGCCCCGCAGTCGAGTCCACGCTCGAGCTCACACCGGCAAAGGTGGGCTTCGGCTTCGCCGCACCGCCGAGCCTCACCGGAGCCAGACGGCTCAGCGCGCTGGCGGCGCCGCCGATCGGATTGAGCTCGCTGGGGGCCCTCAATGGCTGACCCTGGCGCGGCGACGGTGCAGCACCGGCCGCGGCCCGGCCTGCATCCCGTACGAAGCCTGCCGCTTCCCGACCCGGCGCCGTCACCGCGTCTGCGACGGTACCGGCGGCACGCAGACCTGCGCCGGCGGCCTGCCGTGCCAGGGTGGCGGTACCGGCCACACCGCTGCGCAGCGCCGATCCAAATGCCGTACCAGGGCTCGGCCGTGGGGCAATGCGGCGCTGCCCGGGCGCAACGCCGGCGGGGTTCAGTTCGTCTCGATCGTTGATGGCCATGCGGTTCCCCTTTTGAAGTGGAGGCTGATCACGCGTCCGCGATCTCGCCCTGGAAGCTGTAGTTCTGCGAGCAGGAGTTGGATTTGCTGCGGCCGCTGGAAACACTGGCCCCGTAGTTGACGGCGCTCATCGTGCTGGCGGCGAGCTGGCTGGAGATCTGTGCTTTCGCACGCTGGATCTCCGCCGACTGGGACAGCAAGCCGAGCATCTGCTGGATGCGCATTTGGGCCTGCTGCAGCTGGACGTCGACGTCGGCTCGCTCCCGTGCCAGGCCGAGCTCGAAACTGCGGTCGGCCGCGGCCGATGCCGTCTGCTCTACGCCGGCGTCGGCGCTGTAGATCCGCGCCTTCGCGTCGAATGCTTGGCCGACGGCAGCCAGGCGCGCACGCTCGCCGCTCAGGGTTGCATCCCAACGCATGATGCCGGCGCGCCACACGTCCAGGTCCACCCCATGCTGAGCCATGCGCAGGCGCTCGGCCTCGAATTGCATGTTGTTGCTGGCCGCCCATGCGTCGACGCGCTTGGCGTTGGCGTCGACCAGGGTCCGGTACAGATCCGCCCGTTTGCCCTCGCCCTCCACGCTCGCCGTGTAGCCCTGCCACTCGGCAACGTGGGCGCGCCAGCGCGCCTCGTAGGCGTCGACCTGGGCGCGGTACTTGTCGATTCCGAAGCGGTTGATATCGGCCTGCACCTTCACCGCCTCGACGCGGGTGCGGTAGAAGTCCGCCAGGGTGGTCACGCCGCGGAGCTGGGACTCGTAGAGGCGCACCCGCTGCTCGTTGATCTCACCGCGTGCCCGTTCCCCCTCGATCTGGGCCCGGAATACCTCGACCTTGGCCAGCTCCGCCTGGATGCGATCGCGCAGCACCTGGGCGTCGGTCTGATATGCCTGCAGGCGAGCATTGAACACCGAGATCCGGGCATTCAGCACTGCAATGACCGTCTCGCGCTGGAACGTGGCCGCCTGCAGCATCAACTTCTGTTCATCGGTGTGCAGCTGCGCCAACGTGCCTTCCAGCGCCGCGCCCTGGGCAATGGCCATGCGCTGGTTGGCCAGCGATTCCTCAAACTGCTTGATCGCTGCGTCACGAGAGGCCTCGGCCACGGCACCCTGTCCGGTCTGCCGGACCTCCAGGATCCTGCCGGCCAGCATGCCCTGGGGCTCGGCAAAGCCGCGGGCGGCGAACTCCGAAACCGCCTGGTCCACGTTCCGCTGGGTATCCAGCTCGATGCGGCTGCGGGCTCGCTGGAAGATCGCATCCTCGATGATCCTGGGCAGCGCCTGGCTACCGACGATCATCGGCTTCAGCGTGGCGGTGAGCGTGTCCACCAGCGTGCTGACATAGGGCGCGGCCTCAAACTGCCAGGTATCGTTGAACGGCGGCTCGATGAAGGTCGGCTTCTCCGCCTCAAACTCCGGCAAGACAATGTTCGGCACGTCGGGCAGGTTCAGTGCCTCGAACGTCGGCACCTGCGGCAAGACGTAGGTCGGCTCCGCCGGCAGCACAATCGGCGCCGGATCCACAGGAAGCGTCGGCTCGATCACGTTCGGCGTGGTCGGCTTCGCCCCGAACGCGAGCGTCGGCGGCTGAGCATCGAGCTCCGGCGCCTCGCTGATCGAGATCGGAGCGGCTACGAAGCCGGGCGCGCTAGGCAGCGGCACATCGGGGGCGCGGAATTCCAGTGCCCCTTCATCCAGGTCGGGGCGCCGCGGCCGCTGGAACGTGGCCTGCGGATCGGCAAAGCGGAAGTCGACGTTGAAGTCGATCGGATCCAGCCGAACGCTGTTGAGGCCCTGCAGGTTGGACACGGCCATGTTGTACGTGGTCGAGCCGAGCTCCATGAACTTGTCATGCGCGCTTCCAACCAACGTGATCGCGGCATCAGCCGACAGGTCAGGACACCAGGTAGTTGCCATTCATGCTTCTCCGGTCAGCTCCACAGGACGTAGACCGATACGTCCCAACGATTTGCACCTTGTGTCGCCACGGCGGCAGCCCCATCGGGGCCGTTGTAGCTGGTCTGTTCACCCATGTAGTAGGGCGCATAGCGGTCGCTGTCGATGCGATAGCGCATCTCGAGGGTGCGCCCATCCACGTCGCCCTCGATCTTCAGCAGGAAGTCGGTACCTACGGCGAATCCGGGGAGCTCGGATGCCTCTTCGCCCTCGACCAACCCGTTGTTGAAGGTGAGGATCCAGTCACTGGGCTGAGGGTCTTCGCCGCAGTCCTGCACCAGGTTGAATGGCTCGCGCCAGAAGCAAGGTCCTGCCATGGTCATCCCCTGGTCCGGCGATCAAGATAGATCGGCCTGAAGTCGATGGCTGCGAGCTCGAAGTCGGCGCCGTCCACGTTCTCGATCACGAAGTCGAAGTCGACGGCCTTGATCCCCTTCCCCAGCTTCCAGCGGGTTTCTCGCTCGCTCGATGCCGGTCGCTCCAGGATCCGGTAGATGGCCGCTTCCTTCTGGCCGCTCTGCTCGTTGACCGTGATCACGTGCAGCAGCAGTGCGCCCGTGGCGGTGTAGCCGACGAACGCCTCGGGCAGCCGCTTCAGGCGGCGCGTGCCCAGCGCGGAAAGGCCCAGCCGCAGCCGCGCAGCAATCGGGGTGCCGTCGTCGTCATCGCCGTCAAGCCGATGCAGGCCGTCTGCAGCCGCCGCGTAGTAGCGACCGCCGATGTTGGCGAAGCTGTTGAATGGGTACTGGGTGTAGCGGCTCAGCGCGCGGCTTTCGGTGTTCATGACCCATGCGACGTATTCGCCGGTGTCCAGCGCCAGACGAGTCACGAATCCCAGCCCGTCCTTCAGCAGCTGGGCCAGCTCGGCCGTCGCGCCGCCGGCGGCGCCGACGAGCAGCTGCTCGTCCACCATCACAACGCCGGTACCAGCTTCAAATGCCGCGGCATCAGCCAGCAGGCCGTCCACCACGCGCTCTGCCGCGCGCTGCAGGCTGGCCACTAGGTCAGAGCCCAGCAGTCCATCGGTGACGGTCTCTGTGCGCAGCGCCTCGGTCAGAGCGCCGAACCACAGGCCTCCGGCCAGGACGTTCAACGCGTCTGCGTAGGATGTGACGATCCCCAGCATCAGCAGCCGGTCGATGACGCGTTCCAGCCTGATCGAGTCAGCGCGGATGTCCGGGCTGAAGGCAACCCCCTCTTCGACCAGCAACATGAACACCACCGCCGCTGCGTCCTCCAGGCTCAGCGTGTCCGCCGTCCTGCAGCTGGCCAGCAGCGCGCTGCGCCGGGTCTCGTCGATCGACAGAACTTCGTTCAGCACATGCGTTGGCAGGCTGCTTCGGGTCTCACCGATAGCCAGCGATGAACGCGGCGACGCAAACCAGCGCCCGCCGAACGCAGAGATCATCCGCGGTCGGGCAGACAGGCCTGCATAGGCAAGCGGCGTGGTGACCTGTCGACCGCTGCCATACAGCGCCAGGCGAGCGCCGCCCGCTCCACGGCCGGGGGCCGTCTGGAAGCCTGCAGCGCGCACGCTGACCGCCGCAGCACCGCCGCCGATGTCTCGGTCATAGCCCTGCCCCGATGTGCCCAGGTTCAACGCCACAGCACCGTTGGCAGGAATGACTGGGTCGACGCCGCCGCCGAAGTAGATCTGGCCTCGTCCAGACGAGCCCAGGCGCAGCACGGCGCTGCCGGCGGCATTGAGCGCTTGGCCAAGCCCCACCGTCCTCAGTGTCAGCCGGGCCTCGCCACGCCCCTCGAACTCCGCATGCTGCAGAGGCAGGAACTCGATGGTCATTCGATGAAATCTCCGGTCGCGTAGATTGCACAGCCCACGACCACGGGCCCGTGGCTGGCTTGCTGCGACGTGTAGAAGCGCTGCCCGTTGTGCAGGTAGTGCACGGTCCCACCGACGCGCCTGAGCTCCCACAGGTCCTGGGCGTCGTAGAACCGGATCGGCGACACGCGGCGGCCCCGCTCCAGCACACAGGCCTGCGGCCGGCCTCCCTCGCTTTGGTGGAAGTACAGCCCATGTCGGACCCTGGCAGGGTCGGACAGCTCCGCCTCGTCCAGGATGGCGAGCCCGACCACCACACCCACGGCGCGACTCATCGTCAGCCGCATCACGACATCACCGTCGAGCTCGTCCGCACTGTCAGCGCCGGCATTCCACTCGAAGACCGAGAGGTACTCCCTGCGGGCCGGTACGGCCGGCACCGCCGGCTCCGCCTTCTGCTCTGGGTAGGTGGTGCAGGTGACCGGTCCAGGCGGCGCGGTCTGGACGAACAGGCTCCGGCAGAGCAGGTATCGCACGTAGGTGACACCGTTCTCTTCTTCGTAGCCGAGGATCACGGCGCCCTTCGGCAACTGCACAGCGCCGTTGCGCGGCGCCGGCATCCGGCCTTCGCTGCACTCCTGCCGCCAGTAGCCCTGCGCCGGCGACGCACCGCACACGGTGTAGGACGCCCGGTAAGGCACTGCCGGTTTCGCGGGCTGAGGCGGAACGTACCTGGAGACTGGCGGCTTCGACAGCATGTCAGCTCGCCTGGTCGGCAACCACGTTGAAGATGCTCACGCCCGTGCTGTTGCTGCCGTTGGCAGTCATCACGTCACTGCTGAACAACACGGCAGCATTGGAGGCAGGGCCACCCGCCGTGCCCTGCAGACGAACGCCGGTGGAGGAACCGCGGCCATCGTCTGCCGATGAGCAGAAGCGGTAGAACGAAGGGGAAAGGCTCGGCGCGCCGGCATTGGCCCCGTCGAACTCGATCAGGCCCTCCCACTCTTCGCTCGGCGCCTTCGGCAATACGTTGCCAACGGGCGCGGAGAAGGTCAGGCCACCGCCGGCAACGGAGAGCTTCGCCAACTGCGTGTGACTTCCGACCATGTCGAGCGGATCGTCGGCGGTGGCGGGCACGGGACCAGCGAACACGTAGAGGTGGCCGCCGTCGAGGGCATTCTTGACCTGCGCAAGCAGGGCCTGCGCGAGGGGGATGGAGATCGTCATGATGCTTTTTCCTTTGTCAGAGCGGGGGGATCGCAAACCACCATTCACCGATCTCGATGCTGGTGTCGGTGGCCATGGCCAGGGTGGGCAGGCGCATCTGGAAGTCGCCCGGGCTGTCGTCGTCCAGCCCAATCGCGCCATCGATACGGGGGGATTCGAAGGAAATCGCGCCGGCATCGGGCGCATTGCCCAGCAGCCGGAACCAGCCGGCGGTGCCGGCGGCGAGCCCACGTAGCACCCAGCGCTGGGCAGGATCCTTGTAAACGTAGCGGCCGTTGCGAACGAAGCTCAGGCCACTGGCCGATACGCCGGGCTGCCAGATCCCGCCGTCAACGGTGATTCTCGCCAGCAACGCACCGGTGGCCGGCATGTCTGCTGTTTCCGGCTGGGGCCCGGTGCGGATCTCGATGCACCCGGCGCGGAAGATCCCCTCGAATGCCGACGGACCAAGGATCGATGCCTCGAACCCCGTGGAAGTGTTCACGGCCATGAAAGCTCCTAGATGGGCTTGGGTAGGACGGTCAGCGGGTAGAAGCGCCTGTCGCCGGCAGTAACGCCGAGCAACGCCCCCAGGTCATGACCCGTTAGGTAGTTCAGGGCGCCGTTGTAGGCGCCAGGTATCGAGACGCAGTAGCGCCCCTTGTTGTAGTTCCAGCCCCCTGCCCAGTCGAAGCCGAGGAAGTCCCTCACGCCCTGGCGGTCCATCATCAGCGGCACCAGCAGCGAGGAACCGCTGAAGGCGATCAGGCCCTCACGGGGGTGCTTGTTCCAGAGCACACCGGTCTGGTTCGGCGTGCGCGGTCCCCACCCGGATCCGCTGGCACCGACCCAGTAGCTGCCGAAGACGAGGCCATCTGTGACGGCGCCAGGGGCGCGGGTGTCCAGGGCCGGAAAGGGGGCTCCGGTGCCGGAGCTCGGATCCCATGCAACAGGCTCGAGTTGGCCATACACCATCCGGCCCGCCATGTACGCGAACGCCTGAATCGTGTGGGCGCCGTTAAGTCCCTGGATTCGCCATCCCGAGAATAGGTTGTGGCGCACGTCCATGTACGCCAAGAGGTGATAGTCCTGGCGGTCATTGCCGACCTCGAAGTCCCGATCGATCAAGGTGATCTCGCCGCCGTCGAATTCCAGCACCACCGACACGCGCACCATGCCCTGGTAGTTGTTCGCCTCCACAGCAAACCGACCCTCGCTCCGCCGCAGCGCCAGGTAGGCGTCTTTCCGCTCCATGCCGGCGAAGTCGGACGCAACCAAGCCACGCGTGGGTGCGACCAATGCGAAGTCGCCGCCGCTGCTTGCGTAGTTGCCCTGCAGATAATCAGCCTGGACCGCGGTATGCGTGATGCCGCTGTCGGAGATCTCCACCTCCTGGGTCATGGTGTTGATCAACGCAGCAGCAAGGGTCTGCTCGCTGCTGACGGTACGGATTGCCCGCGTGCCATCACCGTTGAAGAACCACGGCATGGCCGAGTCGGTGAACGTGTTCCCTGATGTGCTGCCCTCGGGGTTGATTTGCCCGGGCGTCATGCCCAGCAGACGATGGCTGCCGGGCTCGATGAGCCAGTCACCCTTCTGAGGCGTCCCCTCGTTGCGATGCAACCTGAAGGCAACGAAGGCCGACTGCGCGGTGGTGGGCTGGCCCTGGGTGTAGTTCGTGAATGCCACCAGCAGTTCTTGGACGCCGGCCGACGTCTTGCGCACGCAGGCCGAGTTGACGCGCCACGAAAGGTATTCGGGCGGATCCTGTTGCAGTTCCGCGCCGTAAGAGATCCGATCGAACAGCGCCTGGCCTTGCTGCAGCACCCAGCGCGCGCCGATGTCGAGCAAGGCTACGTCGTGCACGTACCTCGAGCAAAAACCGTAGAACGACAGGGCCAGGTCCTCGCCGTCCTTCCAATCGATGTTCCCGAAGAAGTACAGCCCGTCGGGATACAGATCTGGCCGGTTGTAGCTTTCGTAGCGAGCGCCCTGGATCTGGTCGACCACGTCCCATCGCCGCCAGTAACGAGTCACCACCTGGCTGCCAGCGAACTCCAGCCACGCGGTCGGATCGTTGCCTGTCGGATCCACCTGCGTGCCGCGTTGCGCCGGATCGCCTGTGGGCACGTCCCATCGCGGCCAGAGGATAAAGCCGCCCCGGGGCTCCGGCGGCTCTTCTTCCGGCGGCGGGCCTGGAGCGATGATCGTCACCCGCGGCAATTCACCGATCTTCTCGGCCAGCAGGACAGTGCCGTCTTGCAGCTCCCGACGCAGGTTCGCGATTCCGAGGCCATTCCGTTTCGCCTCTTCGAGCACGAAACCCAGCAGCTTCCTTGCTTCCGGGACGTACCGAGCCGCCACCTCCCGATCGCCAACGACCACGATCGGCGTCCACCCGCTATACCGCGGTCCGCTCATCACGTGACGTCGCCCTCGTCCTTGGCCGACAGCACGTATTCCAGCGCCAGCTTGTCGCCGGCAAGCTGGTTGGTGCGCGGCGTTGCGAAGCGGGTGGCGGCGATCAGGATGTTCGCCGTAGCGCCCTTGGCCGAGCCCGTCAGCAGGCCGATGCCGTAGAGGTTGTAGGGCCCGCCTGCCGAGTAGACCAGCGTCGCGGCGGCAAGGGCGGCGCTATTGCCAATCGCCTCAGCCGTCGAAGGTGTCGTGGTCCAGGGCAGGCGGCTGGCATTGGTATACGCCGTGAACTCGGTGGCCACGTCCTTGAAGGTGGCGCCCTTCCAGTCCGCCGCCGGCGTCACGTTGCCCTCGAATGGCGCCAGGTAGAAGGCTGTCTGCTGGCTGGCCCCGCCGAGCGCGGCATTGAGGAAGTAGTTCAGACCTTCCTTGACCAGTCGATTCGGGTCGACCTGCCACGGCCCGAACTCGCCTCCCGCTGCTGCGTGGGCGTGCCGGAAGGTCCCGCCGATGGACGCGCGCGCACCTGGCAGGTAGATGCCCGACTCGGACAGCTCATACTTGTGCTGGCGGATTGCGCGAATGGCGTCGCGCCCCACCGTGCCCAGATTCTGCAGGGCCTTCATGATCTTCATCGGTTTGCTCCTTCGGTGGTTACCATTTGCCCGCGGGGCAGGAAGCCCCTTGGAATCGGGTCTTGCTTGCCAGGGGACAGCTGCAGAGGCTGCAGCGCAGAAAAAGGCGACGTCCGAGCCGCTCGGCGTTCGGACAGGCACGGCAGATCTCCAGGCGACGCTTCACGTCGTCTGGCTTGGCCAACACAGCCATGGCTCAGGGGTCTCGGTGGATGACGTGGGCGACTGCCCGGTCGGTGACGGCCAGCGCCTGGCCCTTGGGTGCCCGCAGCGCCGCGACGAGCTGGCTCAGTCCGTCCTGCTGGCGCAGCAGCAGCGCGGCATGATCGGCGTCATCGACGACCGCCTCGCCCTTCTTCAGCACCTGCACCTGGCCGCCCGGCAGCCCGATGCAGAAATAGCCGTCGCGGGCGAGCCAGATCAGCACCGGTGCCGCGGACTGCAGTCCAATCACGTCACCGTTGACGACCATGGCCGATCCTGGCACCGCGCCGCTACCGCGTGCGACTGCCTGGGTGAAATCCTTGGGGTCCGCGCCGGCGTACCAGTAGGTGCGCGCGCCGGCGGCGACGTAGAGGCCTGCACCATCCGCGGCCCCGTCGCCAATGGGTTCCATCAGATCGATCGGCGCGTTGAAGCGCATGCGGTTGGTCGCTGGCCGGAATATGCCGTAGCGCAGAGCCTCCGACCACAACACCTCTTGGCCACTGGCTACGAACTGCCGGCCGTGCGCACCGCGCACGATGTGGCCCGGTGGCAGCGGCCGCAGGAACTGCGTGGTGAGCGCCCTCCCCTCGCCCGGCGCCAGCACCGGTGCCGAGCGGGTGCCGGCGGGCAGGATGACGTACTGCCGCATCACCTGGTCATTCGGCCCGGAGACGTAAACCGCGACCGAGACCGTGTCCGGCGCCACCGGCAGCGGGATGTCACTGATCTCGAACCCGTCGCCCTCGGCAACGTCGATCGCAGCGGCCAGGGTGCTGCCCGACTCCCGGCCCAGCCGATCAATGAAGGTAACTGCTACCTGGTACCGGCCTGCCGCTAGGGCGCTGTCAGATGACCGAGTCAGCAGCGGCTGACCCGCGGGGTGTTCCGGAGACCAGGCCTGCGCCTGCAGATCAATGTCGAGGACGCCGCTGGCGGTGCTGTTGCTGAAGAAGACGCGATCGCCGATCAGCGCATAGCTCAGCGGATCCAGACCAACGTCGATGCCCAGCGCTTCCACGCGCTCATCTTCATGCAGGGCATGCAACTGACCGCCATCGACGAAGAGCCCATACTGCAGGTGCTCATGGCTCCACAGCGAATGGGTCAGCGCGCCAGGCCGGAAACGCTGATGCCCGCGCCGGCGTTGGGGCCGACCAGCAGCGTCCAGGTCGACGTTGTCCGCCTCACGCAGCGCGCGCGGGATCCCGTTCTCATCGGTCGGCAGCGCCCCTTCTCCGGCCACGTTGTTGATGCCCAGGGGCCACGGGCCCGCTGCGCGGAGATCTTCATCGCGAACGGACATGTCAGAACCACATGGGTTGGGTGCCGGTGGCAGGATCGGTCGACAGCTGCTGCAGCGCGCGCGCTGTGGGCCGCTCGCCGAAGTAATCCTCGAACAGTGCAAGGTGGCGGTCGGCGTCCGAGGTACTGCGCTGCTCCGAATCGCGCTTGTTCAGGGCCCGCCAGCAGGCCCAGTGCACGAGCTTCCGGTGGTGGATGGCATCGATCACCGGCTCGTCCTCACTGGCTTCCATCGCCTCGGCAGCCTCCGGCACGCGCCAGAGGGTGAGCTGCAGCACGTCGGCCTCCGCCGGCACCGGGCTGACGGACACCTCGCGGGCATGCCGATCGCGCACCAGGTACTCCGGACGCCCTGCCTCGGTACGCCAGTGGCAGTGCCAACCGTCCAGAGCGGCGGTGGTGGTCCTGCAGAGCGGGTCGGACAGGTTGCTGGCCAGCACCGCGCGCCGGATCACGTACACGGTTGGATGAAGCGGGTAGTCGGCCCGGCCCGGCTCCAGGGTGATGTGGCAAATATCAGGGCGGCCGCTCTCCACGAGCAGCCGCGCCCGAATGCACGCCTCTTCCACAGCTTCGTTGAGGTGGCGGGTCAGCGCGGCGTCACTCCACAGGTAGGGAGCCACGTCGTCGTCGAGCTCTTCCCGGCATTCCTCGATCAACTGGCTGAGGGTGCGCGCCTCCACGTCAGGCCTCCTCGAGCGCCTGGCTCAGCACCTTCAGGGTGGTGCCGCGCTGGTCAGGCTCCGGCTTGGACAGCTCCAGGTCGAGAGCGGCCTTGATCACGACCTTGGCGATGCCGCCCTTGGCCAGCTCGGCCTTCAGCTTCTGCCAGCTCAGTCCGTTCAGTTGCGCAGCCGCTTCGACGATCTCCGGCGGCAGCGTAGCTGCGACGTTCGCGCCCACCGGCGGCTCGCTGCTGCCGGTGTCGGTGCTCGTGGTGGTGCTGCCCCCTGCGCCATCGCCGCCAGCATCGTCACCGGTGTTGCTCACAACCGGCGCCGTTGGCGGCAGTTGGCCTGCGGCCAGGTCGACAGGCGGTACCGGCTTGCTGGTGGTCTGCAGGCTCTGGGCCCGGGCGATGTAGTAGGCCTCCGGGATGCCCAGCAGCCGCTGGATGTGGTCGGAGTTGTCGACGTCGGCGACGTGCTCCGAATCGGCATTGGCGGGATCGATCGGCACGAAGAAGTACACGTTGCCGTCCAGCTCAACGGGCGCATTCGGGCGCTTGAACTTGCATGCAATCAGCATGGGATGCTCCTGGTAGGCGGGGCTGCAGCCGCAGCCCCGCTACGGTTGGGGGCTCAGGCCGGGAATGCAGCCAGGCGCAGGATCAGCTCGCCCTGCTGGGCACCGGGGGCGGTATTGAGCTTCACGTACACCGGGCGGTTCACCGGCTTGGAGCCCACGGCCTCTGCGATCAGGTGCAGGGACATCGGGATGAAGGCCGCGGTATCGGCGACCACTGCGGTCGGCGCAATGACGGTATTGCCGGCCGCAGAGGCGCCGTCGAGCGCGTCGGGGATGAAGACGGTGACGTTCTGCGCGGCCAGCTTGCCGCCGGCGTCCAGCTTGGCGAACAGGCCCGAGCCCTGGCTGTGCAGCTTGTGGTTGGCCGGCAGCTCACCGATCAACACCAGATCGCCATCCGCACCGGCCTCAACCGGCCAGCTGTAGTCGTTGACCACCAGCAGGCCGGCGGCCGGCGACGATGCGCCGCTGTTGCGGCCAATTGCGAGTTTCGTGGACATGGATTTCTCCTGCGAAGAATGTAGGTTCTGGACGCAAGAGCCCCGGCATGCCGGGGCTCTTGGTGTGAGGCTTACTGCGGGTTCGGATCAGCCGCGGCGGTATCCAGGGCGATCGTGCCGAAGTCCTTGCCGTTGAAGCGCGTCTTCTTGATGCCGAAGATGGCGCCGGCGCAGATCTCGATGTCGTTGCCGTGGTCGAGCGGAACCTCGGACCAGTCGAAGCGCAGACCGTTGCCGGGCGAACCGAAGGCCAACACAAGGGCCTGGCGGCCCAGGTACAGCGCGCGAGCCGCTGCAACGTTGCCGCCGGCGCCGTAGTCCCCGAAGCGCACCACGGACTTGTGCTTGTGCAGGATCGTGTTGCCGATCATGCCCAGGTTGTCCTTGAAGATCGGGTTGCTGGCACCTTCAGCAGCTGCAGCCGCCTTCTGGATGTCCAACCAGTTGCCCGGATCCGTGGAGGTCTTCAGGTCATGCGCCTGGAACGGGTGCATGACGGTGACGAAGTGCTCGCCACCGGCAATGGTGATCGGCTGGATCTCCGCCACCTGGGTCGAACCGCCGCCCTGCGAAGCGGCCTTGGTGTTGGCGCGCTCGATCAGGACTCGGCTCATCTTGCCGGCCGAGGTCAGCGATGCCTTGCTGGCGCCGTCGCCGAACAGGATGTGCGAGCTGTCCGGCGTCTCGAACGGGTTGCCTGCGCGGCCGGCGTAGTTCAGCGGGACGTTGTAGTCCTCGTTGATGCCGCGGGCGCCCGAGCCGTACATGAAGAAGAGCTCGTCGTAGAAGCGCGCCCAGAACTCCGTCAGGCGATTGCGGCCGACCTTGCGCAGGTCGTGGACGGTGCGCTTGCGGCTCATACGGCCACCGCAGCTGACCGGCTTACGCGCCTGGTCGATGAAGACCTTGTCGGTGAAGAAGTCGAGCTTCTCGCCCTTGCCCTCGGCTTTCTGGTCGCCTTCGATGACGCCACCGGACAGCTGCACGGACAGGTCGTAGCTGATGGTGTCGCCGGCTTCCTGTTCCAGGTCGGTCTGCAGCATGACCGGCATCGAGGTCTCCGACCCCTTGCCCATCATCTTGCGCGTCCAGTAGGACTGTTTGGATACCGAAACCATGAGGTCCGCAGACCACAGCTTCCGGGCCTTGGGGTCGTTCAGACCCACGATCGTCTGTGCCATGTTGCTTCTCCAGGGAGATCACGGCACTTCTGCGCCTCTGTCGTTGACCCGCACTGCTGCGCAGGTGTTTGAGGATGTTCAGCCCGTTGTGGGCGTTGGCCGGCGCGCCACGCGCTGCAGCGCGCCGCCAGTAGGTTGCTGCTCACCGGCTCGCGTGATGGTCACCGGGGTGTTGGATTCGATGATCACCCGCGAGCGCTTTCCGCTCTTCTCGGTGAAGGTGATCGATGCGCCTGAGCCCGACGGGATCAGGACCACGTCGCCGGGCTCCAGGGTGGTGTGCAGCTTGGGCATGAGGCTCAGTTGTCCGCCACGAAGGAGCCCGGCACGTCGCGCAGGATGCGATCGCGTTCACTCTCCGACTTGCCTGCCAGGAATGACTCGATGTCCTCGATGTTGTCCATTCCAGCGGCCGCATCGGCGGTCGAGCGGGAGGTGGGATCCGCCGCCGCCGGCACTGTGCTCAGCGTGGCTGGCACGTCTCCCAGCGGCGCGCTGCGATCCGGCTTCGCCGGCGCCTGCGCTACGGGCGGCGCGGTCGCGGCGGCGGATGCCTGCAGCAGGCCCTCGGTCACCAGCAGGTCGCGCGCGCCGGCCAGGATGTCCCAGTCGGTCAGCTGCCGGCCGGAAGCCGCGGCGTCATTCACCACCGACTGCATCGCCTGCTCCCACGCAGCGAAGCGGATCGGGCTTGCGGCGATCGCGGCATTTTCCGGCCGGGAGAGGAACTGGCGCTGCAGATAGGCCCAGGACTGGTCTGCGTTCTGCTGGCTGAGCTGCTGCTGCAGGGTGGCGATGTCCTGGGCACGCTCGACGCGGCTGCGCTCGTCGCGCAGATCCTCGTACTGCTGCTCATACACCTCATCCTCGACGTCGCCGGCCTTGTACTTCTCCTTCAACGCCTGGAGCTTGCCATTGATCTCGCTGATTTCCTTGCCATAGTCGCGTTCGTCCGCTGCGTAGGTCGGCACGAAGGGGGTGGCCGGCGGCGGCTCAGACGCTGCCGGCGCAGCAGGGGTCGCCCCTTCCGCAGCAGCTGCAGCGGCAGCAGCTGCCGCTGCATCGGGCTGCGCCGAACCGTCGGCTGGAGCGGCTGCTGCTGGTGCAGCTGATCCATCGCCGGCCGGCGTGGCGGTCGCGGTGGCGGCTGCCGCCGCGTCGGGGGTGCCGGGTGCTGCGGCGGCGTCGCCAGCGGTCGCACCGTCAGCGCTGGCCAGCGCCGCACGCTCGCCCTCGGTCATTTCCAGTTCGTTCGCGGCCAGCGACTGCTGGCCCGCGTTGTCAGGCTGCTGCATGAGCGGTTTCCTCGGGGGTCTGTTGGGTGCTCAGGAGGCGGTCAGCCGCCGGAGCGAGGGGGAGCAGGATCTCGATCAGCTCGGCGACGTTGAGGGCGTCGCCCTTGGTCTTGATCTGCAAAGCCTTGGCCTTGGCCATGATCTCTTCGCGCTTGGCCTCGTCCAGTCCGACCTTGGCCATGCGCTCGCGCAGGGCGACCTCGCGGTCCTGGGCTTCCTGCTGCTGACGCGCCTGCGCCTCGGGGCTGTCGACGTCCTGGTCATTGTCCGACTGGCCGGTGATCTTGCGGATGCGCTGCACCACCTCGTCCTTGCCCGGCATGTCGATCATGTCAAAGGCCAGGTCGAGCAACTGGATAGACATCTCCGGAGGCAGCTTGCCCAGCATGTCGAAGAACTGCTCGGCGAAGGCCTGGCGCATCGACTCGCGGAAGTCCTGCTGGTCGACGATGAAATCGGCCTGGTTGCGGCTGATGTCGTTGTCGACCACCCAGACGTTGTTGAGCGTGTCCAGACGGAGCTGGTTGATCACGCGCCAGTCCAGCCCCTTGCGCTCGCCTACGATGCGGAACTGCCGTTCCTCGGTCATGAACTGCTCAGTGAGCGATAACTGTTTTTCACCGCTGAGCTGGATGCCCAGGCGGTAGTTGTCGAACAGCTCCGCGGTGCTCACGGCGCCTTCCTGCTGCTTGGCCAGGATCGCCCGGCCGCTGGCCGCGTTGGTCTCGCGGCCCAGGAGCTCGCGGTTCACACCGGAGCCGTCATGGATGTGCGCCGCGTCCAGCTCCAGCAGCTTGATCTGAGCCTCGGCCACATCGAGGTTGCGCTCGACTTTGATCTTGTTCAGGCCACCATTCTTCAGCGGGATCGCGCCATTGGGCTTGGCGATCTCGCGCTTCGCTTCGTCAACGCGATCCTCATCGATGGCGCCTTCCTCGTAGAACAGCTGATTGGTGCTCAGCGCCCAGAGCAGCTTGCTCATGCGCTTGTTCAGATCTTCCTGCGAGTCGCGCACGCCGCGGACCAGGCCGTATTCCATCCCGTCGCGGTTGCGGCGGTAGCACCAGTACGGGGTGTAGGGGAACCGACCATGCCGGAATGGGCTGCGTTTGAGCTGCAGCAGGCCGCCCTCGGTGAAGATCGCGCACCACATTTCCTCGACCACGGCGTCGGAGAGCGAGTAGACCGGCGAGGCCTGGCCCTTCATTGCTGCCAGCGCCGCCTGGTGGTCGGGGTTGTTCGGGTCGAAGCGATCGCCCCGGAATTCGCCACCCCACAGCCGCTTGTGCGCGACTGGGCGTTTGAACCAGCACTCGATCAGACGGACCCGAAGCCGACACCGGCTATCCAGGGAGGCCCGGCCGGTGATGCGACGGCCGGTCACGGTATGGCCGCGGCTGTCGTAGCGGCGGAAGACCTGGGGCAGGTCCAGCTCTTCGTCGAAGGCACCGTTGTCGCCGTCGTAGTGGTCCTGAGCCGCCCGGTTCACCAGCTCGATGCGATCGGGGAACATCGCTTCGGAATAGTCCAGGTCGGCGAACTTCTCCCGCAGCAGAAAGCGGCAGTCGCTCAGGTCCAATGCGCGGCTGACCGGATCCCGCCGCATCTGCCGCCACGGAATGTGGCCCACCATCACCGGCTCGTCCGCTCGATCGGTCCGGATCGATTCCTCGGTCCAGCCGCATCCGGCGATCGCTGCGTCCTTGAAGGCCTGGCTGCGCGCCCACGGCACCCGGTTGGTGTCGCTGAGGTACTTCATCAGCTCCGACTTCACCGCAGCAATGTCGACATCGTCCTCCGCGCGGGGGTGCACCACGCCATCGATGCGGGTGCGTCGCTCCGTGCCGATGACCCAGTCGATGGCCATCTTGATCTTGTTGTAGGTCAGCGGCGCCTGGTGCCGGGCAGCCAGGACAGCGCGGTCTTCGTCCGACCACTGGATGTGGTCGTAGAAGTCGTAGTCCAGCATCTGCTCGATGCGGTTGTCGTAGAACGCATCGAGGGCGGTGTACCAGTAGTCCAGCAGCTTCGCGTGGAGGCGCCGGTTCTCCAGGCTGTCCAGCGGGTGGCCCTCAACATCTGGAGGCGCTGCGGTGGCCACGTCGGCGGCGCCGGGGTCGTAGGCCGGCTCGCTCCGCAAGTTCTCGATCGTCTGCATCAGTTCACCTTCTGCCCGTTGATCTTGATCTGGATCCCCATCCGGGCCATCTCGGCGAGCCACTGCTCCCGGGTCTGCTCCGCCGGCGGCCGCAAGTTCTTCACGTCATCGCAGAATTCAAGGATGGCGTCGTGGATGCGGTGCCGGTAGGCGGGGACGTCCAGGCCGTAGAGGGCAACCGAGGCGTTCTGCAGGCGAGCGACCATGTCGCCGATGTGGTGGTGCCGGCCCCGATCCCTGTCCTCCGGGCGGAAGATCCAGAAGTCGCGGAACGGCACCAGGTAGGCCGGGCTGCCATAGGCGATCATCCCGGTCACGGGGTTCATACCCTCGACGCGGCGGTTTTCGTTCCGGATATACAGGGCCGCGTCGTCGTCGCCATCGCGCACGATGTGGGTCAGGTAGAGGGTGAGGTCCCCCTTCTTGCCACACCATACGAAGCCATCAGGGGCGAGCTCGACCTCGGCGCTCATGCTTCTGCTCCCAGCAGCTCCAGGGCTGCGTCCAGCTCTTCCACTACCGCCGCGGCGGCCTGGTCCGGTGACAGGACGTGGTCCTCGACCAGGCTGCCGTGGTTCTCGCCTCCTGGCAGGTACCGCGCGTAGGCGCGGGCCTGCTGCAGATGGATGGCCAACTGCTCGACGTCACGCTCTTCCACGTCAGTTCGCCTTCCTGGCGAGGTCGGAGGCGATCTGGGCGGCGATCGCCGGATGGGTGCCGGCAACGTCCTGGGCAATGCGCTGCAAGACAGTGCGAGCAGTGAGCTCGCTCAGCTCGTGGCTGCCGCGGTAGTCGACCATCGTGTCGCCCTCCGGCGATCGCAACATGAATGCGACGCTTACCAGTTGCCCTTCATCTGCTGCAGCCACCAGCAGCGACAGCAGGTCGACCAGCTCGACCGAGGTGGGTTTGTTCCGCTCGCGCGGGGAAACGTTCATGCGGTTCTCCAGTTGTCGTTGGCCATGCCGCGCGACTCACCAACACGGCGGCCGCTGCTGCTGACGTAGCCTTGGGCTGCCTGCCGGAACGCGTCGGCAGGGTTACTGGCCCAGTTGTGGAATGGGAGGTCGGAGTAGGTTTCGGTCTTTTCGTTCCAGACCTTGGTGTAGCGGCGCAGGGCTTCCAGCCCTCCGCGGCCCTCGCCTGCCTTGGGTGGGCCGCACCGGACCCTGTCGAACCGGCAGCGCGGCAGCATGTTGCGCACCATGTCGATGCCCTCGGTGATGTCGTTGATCCGGGGCACCACAACAATCGGCTTGATCCCCAGCTTGCCGGCCACCTGCACCCTGTTCTCGTTGGCGGACCAGTCCTCATTGGCACCGTCGTGCGGCCAGTAGTGCTTGCCGTACAGGTAGCCGCGCTCCTTCAGCACCTTGGCGTAGTGCGCCACGCCGAAGCCGGAGTTCTCGTAGAAGTCGACGAAGTCCAGCCAGGGGCCGTTCTCCTGCATGAACCAGATGCTCGTCGCGTCGCTGCGGCCGATGTCCCAGAAGGTGTGGATGGGCACCTGCGGGTTGATCGGAAGGTCGGTGATCCGTCCGCTGCTGTCGACGGCGGCCATTTCCTTGCCGTAGTACGCACCTTCGGTGCTCGCCTGGAAGGCTTCTTCCGGCGTGCTGGGGTGCTCGCGCTTCATCTTGTCGCGCTGCTCGGCCGCCTTCTTGACGTACCAGGCCTTCTGCTCGGGCCGCAGCGTGTATTTCATCTCCGCCTCGATCTTGGCGAAGTAGGCCTCGTCCTCGGCGGTCAGGGTGACGCCGTCCGGGTCGAGCTCGTTGATCGGATCCCGGAACCACGGATAGAAGTGGAAGCGGTAATCCATCGCCGTCAGCTTGGCGGTGCCGGCGCGGATCTGCCGGTCCAGCTCGATCGCCGTCTGGCAGCGCTCGTAGAAGTCGCCGGCGGCGCCATAGGCGGTCGACTCGATCACCACGATGTTGCCGGAGGCGATCGCATTCAGCGCGCCGGAGGCCACCTCCCCTGCCCGCTCCGGGTACATGGCGCACATCGGGCCGTACTCGGAGATATGCAGGAACGTCAGCGTGCCGCCGCGGTGGGACACCGAGACCTCAATGCTGGAGCCATTGGCCAGCTCCAGGACGCCGTCACGCATGTCGCGCCGGACTGCCGGCCGGATCTTCTTCAGCCAGTCCGGCAAGTTGTCGTAGGCGTACAGCACCTTGCTGCGGAAGAACTTCGCGGCGTCGCCGGCGGTGTGGGCAACCACGCCGGCCTTGGTGTTCTTCTTGAACAGCGCCATGTCCAGGGCGCGGATGCAGGCCCAAGTCGTGATGCCGTGCTGGCGCGACTTCAGCGCCAGGTTCAACGTGTGCAAGTTGTCGTCGAGATCGGCCTGCACCTCATTCAGCTTGAACTGCACCCGTCGACCGAACTTGTCGGTGATGTAGTACAGGTTGTTCAGCCGCCACCACCGATCACCCAGCTTCTCGATGATTCGGCTGGCGTCCTGGTCGCTCAGTTCCTCCACGGCTTACTTGCTCCGCGAGGTCGCCGGCCCGGGGCCGGTGTCGGACCCGTCGATGAGGTCCATCACGTCGCCCAGGATCCGCGTCTGGCTCTCGATCGGACCACCGTTCTTGCCGGTGTGCTCGACCTTCTTTGCGAACATGCCGAAGTGCGTACCCAAGGTCTTGACCGCATCGAGGCGGCTGACCAGCTTGATCTTCTTGGTCAGGCCGACGGCGCGCCGTTCGTCGCCCCGCCCCTCCCACTCTTCGAACACCTCCACACCCTGGACCAGGCTGGCCTCTTCCGCCGTGAGCTCGCTCATCGGCTTCAGGTTGCCGTGCTGATCGAACAGGGTGCGGATGTCACCCAGCGCCATGAAGGCCAGCCGGGCAAGCACCGCTTCCTGATCGACCCGCTGCGACAGCAGCAGCTCTTCCTTCCTGCTGGCCAGGTAGGCCTGCACCTTGGGGTTGGCCAGGAGCCTCGCCGCGGCGGCGCTGGCCGCGGCACCGGTGGCCTTGTAGCCCGCGCGCATGTAGGCCGCGGTGCCATTGAAATCAACCAGGTACTCGTCCGCGAACCGCCGTTGCTGGTCCTGCAGCCCCGTCGCCGGGTCAATCTTTCCGGCCACTGGCTGGGTTCCTCTCAGATTGGATCAAAGTTGCACTGCGGGGCCGTCACCTACCCCGAGCGGGAGTTCGACTTTTGACGGCCAGTTGAACTGGGAGGGTTGCGGCAGCAGCACCTGAACCTGCTCCCACGTCTCGACGCCGGCTGGCGGGACCTTGACCAGGTCCTCCAGCGCCTGATTCACGGCATCCCGCCACGCCACCATGGCGCGCGCCTCCAAGCGGTACCGATCCACGCCGCTGTTGTAGTAGCCGACGCAGGTCTCGATGCTGTCGTATCCGCGCTCATGCACCTCTGCCGCCATCCAGTCCCATGCAGCCGCGCGGATGGCGCGGTAGTGCTCGGGTGAATGCAGCTCGTAGGGCGGCGATACCGGCAGCGGCGTGTTCGATTCCAGCCACTTGGTCGGCCACAGGTAATGGTCGCGCGGGATAAAAGCGCCGGTTTCGATGCAAAGCAGAATATCGGGGTCTTTGGTCAGCTGGTACACGCTAAATCTCCGCGTCTGCTGTCCATTGGAATCGTGCAATGTTACCGACCCCAGCTGTACCGTTTTGCACGATTACCTCAAACGACATCGAACCTACATAATCAACCAGTGCTGGATGGTTTACACGGTGTACGCCGTCGCCTCCGTTTTCTGCCAGCTGCCCCGCAGTGCCATCGGAGGTGTTGTAAACGGTGATAGCTGGGACTGTACGCTTCCTTTGGCTGAAGCGGACAGTCGGGTAATGAAGGAGGTAGCCGGTAAGCAGCCCCGAAGTGTGGCCCCCGATCCGCGTAACAGTACCTGGCGAAATAGCGAGGTTGTAACTCTTTTCGTAGTAGCGCTGGCACAGGGCCAGCTCGACAGCGTCGGGGCGCCGATCAAATTCGGTGGCTACCGCGCCGCGCTCAAACTGGACCATCGCCACCTCAAAAAGACCGGCTTGCCCTACCAATTGACCGCCATATCCAGTTGGAGCCGCGAAATCAAAAAGCACCTGCAAACAGTCATTGCCAGAAGGCGCAGAGCCGAGTGTCTTGCCTTCAATAGATGGCACGTCGAACGTGCAGGTGTACTTCTGAAACGAAGTGGTGAGGGTGAAAACTGTGCCTTCGATAAATACAGCTGCAGACGCGCCGGTGCCGCCGCCGAAGTCCTGGATGATGCGGACGCCAACTTTCTTGCCGGCGACACCCGAGCGCATCCAGAAAGACAGCGTGGCTTTACCGTTGTGATACACGGCGACTTTTTCGATCTTCTGCCGCAGCCAAGCCGTATTGGTACCAGCGGCGATGTTCAGCCCAAGCCAGTACCGGGGTGGGCTTGGCACCGGCAAGATCGGCGACGAGTCAGAGACGGTGAAGGTGCCCACACCCCAGTTCGACGTGCCGGTGCCGAGAGAAGCGAACGACCACCGATCAATGGTGTAACCCTCGCCGTCAGGGCGGTTCGCCAGCGTCCCGCGCTGGGAAATACCCATGTCACCGTTGATCAGCAGATTCTTCCCCAGGAGCCCTTCGATCATGGAGCCGGGGATTGCGTCGCCGGACGCCAACTCTTCGACGCGGGCCGTGGCCTGGTTGAGGATCAGCGGGGTGCGGGTGGCCATCAGGTGGTCGCCTGTACGTCGAAGGTGCCACCTGCGCGCAGGCCGATCGTCATCGCGTAGGTCGAGGTCAGGGCGACGTTGAACACCCCGCCAGCCCGGAGCCCGACCGCGAGCTGCAGCGGAACACCGATCAAGATGTCACCGGTGGGCAGCTCCCTGGTGCGATTGCTCGCATCGAGGACAAGCGGACGGCGCGCTGCCATATCAGGCTCGTACCACCGGATTGCCGATCTCGGCGTTGATCTCGCCCACGTCGGTGGCCACGCCCAGGATCTGCAGGATGTGGCCGGCGGCGGTGGTGCCCGATGCCAGCGGCACAACGCCACCAGGCGTGGTGTGGCTCAGCACGTAGGTCGCCCCGGGCGACAGACCGGAAAGCGAGCTGTTCGGCCCTTCGAAGTACACGGTCGCGTCGCTGCCGATGGTGCCGACGCCGGCGCGCACGAAACCATGGGCGCGCTTGCCTGCGTTCGCAGCGCTGGCATCGGCCTTGCGCACCTTGGCAGTGCCGGCGTCGTCCCAGATGTTCACGTAGTCGCCGGCGGCCAGTACCTCGCTGGCCGGGTAGATCTTGGTGTCGGCGCCAATGCCAGCCGGCAACAGCGAGTCGTCGAAGCGGCCATCCGGGCCCAGGGCCGCGATCTTGCCGGCATCGGCAGCACCAGCTGACGCGGTGACGCCTTCGACCTCGGTGGTGATGTTGTTCTTGAGCTGCAGGGTCTTGTCGGCCATGGGTTCAGATCCGCGCAATGGGTGAGTCGAAGTCGATCATCAGGGTGGTGGCGTTGAGCGCTCGGCCAACGCACAACAGCCACCCGGCTGTGCCTGGGTCCTGGGTCAGCGCGCCGTCGGCGCCGCACCACACTGCGCCGTCGTGCCAGGTCCAGCTGGCTTCCTCGATCGTGCCGGCCAGTCGCACCGCGACCACGCCACTGTTGGCCGACTGCAGAGCGATGCCGATGCAGGCCTGCGCGTGTTCCAGCACCGCCGTGTCCGGGTGATAGGCCTTGCCGCTGTCCAGGCGAACGACGCGGTGACCATGGATCGGCTGTCCGACCGGGTACGTCGCTTCTGGCGAGGTGCCGTCTCGGCCGGCCGGACCGGCCGGGCCCTGCGCGCCGCGCGCTGCAACCTCAACCGTCCGCGTATCTGCCTGGATCGCCTCGACAGCCGTCGGCCGGGCCGTGGCGAGAATCGGCGTGCGGGAATCGCGGATGGCGACGGCGCCGCGGCGCTCGACCACTATCACGCGCGCCGCGCCCTCGCTGGCTCGGATCACAGGCATCAGCGTGTCGTCTCGCCCTGGACAGTGACCTTGCCGGCCACGAGCGGGATCACGTACTCAGGATCCGCGCCTGCGGGCTTGAACAGCTCCAGGCTGTAGCAGTGCTTCACCTTGCGCGCATTCGCCGGGTTCAGCACTTCGGTGGCTGCCGCCGGCACCGTGATCGCGACCACGCCGTTCTCTGGCTCCGCGATGACGAGCGAGCCGGCCGCAGTGCTGAGCTCCAGCACCAGGGTGTCGGCCTGGGTCAGCCCGAACTGGCCCGCCAGCGTCCGCACCTGCATCCGCGCCTGGTAGCCGGTCAGGTCGAACGGGCTCCCATCCGGGTTGGTGTAGGTGAAGTCGTCCTCCCACGTCGCGCCACGCACGACCGTGAGGCTGAAGCTGGCGGGTGTCCGGCTCACAGGGTCAGCTGGGCGTGCAGTGCGTTTACGACGGCGAGGGTCTGCGCAGCTGCGTCTCGCCTCTGGAACAGGTCTTCGAGCAATGGGGACGCGCCGACGGCACGTCCGGTGGATGCCGCCGAGTCGGGCTTCGCCTCTGCCAGCACTGGCGCAAGACGCCGCGCAAGCTGCTCGACAGCGATGTGCAGATCCTGCTGCGCCCGGGTCAAGTCATTCGTGGCGGATTCGATCGGGGTCTGCGGCTCCGCCAGCGGGGTTGCGCCGGCTTGCTGGTTCAACATGCTGCTCTCCTATGGCGCCGGGAGGGCGCTCAAAGCTGGATTACGTTCTTGGCGTCGAGCCGGCGCAGGCACTGTTCGCAGGCCCTACGTCGGACGTCGCAGGCGCGGAGCTTGTCGGCCAGCTGGCCCACCACGTCCCCGCCGATGTTGTCCCAGGCGTCCGCAGCACCAGGATCTGCGGTCACCCGCACGCCGGTGTCTTCGCCGGCGTCGACGCATGGGCGGAAGCACATCGCGTCGCACTGGGCTGGCACACGCTGCAGGTGCTGCGTGCAGCCGGCCAGCAGCACCAGTGCCGCGATCGGGAGAGCGTGGCGCAGCTGCATGGTGTCAGCGCTGCGGCCAGTGCCAGCGACCCGGGTGGCTCCCGGATTCCTCGCTGGCAGCGTCGCGGCTGGTGACCCACAGCACGTCGTTGCCATCCAGGAACACCTGCGCGTTGACCTGACCGTTCGGCTGGACCGCCACGACCAGGGCGGGCTGCACGTCGCCGGCGGAGGCCCTGTTGCCGACGTGCGCCTGCGCGCCCAGCGGCCAGGTGTTGTCGAGCAGGCGTTCCTGGATGGCCGGGCCATCGGTACGGCGCGCATTGATGCGGAGCGCGTCGGTATCGCTCAGGGTGTAGTGGACGATCCGCCCGATCGATGGTTTCTCGGTCACTTCGCGGTCCTGCTGGTAGGCCCGAGGGCCTGGTTGATGGCGTCGACCCGGGCCTGACCCGGGGCGCAGTTGGCTGGAAGCGGCTGCGCGGCAGCTGCTGCTCGATAGACGGTTCGGGTCCGCTCACCGCGCGCGGCGATCGCCTCCAGGCGCTCCAGCAGCTGCCCACTGTCGGACTGGGCCTGGCGGGCGATTCCGGCCGTCACCTCGAGCGTGTCTTCGAGGGTGGCGGCCCGGGCTGCAGCTGCAGCCTCACGGCGATCGCCGCACTGCCTGACGTTGAGCCAGAGCGACAGGCTCAACAGGCCGGCCAGGATGGCAACCCACTTCCAGGCTGCCCACCAGGCAGAGACGGCCGACGAGGTGATCACTGCAGGCGGCCCTGACAGGTGGCCATTTCCCACTGCCGGCGGTCGATCATGCCGCCGCATTTCGAACGCCACTGCGGAAGCGCGCAGTCGCGCTTGGCGCCGGCGATCGTGACGAAGCGCCACTTCCAGATTTCATGGCAGGCGGCGGTGCGCTCGCCGGCGTTCAGGCGCTTGGCCGCGGTGCTGCTGCAGAACGCGTTGTTGCCAACGTTGTAGGCGAAGTGGCCCCAGGCCTTGATCTCGTGGAATTCGAACTCACCGCGGACGCACTGCCCCATGTGGCCGAGCATGGTGCGGACGTAGGCGGTCTCCAGCCTGGTGCACTCGTCATCGGTGTAGCGCTTGCCCTTCATCACCGCTGGGCCCGTGATGCCGGCGCAGACAGTCAGGATGCCGGCAGAGTCGTAGTAGGGCACGTAGCGGCGCCCTTCGTGGGCCGAATCGTTCGTGCCCAGGGCGGCGACCAGCGCGCCGATCAGCGCCAGCGGTGCGGCAGCGAAGCCGACGCGCTGCTTGGTGCTGAGCTTGGTGTCAGCCACGGCGACGGATCCACGCCCAGAATCGCTTGGCGGTGCCCATGCGCGCGGTCCACCAGGCTGACCAGTCACCCCAGTTCTTCACCATGACGGTGAACGTCTGGACGGTGGTGAAGACGATCGTGCCAATCAAGGCCCAGTCGCTGAGGGTGTAACCCGGCGAGTAGGTCGCAGCGGTGACGCTCACAACCGCTCCGATCTTCGAACCTGCGACCGCCAGGTCCGTTGTGATCTGCTCTTTGATGCCCACCGCGGTTCCCCCAATGAAAGGAGGCCGGCATGGCCCACCACTACCGCGGTTGCAAGGTCGCGCGGACACCAGCGGCGCGTCTCACGACGGCCTATGTGCTGGCTTGAGTGGTGGCCATGACTACCGGCCATTTGGTAGCGGGAGGTGGATTCGAACCACCGACCTCGTGGTTATGAGCCACGCGAGCTGCCGGACTGCTCTACCCCGCAAACAAGAAGGCCGCTGATCGACCAGCGGACTCCCACGTCCTGGTCAATCAACGGCCTTTGAATTGAGGCGCCCATAAGAACGCCCACTGTAGGAATTCAAACCTACTTTCGGTTCCCGAGGCAACTGCGGTTCCTCATGAGGAAGAAATCTTCCTCATGAGGAACAACTGAGGTCAGCTAGATGAATGCCCACCGTTCATAGTTGCAGCGTGAATTACGGGCATCGACGCCTTCAGGTTGTCCACGGCCCAGTTCGCAATGCCGTTAAGAGCTAAGCCGTAGTCGGGCTGCCCGGCGAGGCACCTAATCAGCTCACCTATGGTGTTCCTAAGCCCTTCGCGATAGTCCGTAACAGCGCGTGTCGCATGTCCGACACTTAGGTTCGCTTCCACCATCTCCGCGGCAGAGGCGTAATGCTGCAGCGCTGAAGCGTTGGCGTGCATTGCGTGAAAGACGTTCAGGAGAAACAGTGCTTCGTCCCGGGGCAGCGCGCCGCACGAATCCTTGATCTCACCCAGCCTTGCGTTGAGCCAGTTGTAGGCATCCTTTGCGCCGTCGAACGCGGAGATCGCTGAGTCTGCGACGGCCTTGACAGTACTTGGCGTGAATGACTCATCGGTGTCAGCCATACGCACCGAATAGTCCTGAACCACCTGACGCCCTTTTCCGTACGCCACAGCCAATTCCTGCGCGCGCGCGAGAACCTGTTGTACCAATGCATCCTTTGCCACTCTGCTTCTCCATCTATCACGGGACGCGATTTGTCCCTAACAAACCTTAACAAATGTGATAATCCCGGCCAATACAGGGAGGGTGTCGCAATGATTGAGACCGTCTGGGGAATGACAGACTTGGAGCTGCGTCTGTTCACAGCGATGGGTCAATTGGCTCTGGCTGCTGCGGTCGGCTATGTAGCGCTCCGACAGTGGTTTACCGCACGGCAGCAGGCTGCTACTGCGAAGAAGAAGTTGAAAGCCGACTTGTTTGACAAGCGCATGGGGGCCTTGGCGGAAGTCGAGGATGCCGTCATTGAAATTCTCAGCGACAAGGTGACCCATGAGCGAACTCTTAGAATTCAACGCGGGGCGCGAAAGTTCAGATACCTCTTCTCAGATCCGGCATATCAGGAAGCCAACGCCATCGGTCAGGTTACGGCTCAACTCGCGATCATCGCGCCCCAGCTTCTGGAAGACACGATGGATGGAGATCTTCGCCAATCGTTGGTCATTCGGTTCCGCCAACTCAATGACGCTTTAGGCAAGGACCTGCTGAAGCTGCATGAAACATGCGCTGTGGAGCTGACTCTGCAGGAGTGAGGCGCCTCCGCAGATCGCCTACCACAATGCGCGCTGAAAACCCTGCCTGCCTCCGTGCAGCGCCTCCTGAAGGACGGCGCTGGCGCACTTGTGGGCCTTGATGTAGTTGCCCTTGCGCATCTTGGCTGACTTGGCCAGGCCTGCGAACGGCTGGCGCCGCTCCGGCCACACCAGCTCGTGCGCCGCGTCATAGATCACCAGGCGAAGGCGCCAGCGATCGGCGGGCTTGCCGAGATCCAGAGGCCGCGGCCGCATTGCACGCATGTCCTTGGCCACCTGACGGTAGGCAGCGAGGGAAAGCCGTGCAATCGCGGCGGGGCCCATCCTGGTCGCTACGGCAAGCGCGGTGTGCTTCTCCAGCGGATTACGCATGTAGCCGACCGCGCCGGCAATGTCGCTGCTGCCTAGCGGTGCCAAGGTGCTGCGCCCTTCAACGGGCATGCGGTAGCTCCCGCCGACCAGCAGGCGCGATAGCAGCTCCAGGACGTCACCCTTGCCCTCGTCGTCGAAGCCATCCGGGGCTGCGCCACGGCGCCGCTGCCCTGCACTGTCGTCGGCCGCCGACGGAAGCACTGGTGCGTGGCGGCACCAGGCATCCAGCGCAGCCGCCAGAGCACCGGCGGGATCCTGGCCAACAAACACGGCTGAGGATGCCCCGCAGCTGCAGCACTGGATCTGTGCGCCACGCGGGAATAGGCCAGGCGGGGCGGTACCACAGCGGCCACACTGGACTGGCGCGCTGCTGTCGAAGATGGCTCCCCGCGGCCCGCAGTGCCGGCACTGGAACTGTACGAGCTGCGACTCGCGGCCAGGCCAGCACACCCTCGCCTTGCCGTTGCAGTTGGCACAGCAGGGGATCTTCTTGCCCTTGAGGAACGCCACCTCCAGCTCGCGCGCGGCTGCGAGCGCGTTGGTACCGACTGCATTTTCGTTCATGACGCCTGTTCCTGGGTGTTCGTTGCCGCCGCTGCAGCGCGCGCGGCGCGCGCCTGGGCCAGCACCTGGGCATAGGCCTCGGGGTGCTGGTCCTCAAAAGCAGGGAGAGCTCCGCGGGCCCATTTCCCGTCGCCCAGTTGCTTCAGCCATCCATCGGTTGCACAGAAGCGGCGCGGATCCACGCCATGGGCCCGTACACCTTTCGCCGTCGTGAATCCATCGAGCTCGAGATCGGCCAGCACTCTCAGCGCGCCCACCTTCCAGGGCGTCAACTGCAGCGGCGCCGGCACGCCTGCGGCCACCTTCGGCACAAACTCAGGCAATGCACAGCGCTTGGTGGGCTTCCAGTCGAACCATGCTGTGGGTCCCCATTCGCGGAGATCGCCGGATGCGCGGTCCCATGGGGCGGCCTGATGCAGGCCATGCCGATGCACTTCGCGCTGGATTCCCTCGCCCGGCTGTGGGTTCCATCGGCTGGTACAGCTGTCCGGCACCAGGACCTGCACACCCAGCGCATCGAGCATCCGTGCAATGCCGTAGTTCGATTCCGTCGTGCAGGGCACCAGCACCGCCCTGAAGTCGGGGCCCCGCTGGTCGCTGTTGCTCCAGTGCGCCGGCAGGATCTGATCGGCCACCTTGGCGTTGAGCTGCATCTTCGCCTCAATGCCTAGCTGGTGCCCGGTAGCCCTCCAGACAGCGAGGATGTCGAAGCCGGCCGTCTCGGGGTATATCTCCCAGCCGCCGGCCGCGGTCAGGCAGTCGATCAGGCACGTGCACAGCGCAGCCTCCGTCGGGAACCGCGCCTTGAGCTCTGCAGGTTTCATTGACCCTTCCTCGCGAATGCCTTGGCCATGCCGTCGAACTTGACGACATCGGCGACCAGTTGAGAGTCCTGAGCAGAACGAGCGGCGCGCTCAGCCTCGCAGGCTGGTTCTGGCAGCGCGCGGAGCTCCGCGAGGCGGGCACGTGCCTGGTTGACCTTGTCCTGGGCCCATAGCGCCTTCGTCGCGAACGGCCGCTCCTTCCCCGGCCGATCAACCTTGGGCGATCCACCAACCGAACACCGGCGCTCGATCTCCCGCAGCAGGTCGGTGGTGGCCACCGCGCTGAGGTCGACCCGGCCGCCCGCTGTGCTGCCGCTTGATCTCCAGCCGCTCATGCCAGCAGCACCTTGATCGGATAGTGGTGCTCCACTTCGCGCTTCTTGATGCGGAACTCCTTCGTTTCCCGTCCTTTCACGTCCACGAAGTCGACGCTCCCGTCGCGCAGAAACACCAGGAAGTCCAGGACGTACTTGGTGCCGCCAGGTAGGTGCATCGGTACCTGCCGCAGCCAGAAGTGCACCTCCCCGGCCTGCTGCCGCAGCTTCAGCTGCTCGTAGTAGCGCGCCTCACGCTTGGAATCGAAGCGGATCCCGTCCACCGTGGTGATCACGTTGCCGTACTTCGGCCGCTTCTCCGCCAGTGCGGCCTCCTGGTGCTGGGCCGGCCCCCTCTTGGGCGCGACCTGGCCAGCCTTGTGCACCAGGTGCTGCATGCCCTGCGGCATGTCCTCGATGCGGTTGTAGCGGAGCCCGCGATTGCTCATTGGCCACCGTCCTGCGGCAGGCCGAGCAGGCGTGCAGCGCGCGCTTCGAACGCCTCAAGCTGGTTCCGAACCCGGAGCTCGAATGCCGCGTGTTCCTTTGTCACATCAGCCAGCAGTGCGGCGCACTCGGCCTGCAGGAATGCCAGGCGCTGATCAATGGTGATCTGGCGGAGCTGGGTGCCCTGCCCCGCCATCGGTGACGCGGCAGCCAACGCGGCCACGCTCCTGCCGGGAGCCGGCGGCTGCACTACCCGCGCCTGGCCAGCTGCGATCGACCAGGTCGGTTCGGCACGCCCGTAACGGCGATTGGCCCTGTCGTGACCCTGGGTGACCAGCTGCTCGCCGAGCATGCCGCGCAGAATCCCGGCCACAGCAGCTGGGGTGATCGCGGCGCATTCCCTGGGGTGGCCCATGGCCAGCGCCAGGGTAGTCATGCCCTCGTGCACTTCGGAGGCCGTCATCGGCTCGCTGGCCTGCTGCAGGGCGTACAGCACCTGCTGACGGTGATAGCTGCGCAGTCGATCCTGGTCGATCATCGGTCCAGCCCTGCCGCTGCCATCTTGCCGGTCGCTGGGGCCTGGTCGTCGTTGCCGGGCTCTGCAGATCCCTGGCCGAAGATCTCCGCGATCTCGCGCTCTGCACGACGCAGCGCTTCGGGGCTGGCCGGTACCGGCGGAGGCGCCGCGGCCTGGCCGAGCGCCGCCACAGGCTCTTCCGGCAGCCTACCGCCGCGCATCACGTATTCGCGGGCCTGGTCGTAGGCTTCGCGCAACAGGCGATCGCTCTTGTCCGCGCTCGAGGTGCGGTAGCGGTGGCCGTCCAGGTACTGCCACACCAGCCGCGTGAAGCCATCCCGGCGGCCGGTGTCGTTGCGAACGGCGGCGAAGCTGGGCACGCCCAGGCAGCGCAGGCGGAATTCGGGCAGCGTCGGTGGCCACGGATCAGCCGAGGCGATGCTCGAGCCCAGGCCCGCAGCCAGCTGCTCACCGGTGAGCCCGGCAAGCCCTTTCGCCCAGGTCGCGGCAGCGCCGCCGCTGGGATCTTCGCCGTAGGCGCTGGTCCAGCGGTAGCCGTAGATCTCAGCCATGCGCACCCACAGCGTCCGCGTAGCCCGGGCCGTCAAGGGCGCCTGCTGCGCCGGCGGCTGCGTCTGCCTCTGCAGCGGCGTCACGGAGCTCGTCCTCTTCTGCTCGACGTCGGACTCGTTCGGCAGCAGAGCCTGAATTGTTGGCATGGTCGGTCCCCTCGGGTTTCGGTGTTACGGGCAGTGCCAGGCCTGCAGCCATCGTCTGGCGCAGGGAGCGGTTGAGGTCGTGGCCGTCGGCCGTGAGCTGGCGGAATCGCGGCTGCAGCTCCAACCAGCTGCTGATCGTCATCGGTTTCCCCAGCACGCGGCGGTGTCGCACGAACCGGGCCAGGACTTGCGGGTCCAGACCCGGCGGCAATCGGGGGATGCCCATCAGCTCGCGATTGACCTCGTCGGCGCTGAGCTGTGGCACCACCGCGTCGTCGCGCGCCTGCGCGTTTGACGATTCAATGACCTTTACTGATCTTTCATGACCTTTAGGGTCCGTCTCGCGGACCGGTTGAGTACGCGAGACGGACCGGTCAGGTCCGCCAGACGTACCGGTCGAGTCCGCGAGACGCACCGGTCGTTCTTGCGTACCGGTGTTTCCCGCGAGCCGGTCGGCACCTTCAGTCTTTTCCGACCCGTCCGTGTCGCGGACCGGTTCGGCATCCGGACCGGTGTGCGTTGCGGACTGGTCAATTCCTTCGGCGCTCTCGGACCGGTCCGTCTGGCGCACCGGTTTGGATGCACGCCGCGGCTTCGACGCGAACGCGTTCTTATCCAGTCGGCTGAGGTTGAGGCTGTACCGGTTGCTGTACTTCGTGCCGCCGGCGTCGCTGCCGCCGCGCCGAATGGTCAGCACCTGGTTGTCTTCCAGCCATGCGATCGCGCTGAGCAGTGCTGTCTTGCTCAGGCAGGTCTTCTCGATCAGCGTCGTGAAGCCCGGGAAAGCCGTGCCGAAGTCGTCTGCGTGCCACGCGATCGCCATCAGCACCGCCTTCGCGGGCGGTGGCATCTGCAGTGGCCAGCAGAGCTTCGTGATTTCGTTGCTCATTACGCAGGCCTATCCCCGTTACGGGCAGCCCACCATGACGACGGCGTTTGCCCGGCCAAGCGCGCTCCATTCGTTGGGGCTGCTGAACTGTGCGCGAGCCTGTCCATGGACGGCACCTGAGCGCGGCTCCGGCGCGGGCGTGTTGAGACGTTCCAACTGGCTCGCGACGCGCTCGGAGGCGGCTGCACACTGCGCCTGGGCGTCGAGCAGCTGCTGCATCAGCTCCTGCCGGCGGTGCTCGGTGGGGATCGGGCGGACCTCATAGCCAAGATCCGCGGCCATGGCCAGGAAGAGCTGGTGCCGGCCGAAGCGGCGCATCAGCGCCCACAACTCGCCGATCTTGAAGAACTCGGCCTTGTTCGGGTTGAGGCAGCTGTTGAACTTGGCAACGGCGCTGGTCCAGTCCTTCAGCTTCTCCTGGTCCCAGAAGCCGTTGTCCAGCAGGAACTGAATCATCGCGTTGCGGGTGTGTGCATCGACATCGCACGTGGCCTTCAGGGCCGCCAGTGCGTCCTGCAGCCAGGTTTCATCGATCCAGGGCATGGGAGTCCTCGAGTGTGGGAGGATCCGCGCGAGCGAGCTCAAGTTAGGCGCGGACAAATTTATGAACGAATGGCAGAATCAGTGCCGTCAACCACCAAGGAGAAGGACATGACACAGGACGAGCTCGAGAAGCGCTTTGCCTCGTACGACCAGCGGCTTGAAGCCCTAGAAGATGAGTTGACGGCGAGCAACCTTCTTGTGGATTTACTCATTGGCAGTCATCACGAATCATCGGCTCTGCTGGCTTCCGTGCGCGGCGCCATCGAAACAGTGAGAGCAAAAAGCGTCGACGCAGGGTTGAGCTCCCTTTACGACCGCGTGCTGGCGCGTCTGCTGAGAATTGAGCAGCAGGCTGTCGCCGCGGAGAACGACAGGGAACTTCAACTGCAAAACAAGGCGGCTTCCCCGGGTCCGTTGAGTGGAGAGGCAGTCCTGCAGAGGCGCGCTCCGAAGACCGACCCGAAAAATCCCGATCAGCTTGGTGACGAACCCCTCTAGCACCAGGCTTTGGACTTGAGTCAGCTACGTGCTGAATCAGCTCCCGTTGCAGTGCGCGCACTTGGCGCTCCAGCGCGGCAATGCGCTGCAGCGCGGCCACTACAACGGTGGCGGTATCTGCCGGGAGCCCGGTAGCGCTTCGCGACTGGGAGTGGCGACGTTCAACAGCCATGCCTACCTCGCGAAAGGGCGGCGATCTCCGGGTAGGCTTGGTGGTACCACCCAACCACTCCAACCACGGAGATCACCATGGACCAAGATTCCACCGCCCGACTTGCCGCCTTGGAAGCTGCTCTCGTTGAGCAGAGCAAGCAAATCGTTGAGCAGCAGAGCCAAATCGTAGACATGGCGAGCAGGCTGAACCAGCTGGGCGAGGCCAGCACCAGCTCCTTCGCAGAAATGCTTGCGAAGGAGTACACGGCAATGGGTTCGGACGTAGTGAACCAGACCATCATCAACGGCCTCCTCGCCAGAGCCGACGAAGCCACGAGGCAATACGTCGAAGCATCCTTGCAGATCGCTTATGAGGCGTTTTCGGAGAAGATTTCCGACCCAGCCTTTCTCGAGCATTTTGGGCTGGCTGCGCGCTCAGTTTTCCCTGATATTCGGCTAGAGCCCGCCGCGAACTGATCAACTGGCCGGCCTGTTCGTCCAGCAGGTTGACGCTCGCTTGAACCCTCTGCATCGCGTCATCGAACCGTTTGGTCTCGAACTGCTGACGAGCTGCGAGTTGGGCTTCAAGCTCCCGAACCCGTAGGCGCAGCGCGCGGAGCTCACGCCCGTGGCCTTGGTCCTCCCCTTCGCGAGGATTGCTGAGGTGTCGAAGGGCCATCAGGCTGTCTCCAGCGGGACGATGCGGCCGGCGTCCACGTCGCCGCTTGGTTCGGCGCGCAGTTCCATAACCGGATCCATAACCGGATCTGCCTGCGCCACCACTTCGGTCAGGCCGTCCCGCTCCAGGCCTTCGAAGGCGTTCAGCGCCTCGATCAGCTGCTGCAGGCTGGCGATCGTCGGGTTCGTGATCTGCCCGTGCGCCAGCTTCGTCAGCCACGAATAGCCGATGTCCGGGTTCTGCCGGGCGATCTCGGCGTACTTCCCTCCATGCGCACGCAGGCGCACCACGGTTTGATGCAAGAGGGTATCGGCGTCCATGCGTCTACATATAGCAAAAGTTTGCTCAGGTGAAAAGCAGTACTTTGCCGAGGCCGATCAATATTCTGCTTACATGAACATTGATTCGAACCTGATCCTCGCCGACAACGTTCGCCGGCTCATGGAGGCAGGCGGCGAAACTCAGGCGAAGGTGGCCAAGCGCGCCGGGCTCTCCCAGCGCAACGTTGGCAACGTCGTCACCTATGGAAAGACCCACGAGACCTCCCCTACTGTCCGCACCGTCGACGGCTTGGCGGCGGCTTTCGGCGTTCCGGCATGGATGTTGTTCATCCAGGATGTCCCTCTTGAGGTCCTGACCGGCCAGCGGCTCAACCAAGTCATCCAGGACTACATCGCGGTCCCGGAGCAGGGCCGCACCAACATTGAGCGTGTGGCAAACGCTGAGGTTCGGTACGCAGGTCTCCCAGCGGGTGACCTTACGGCAAAGGCCGGCTGAGTTGGCATTCAGCCCCACAACCGATGTGGAGGCCGGTGAGCTCGTCGAGAGCCTGACCCAGTTTCTCTTCGCGGGCGACCGCACAACTGAAGCAATGCGCGCCGGTATCGAGGAAGCTTTTCGGCGCGCGCGGCGCCAGCACGGCTCAGAGATCTATGATCGGCGCGAATGGTGGATTGGTACTGACGATTTCGCTCAGTTCACCGTGGATCGGGGCCAAGCGCCTGCGTTCTCCGTTCCAACGGTCGATGTCATTCGCTATGCAGACCTGAGCACTTGGGAGGCAGCGCTGGCGCGCGAGGCACGCGATAGAGCGCTTGCCTGGCCCTTGCCATTTGATGCATTGGAGCACGTTGCAGGCTTCACTCCCGAAGCCCTCAACACTGGCTGGATCCTTTACGCCCTCTTGCGTTGCGCCGGCCGTCAGTCGGGCCAGATAGTCCTTAAACTATCTTCGTAGCAAACTTTTGCTTGACACGTTAAGTTTTGCGCAATATTTTGCTCACCATCCCAAGCACGGATGATTGAGCACATGTCTGCACTGTCTTCGTCGCTGTACCTGGCACTGGTGGCTCTCGGAGCCACCGGCATTGGCGCCCTCTTCTCCCCATCGTCCCCTTCCACAGACGAACCCGGCCAGACCGTCCGGGCACCAGCCGCGCTGGTGATCACCAGCCCGCGCATCTGCGCGGCGCTGGAGGTCTACACCCTGGCCAACGAGAACGACTGGGGCCTGCGCACCACCATCGCGCAGGCGGTGCTCAACGGCTTCAACGACGCCGGCCGCGTGCCGGACTGCGCCGCCGGCGTCTCCGCCGCGCTGGCCAAGGACTTCTCCCCCTACCGCTGGCAGCTCGCGCTCGACGCGGTCGACGCCGTTGTCAGCGGCTCCTATTCCGTTTCCCCCGACGCCTGCGCCCGGGCCAATACCGTCGTCCCCCTGTCGACGGAACAAGCCACCTCCCCCGTGGTGGCCCGGGCGCGGTGCGTCATCTATGACCTGGCATTCGTGGAGGTGCACTGATGGCCGCCACCGAACGTCGCTGCCGCGTCTGCGGCTGCACCGAGCTGCAGGCCTGCCCCGGCGGTTGCTCCTGGGCCGGCCTCGACCTCTGCAGCAGCTGCGCCACGGCCGCCGGCGCGGGCGCCGAAGGCACCATGGCGGTCGTGGTGCGCCAGCGCCTGCTGATCGCGGGTACGTCGATCAAGCTCAGCCGCACCGAAGCCGTGGTGATGCAGGTCCTGGTCGGGGCGCCTGATCGCCTGGTGGACGTCGACGCGCTGCACGCCGCGATGTACCCGGACAGCAAGCCGCCGTCGCGCGAGTCCAACGTCCTGCAGGTGCTGGTGTCACGCCTGCGCCGCAAGCTCGCTGCCGCTGGGCACAAGCACGCCATCGAGACCATCCGCCTGCGCGGCTACCGCTTCGTGATGCCGCAAGGGGGTGCCGCATGAACGCCCCGTGCAAGATCGCTGCGATCCGGCACGCGGTGAGCGCGCTCCACGGAGCCGCTGACGACGGCGCTGATACCCGCCGCTACGCCGACGCGCTGCAGGAAGCGGGAGCTGCCATTGATGCGTTGGTGGCGGCCGACGAGGACTACGACCAGGCGCGCGATCGGTGGCTCAACTCGCCAAGCGATCACGAATCGTTCGAAGCGGCGCGCGAAGCCTGGGCGCGACGCGCGGTTGCCCTTTTCCGAGTCAAAGGCGGTGTCGCATGAACGCCGCTGCTGAGGTGCTGGCGGCGAAGCTGGCCGGCCGCTGTGCAAACGGCCTCGAGCGGGGACAGGGCACCAACCTGCACGCGATCCCTTCCGCGCAGGTGCGGCGCCATGGCGGATATGTCGAAGCCACCGGCAAGGCGCTGTGCGGAGCAGCACCAGGCCGCCGATCCGTGGGCTGGACCGCCTGCGAATCGCATCCTGTGACCTGCCCTCGCTGCCAACGCGCCCTCGCGCGCGGCAAAGGCGGTGCCGCATGAGCCGCAGCGGATACACCGACGACTGCGACACCTGGCCGCTCATTTGCTGGCGCGGCGCGGTTGCTTCCGCACTTCGGGGCAGGCGGGGTCAGCAGTTCCTGGTGGAGCTGCGAGAAGCACTCGACGCGATGCCAGAAAAGCGACTGATCGCCGAACAGCTGCAGGACAACACCGGCTGCCACTGCGCGCTTGGGGTGATCGGTTCCAAGCGTGGCCTGGATATGACCGGCCTAGACCCCGACGACCGCGCGGCAGTGAGCAAGGCGTTCGGCATCGCCGAAGCAATGGCAGCAGAGATCGTTCATGAGAACGACGGCGAGTGGCGATGGGACAACGAAACGCCTGAGCAGCGATGGACGCGCATGCGCGCGTGGGTCGACCAGCACATCACTGAATCGGAGGCCGCATGAACGCGGAAGACATCGTCGCAGAGGCCACCGCAGTGCTGTTCCGGCGGGTGCTGGCCATCAGTGGCACGGCCGGCTTCCTGCTGGGCCTGGCGGTAGGGTTCGGATCCCGGGCGGTGCTGCCATGAACCTGGTGACCGTGACCGTCGACGCGGAGATCGACCTCGACGACCTGATCGAGAACCTGAGTCCTATCAGCAGGGACTACCTCGCCGGCCTCCTGAAGGTTGAAGGCGAGACAGCGCGCGCGCCAGATGGCCGCACCTTCGAGCAGATCATCGAAGCCGCCTTTAACGAAGTGCGCGCCATGTCCCCGGTGCCGCCGGCGCTGGCCGACCTGTTCTGGGTGGTGCACGGGAGGGCCATGTCATGACGGCTGACCTGCACCTGCTCGGCCACGGCCTCGACGCCATCGTGCAGCACGACCTGGACCGCATGCCGCCGGCGATCACCCCCGCAGCTCGCGTCCAGCGTTACCAGCGCGCGATCGCGGTTGCTCCGCCGGACCAGTGGCGCGCGCTGCGGATCCGCTTCGGAACGATCTTCCAGATCGCCTGGAGCGCGGGGATGAAGCCAGATCTGGCCACCTGGGCCCGCAAGTTCCAGCGCATCGCCGAGGCCTGCCGACCATGAGGCTCTTCCACGTCCACATCCCGGGCGTGGCTGGACCGCACAGCGTCATCGCAGAAGCCGAGCAAGCCGCGATCGACGACGCGCTCTACACCCTGGGCCTTTCCGAGCTGCCCGAAGGCAGCAGCGTCACTTCTGAACAGACCGGAGACACCTGATGTTCTTCCGCAACCTCACGATGTTCACCTACCCGCAGCTGCAGATGTTCGACTGGCAGGACGGCCTGAAGGCGCGCGCCCTGAAGCCCGTGGGCCCGCTGGAAATGAGCTCCGCCGGTTTCATTTCGCCGTTCGGCCGCGAAGAGAAGGAACTGCTCTCGCACGAGATCGGCCGCTGCATGTGGATGGCCATCGGCGCCGAAGAAAAGATCCTGCCGCCAGCGGTGGTTAGCAACCTGCTCGAGCTCAAGCTGCTGGAGATCGAGGAACGCGACGGGCGCCGCCCCGGCGGCCGTGAGCGGAAGCGCATCAAGGACGACCTGCTGCACGAGCTGCTGCCGCGGGCCTTCATCCGCCCCACCCGCACGGATCTCTACCTGGACCACCAGCGCGGCGTGGTCTTCGTCGACACCAGCAGCCGCAAGACCGGCGAGGCCGCCATGAGCCAGCTGCGTGACGTGGTCGGCAGCTTCCCCGCCCTGCCCCTGAACGCCGAGGTCTCGCCGCGGGCGATCCTGACCGGTTGGGCTGCCGGTGAGCCCCTGCCCGACGGCCTCAGCCTGGGCGAGGAATGCGAGCTCCGCGATCCGGTCGAGGGCGGTGCAATCGTTCGCTGCCAGCACCACGAACTGCGCTGCGACGAGGTCGACCTGCACCTGGAGACAGGCAAGCAGGTCACCAAGCTCGCCCTGGTGCTGGACGACCACCTCTCCTTCGTCCTCGGTGACGACCTGATCGTCCGAAAGCTCCGCTTCCTGGACGGCGCCGTGGAGCAGCTGCAGCACGGGGATGAAGACGGCCGGCGCGCCGAGTTCGATGCCCGCTTCGCCCTGCAGATCGGCGAAGTCGGCCGGCTCTACGACCTGGTCCGCGAGCACTTCCGCCTCACCACCTACGCATGAGGTCCCCATGAATCCGCAACGTCTCAGCACTGGCCGCTCTTCCCTCGCAGCCCTGATGATTGGCCTACTGGCGCAGCCGACGCGCGCCGCGCGCGCCGTCCCTGTCCGTCGCATGCCGGCCCGCCATCGCACCACCTGGGCACCGGCCGGCGGTGGCCGGGCCGAACGTGCTCGCCGCCTGCGCCAGATCGAGGCCGGCACCTTGACCGCTGCCGACGGCTTGGTCGCGACGTATAGGGACGAGCAGCTGTGAGCCGCGTGCGCGCCTTCCTCTGCGCCCTGTTCGGCTGCGCGCGCGACTGGCCGGATATGGAGTCCTGCGGCCGCTGCGGCAGCTACGTGGATCTGCACGCGGCGCCGCGCACCATGGGCCGCCGCGTACTGGATCGCGTTGCGACCGCTCTGATCCAGCGCGGCGCCCGCACACCCTACTTCCACCTGACCAACGCCGACGGCACGCCGTACATGGATCGCTTCTGGCTGCTGCGCCTCGGCCGCGCCGGCGTCGATGACCGTGGCCAGCCGCGGCCTTGGTTGGCCCTGCGCCTGCACCACATCCGCAGCAGCGATCACGGCGGCATCTTCCATGATCACCCCTGGTCATTCTTCAGCCTGATTCTGCGCGGCGGGTACTTCGAGCACCGACCCTTCGACGGGCCGCTGCCGGCGGTGCCGGACGCGGTGCCGTCGGCGATCGCTGAGGAACCGTACTCGTCGACCTGGTACGGCGCTGGCCAGCTGCTGTTCCGTCGTGCCGAGGGCTGGCATCGCATTGCCCTGGCCGAGGACCTGCAGGCTGAAGGCACCTGGACGCTGGTGCTGACGCTGCCGCCGCGCGCCTACAGCTGGGGCTTCCGCATCCGCGGTCAGAAGGTCGAGCACCGCGAGTATTTCCGGAAGGAAGCGGTCCGCCAGCGCGCGCGGCAGCAGATCCACGCACCGAAGCGCTCGGAATGGAATCCATGAGCCATGACGCGGAAGTCACACCCCAACGCGCGTCGGCCCTGGAGTGCCGACGAGGACGAAACGCTGCGGCTGAACTGGCCGCGGTTCCCCGCCTTCCTGATCGCCCATGTGCTGAAAAGGCCAACGACCGCGGTGTATCGACGGGCATCGGCGCTTGGCCTGCAGAAGGCAGACGATTTCCACACCCAGCCACTGGCGTCGCTCTGGAACGGGACGCAGGAACCCGGGTCGATCGCAGCGCGCTTCAAGCCTGGCTACGTGCCGCCCAACAAGGGACTGCGCCGACCTGGCTGGTACGCAGGCCGAATGCGAGAAACCCAGTTCAAGAAGGGGCGGCCGGCCAGCGAGGCGAGCAATTACGTGCCGATCGGGACCGAGAAGGTCGATCCGAAACGGAAGGTGCTGATGCGGAAGGTCACCGACGATCCGGCCATCTTCCCGACCCGACGCTGGCGCCCGGTGCACGTGATGGTCTGGGAGGCAGCAAATGGCCCGGTTCCCGAGGGACACATCGTGGTGTTCCGGCCAGGCCTGAAGACGCTGGACGCCGCCGAGATCACTGCTGATCGCCTCGAGACCGTGACCCTCGCCGAGAACATGCGGCGCAACAGCTACCACAACCGGTACCCGCCGGAACTGAAAGAACTTGTCCAACTGAAGGCGCGAATCACCCGCCGGGTCAGGAGGCGAACCAAGGAGCAAGAAGATGAAGAACAAGGTCAGTGACGTCCGCGATCACCTGGTCGCCATGCTCGAACGCCTGGGCGACGACGATTTGAGTGCCGAACAGATGGGCCAGGTCATCGAGCGCGCCAAGGCCTCGACCATTGTGGCCACCACCTACATCGGCGCGGTGAAGGTCGAGCTCGACGCAATCCGGTTGGCGCACGAAACCGGGAACCTGACGGCGGCGGTTGCCGAGCCCCAGCAGCTGCCCACGCTGCCGGCGAGCCAGAGGCGGTGACGATGACCGCCAAGCGACCCATACCGACAATCGGCTGTGACATGGCCACGGGCCCTGACCTCACCTCCGTCGCAGAGATCGTGGACGGCAAGGTCATCAACGTCCGCCATCTGCCTCGCCAAGACCCGCTCACAAAAAAATCGGAGGTGCTCCAGGTGCTGCAGGCCGGCGGCCGCATCGCCGCGGGCCACCGGCCCGGCCTGTTGCAGCTGCTCGGCGCCGACGACAACCCGGTACCCGCTTGGCAAACCGCCTTGAAGGCCGCCCAGGCCTCGTCCGCACAGTCCGGAGATACCTATGAACCGCAGTGACGTCCTCCCCCGCTTCCTCGCCGATACGGCCAGCCACGAGCTCCGGATCGTGGTCGACGATGGCGTGCACCGGCACCTGCAGTTCCGTCGCCCGGGAACCTATTGCTACGGCTTTGACATCGTCACCTGGCCCGGGCACCTGACGATCTCCGGCGACATGGGCACCGCAGTCTTCAGCCGCCTGCATGACATGTTCGAGTTCTTCCGCGCCAATCCGGCGGAGCACGAAAAGGCCGGCGGCCTGTTCGTGAACGATGGCTACTGGGCCGAGAAGTGCGTGGCCAACGACGGCGCGAAGCAGGAATTCAGTGCGCGCCTGTTTCGTGACCTGGTGACGCGCCTGTTCAATGAATACGTCGAGGAACGCGTGGACCCAGACGACCTGGCGGATCCAGACTCGTCGATGCCGGAATGGGTGGCCAGGCTGTGGCAGGAGCTCGAGCGCGAAGTTCTGAACGACTCGGAAGACCACGACGCCCTGAGCAACGCGATCAGCGCCATGTCGGACTTCGAGCCCCATGACCCCGACTACAGCGACTTCCGGATCACTGATGCCTGGGAATACGCATCGTCCCTGCAGCAGTACACGTTCCACTTCATCTGGCGCCTGTATGCGATCGCCCACGCGGTCCGTGCCTACGACGATGCTGCCTGCGCGGCTGCACCGACAGGCATTGCAGCGCCAGCACCGCTGGCGGAGGCCGCCCATGCTTGAATGCGCAAGTCTCTTTCACCCCGTCATGACCCGATCGGCCTTGAGAGACGAAATACGACTAGCCGAGCATCAGTCTCCACCACCAAGAATGCGTAGCCGGCGGCGCAAAGATGCGTTTGTTCATCTCGTTCGAGGCTTCCAGGAGCGCAACTTCCGCAGTTTCCAGGTGATGCAGGAAAGAATTCAGAACCTCTCCTCTGTCGGTTGCGTCTGCCCGCAGAGCCGCTCGAACCTTCGACTCCATTTGCCTTGCGGACATTGCGCACGCCACTGCCTTGCTCAGATTTCGAGCGGGTGCATTCAGCTCATGAATGCGATGCAAGTGTTTGCGCAGCATAGGAGGGACCCTAAGTACATCCCCTCCTTCCGGCTCGAAACTCTCCAGTACTGCCTGCGCATGACCAAGCCTCACATGGTTCACAAGGCCACGAATGCTGACGTGCCAGCTCTCGATTTCAGGAACCAAGAGAGTAGACAGTCCGAGCGCACGATCCAGCGCCTCCTCCCTACGCCGCGCCTGCTCCGCAAGAGCGATACGCAATGCAATGAAGGCAGCCAGAAACGTTCCAACGGCCGCCCATGCGTCCCAGTTGACTTCGCACGTGCTGCTAAGCCACCAGCACTGGCTCAACCCATCGACCATACCCATTGCGCCCCCTCCCTTTCACCTGAAGGCCATTCTGGCACTTCGCTGCTGGCAGAAGGTGCTAGCCGTGCATGACACCACAGCCCGCGCAGGCGCCGCCAACGGCACGTCCATCCGGATCCTGGAGCTTCTGCAGGAGGGGCCCTGCCTGGCGGGCGAGCTGGCCGCCGAGCTGCACCTGCCTTCAAACCGGGTCAGTAGCTACCTGCACCATCTGGCCAAGACCGGCCGTGTGCAGCGCGCGCCCTTCTATGGCCCTGACGAGCGCCCATCGGTCCTCTGGAGCCTGCAGGTGGTGGTGCCCCATGAGTAACCACGGACCCTCGTCACGAGGATTGTCGAGGACCGGATCCCCCGCGAACCTGCGGCCGGTACGATTCGTCACGCTCAAGCAGTTCGAGGCACTGACCGGCTACACGGTCGATGCCATCAACTCGAAGATCAAGCGAGGCGATTGGCTGGAGGGCGCCGTGTTCTTCAAGGCGCCAGATGGAAGAAACCTGATCGACCTGGAGGGGTACGAAGAGTGGGTAATGCACGGCAAGGCGGCGTCAGGCCAGCTACACAGAGCAGCATCGCAATAGACTTCTACTACCGGGGCAAGCGGTGCCGTGAGCGGATCAAACTTCCTCCGACCGCACGGAACCTTCGGTACTGCGAGAACCTGCTGGGGCAGATCAAGGTCGAGATCGAGAAGGGCACGTTCGACTATGCCACCCACTTCCCCGGCAGCAAGCGCGCGGTGCAGGTGGCGGCGAAGCCGGCGACCCTGGAAACCTTGGAGCAGGTGCTGACACGGTGGCTGGCACAGAAGGAGCCTGAGCTCGAGCACAGCAGCCTGATTGGGTACCGCCGCATCGTCGACAACATCCTGGTGCCGCGATGCGGGACGATCGCGCTGCGTGACTTCGACCGTATCGCGCTAAAGGAACTGGTGGCCACATTCGACCAGTCGACCTCTGCCAAGCGCATCAACAACGTCTTGGGCCCGCTCCGCGGTGCCCTCGATGAGGCCGTTGCCGATGACTTGATCCCGAGCAACCCCCTGGACGGCTTCAGGGTGAAGCGGCGTGCCAAGGCCAACGCGCGGGAAGAGGTCGATCCCTTCACACCGGAGGAAGTCCAGGCGATCTTGGCCGCCTGCCGCGAGGACCAGGTCCGCAACTACTGCCAGTTCAACTTCGCCACGGGCCTGCGCACCTCAGAAATGATCGGACTCTGCTGGTCGGACATCGACTGGCGCAAGGGCACGGTCAAGATTCGGCGGGCATGGGTCATGGGCAAGATGAAGGCCCCTAAGACCGAGTCCGGCGTGCGCGAAGTGCAGCTGCTGCAGCCGGCGATCGATGCCCTGAAGGCCCAGCGCGCCCATACCGCCACCGCCGGCGAGTTCGTCTTCCACGATCCCAGGACGAACGCACGGTGGGGATCAGATCAGAGCATCCGCGCGGGCGAATGGCAGCGCGCGCTGCGCAAGGCTGGCATCCGGTACCGGTACCCGTATCAGATGCGCCACACCTTCGCCTCACAAGCGCTGAGTGCTGGCGAGAACGTGATGTGGGTGGCCCGTCAGATGGGCCACCGGGACTGGACAATCACGGCGAAGAAGTACGGGCGTTGGATCCCGTCGATGGTCCCCGATGCGGGCGCGAAGGCCGCGGCTGTCTGGAAGCCCGAGCTTATGCATACGGGCATCAGGTAGCCCGCATAGTCCATACGTTGAGAAAACGGCGCAGAGTGCCCCGCTGAAACGCGGGGCTTCCTCAATGCCTTCGCACTAGGTCCGTGATCTCAAACTCGTGAATGGAACCGTAGCGCTCCCAGATCTTCACCACCATGTCTGGAAATACCGGGTTCGTGATCAGCAGCACCTCAGGATCGCCATCAGCATCGACCAGTTCGTACCAGTCGTTTCCTTGCGCAATCACCTCAACCCCATGCGTTCTCAACACATCTAACACATGTGTCCTGGGTTGAGCGCCGTCCCATGGCCCTTTACGAATCCTCATGCAGCGTGAGCCACCTCAGCCTCGCGGAAAGCGAGTGATGTAAAGAATCCAGTGTCCTGAGGGATGTCGAGCTCAACAACAGTCCCGCAGGTCAGCACATCGTGGTTGTCACTTTGAAGCCAAAGGTTCCACGCCTCTGGCGGCGTTTTGCCCTTCGCAAAGAGAGCCGTCAGCGGCCTATTACGCCTCAAGTAGGCTTCGATGGTTCGAAGAAGGCCATCGGCAAAGTTCTGACGAACTTCGTCAACAGTGCGGCCTGTACTCAAGTAGTCGATCTCCAAGCCCTGAGCAACGTACCCACCGTCCTCAGACGGGAGGATGAGCACGCGTAGCGAGGCGTCGACTGCATGTCGGCCATCCTCAGACTTTCGATGACGTAGCACGGGCAAATTGTCTCTCTTCATATGCGTAACCTCGTCTCACTATCCTTAGTCTTCGAGACAAAAAAGGGCCGATCACTTTGACCGGCCGCCAGATCAGTTCGGCCACCACAGCCTCTGGATCTAGGGAAATCTTAGTCTCCCGGATGCCGCTAGCACAAGTGCACAAGCGCTTCAACGGACAACTCTGTGGAAAACATTCAGAAAGGCTGAAATCTGTTGGTAAGTTCAAAAACCACTTATTTTTCAAATGCATATTTATGAACGAAAACCCCATTCGGACGCGCATGCCTGAACGGAAGCCGCGTATTCACCTTGAATTAACTAGTGACGCTCGTCACACATTTGGAGTTTGGTGCAAAGTGTGTGTGTGCTAGCGCTTCGATGACCCTCCAGCGAAGTGCACTGATCGACCGCTGCGGCATCTGTATTAGATGCGCCACACCTTCGCCCCCCAGGCGCTTAGCGAGGGCGAGAACGCTATGCGGGTGACGCGGGAGGGGCATCGGGATGGGACGACGGGCGCCCCAAAGTACGGCCGCTGGCCCCCATCGACGGTCCCTGGTGCCGGCGCCCAGGCCGCTGCAGTGTGGGTGCCGAAGTCTGCCATCTAGTGGGCTATGCTGAAGTGCCTGAACGACTGGAGCGTGGGAATGGACGACGATCAGACAGGCACCGGGACCGAACCTGCCGCGCGCCCGCCGGTGGCGGCCGACGATTTGCTGTTCATCCGCACTCCTGAAGAGTTCACCACCGCCTTTTTGGCCGGTTGGATCGTGGACGCTCGCAGTGGGGGCTTGGTCCGTGGACGGCTCCACGAGGAAGGCCATATCTCCATGATTCAGCACGCTGAGCCACTGGGCACTTTTGAATTCATGGGGGTGATGGAAGGGGGGGAGTACATCCTCAGCACCGACGCGACCGCTGCGCATTTTGATCGTTTGATGGAGATCAACAGCGACAAGACGCCTTGTGACACCCCTCTGCCCGAAGCTCCCCCAGGTCGGGTGATCGATGTGTCAGCCGAGCCCCACGACAAGATGCTCATGATTGATCGGCAATTCATCATCAATCGCGTCTCCACCCGGAGGCACCTAGCCGAACTGGTCGCCCTGAATGATCCGCATAGCTACTACCGCGGCCAGTTCTTTGATGACAACGTGGTCGCCTATCTGAACCACCATCCTGAGCTAGGCGACGGTCCGCCGACCAGTGGCGGCTGATCGCGTGACTGTTCAGGAAGATTGCCGTAACATTCGCATCGTTAGGCGGGTTCTTGGTCAACATTTGGTCAACCAAGGGCCTGAAAGCCTTGCAATACTTGAAGAAACCGGGGGTGCATTGGTTTCGACGGGGGTTGTGAAGTCGCCTGGCGCATGCCGAGGGGGTAGCTTTCCTCGTAAATCCAGCTGCAAAACTCTAGTTGCCAACGACGACAACTACGCTCTGGCCGCTTAAGGCCTAAGCCTCGAAACCGCTTGTGTCCATGCTCGCGGTGTAGAGTCACTATCATGGAATCGCGCTGGACGGCTGCCTGTCAGTCCGGCACTAGAACACAACAGGCTGGTTCCCGGATGCGCTTTGCGCACCGTGCTGTTCGGGGACGAGATCCAACGGTGAGCTAAGCATGTAGTGCTGGGGATGGAGTGCCTTCGGACGGCGGTTCAATTCCGCCCACCTCCACCATCTGTATGGCCTGTCGAGGCCGCAAGAAGCCGGATCTCCCGTCAACTGGGGTTCCGGCTTTTTTGTGCCTGCACGTCGCGCAGGACGTGTGGCGCATAATCGGGATGACACCGCCAACACAACAGTCCCTCCATCCGCGACCGCCAGAAGGATCTGCAATGAAAATCGCCACAACCACGCTCGCCCTGTTCCTCACCGCGCTCGCCGCCGCCCCAGCCACGCACGCCGCAGCCCCGGCCATCGCGCCGCCCGGCACCGCCACGCTGGAAGCGCTGCTGGCCTGCAAGGCGGGCTCGGATTTCAGTGCGGCCGACGCCATCGATGCCCTGCAGGCGGCCGGCCTGGCCAAGAAGCCGGGCGGCACCTTCGAGCCGGAGGACAAGCCGGTCGCGCTGTTTGGCGGCACGGTCAACAGTGCCGATGTAAACGTGGCCGAGGGCGAGAAGAGCCTGTTCGTGTACTTGAACGGCGTCGATCCCAAGCGCCTGGCCAGGGCTTGGTCGGTGACCGAGGTCAACGAGCATGCCAATACCGAGGAACCTTCGTACGTGAAGCGCATCGACAAGCACCACACCCTGCACGTGATCGCAGGCGACGACTACGAGGGCTATTCGGCGGCGGTGAAGTGCCAGATCAGCCACTGATGGGCTAGGAACCTGCAGCCGGCGCACGGAACTGCCCGAATCTACCAACCGCACTCGCCGCCAAGCCCGACCCAGCCGGTAGATTCCGCTTTGACAGGCCGGCCGCTAGAGTGGCGCCACCGCGCAGGAGGATCGCATGGCTACCACGGGCTTGGGCTTCATCGGCCGCACGACCCTCATCTTCACCGTGCTGCTCACCCTGGGCGGCTGCGCGACGCTGCGCCAGTTCGGGCCGTCGGTGCAGGTTGCCTCGGTCACGCCCGGCCAGTACATCGCGCTCAAGCGCGGTGACATCCTGACCTCCGGCAAGCTCAGCGCGGCGACCATTGAGACCCTGCGCGTGGCCGGGCTCGATGAGGGCGTCTGTGCCAAGCCCGGCCTGCCCTGCATCGAGGCCATGGAAAGCAGCATCGTGGTGCGCGAGGAAGACAAGCGCTCCAGCCTGGCCGAGTTGTGGCTGCAGTATGCGATGACCCTGCCGGCGCCAAAGCGCGAGTACTCGGCATCCGGCCGCGCCAAGACCGCAGTCACCGAGCTGGATGCCGACTTCCAGCCACGCCTCGATGCGTGGATGCAGGTCGCGCGCCAGGCCTATGCCTATCTGTTCTTCACCGAGCGCACCGCCAACCAGCGTGGTTTCGAAGACCGCCAGACCCAGGTGCGCGACTACTACAACCTGGCGGTGCAGGAAGCCTCGGTGCAGCTGTACAACGCGTATGCCACCGGCCGCGTGCACGGCCAGGCCAGCCATTTCCAGCTGGGCCGCTGGACCTTCGTGCTGGCCCCTTCAGACGGAGCATCGGCGCTGGACCAGCGTACCCCCAGCGAGCTGGTACCCGCCGCCTCGCTGTCGTTCACCGGTACGCTGCGCAGCGTGCATCGCCGCGATGGCTTCGGTGCCGAGCTGGTGGCGGTGATGGACGACCCGGCCGGCAGCACGGCCACCACGCCTCGGGCAGCGGCGCAGGCAACGCAGGCCAGCACTTCGGCCACGCAGAGCTGGAGCGAGATGCCCTCGCCATCGATGACGGTGCTGCTGCGCTTCTCGGGGAAAAACCTGTGGGAGGTGCTGCACGATGACGAGCCGGAGCTGGAGATCCACGATCCCTACCAGGTTTCGGAAGTGACCCTGCACGGCCAGCAGGTGCCACTGGCGGCCAACTTCACTGCCGGCTATGCGCTGTGGCTGGCCCGCTCCAACTTCAGCCGACAGTCGTTGCGCACGCTGTTCGGTGGCAAGGGCGGCATCGACACGCCGCATCTGTACATGATGCAGCCCTACGACCCGAACCGCCGCGTGCTGCTGATGATCCATGGCCTGGCCAGCAGTCCGGAAGCCTGGGTCAACGTGGCCAATGAACTGTTGCGCGACGACGAGATCCGCCGGGAGTTCCAGGTCTGGCAGTTCTATTACCCGACCAACATGCCCATCGCGATGAGCCACGATGCGATGCGCCACACGCTGGCTGAAGTGTTCAAGCACTTTGACCCCAGCGGCAAGGCGCAGGCCTCGCATGACATGGTGCTGGTGGGGCACAGCATGGGGGGAGTGATCGCACGGTTGATGATCTCCTCCTCCGGCGACCACCTGGTCGACACCCTGCTGGCCACCGCGCAGATGACGCCCGCCCAGCGCGAACTGCTGCGCACCGAAGGCGCACCGGTGCTGACCTTCCTGCCAGAACCGGAAGTGTCCCGCGTGGTGTTCATCGCCACGCCGCATCGCGGTACCGACGTGGCGGGCACCCGCCTCGGCCGGTGGATCGGCCGGCTGGTGCGGTTGCCACTGACCGTGCTGGAAGACGTCGCCACCATCGCCAACGACGGCCAGATCGACCGCATTGACGGCAAGCACGGTTACCAGATGAACAGCATCCAGAACCTGGACAAGGACGACCCGTTCGTCCGCGCCGTGGCTGACCTGCCGATGTCACCGAAGGTGCACTACCACTCGATCATCGCCCGCGCCAAGGCCGATGGCCCACTTGAGAAGACCGATGACGGGCTGGTGCCCTACTGGAGTTCGCACCTGCCGCACGCGGATTCGGAGAAGGTGATCGTGTCCGGACACAGCGTGCAGGAAGCTACGCCGGCCATCGTCGAGCTGCGGCGGATCCTGCATGAGGACATGCAGGCACACGGGCGAACGGGAAAGTAAGCCGCCGTCCCGACAGATCAGGCACCGGCCGTACGCCGCGAGAACGTGCCATGCAGCGCCGCCGGAATCGCAAAGCCCTCCATGCGCACCTCGGGCCGATAGTCGGCGCTGGGGGTGAAGCGGAACTCGCGTGCCAGCAGCGCGCACAGCAATACCAGCTGTGCATTGCCGACCGCCGATCCCACGCAGGAACGCGTGGGGAAGCCATAAGGCACATAGATGCCGGCGGTACGCTTGCGCCGTTCGGGCAACCAGCGATCGGGATCGAACTGCAGCGGGTCATCCCAGTACTTCGCCGAGCGGTGCTGGATGAACGAGCTCAGCTCGAAGACCGTACCTTCGGCGATGGCCTGCCCTTCCACCTGCAGATCGCAGGCAGCCACCCGACGGTTGTTGAAGGGCGTGGAGTACAGCCGCATCACTTCCTTCAGGAAGCGCATCGTGCAGGGAATCCTGGCCATCGGCAGCGCGTGGATCTCCGCCTCCGAGAGCGGCGCGAATTCCTCCTCGATGCGCTGGCGCCAGTGTGGATGCATCTGCATCGCCAGCAGCAGGCAGGCGGCCATCATGCCGGGCACGCCGGAAATGGCGATCAGCTGCACGGTGACCAGGTAGGTGACCTTGTCCAGGCCGATGCGCTCTCGCAGGCTCAGCAATGACTGCGCGTAATCCAGCGCCGAACTTCCGCTGCGGACACGGTGCTTGAGTTCGGCGGCAATCGCCCGTGATTCGGCACGGCCGATGAGGAAGTTGCGCAGCAGGTGGCGCCGATGGATGACCTGCTCGACCTGGGTGGTGTAGCGCAGATGCAGGGCGCGTTCGATGGCTGCGGTGCCGCGGGCATCGAGCCCGTCGATCACCAGCGGGATCAAGGGATGGGCCATCACTTTCCACACCGCCGGCGTGGCATCCAGCGCATGCCCGCACACCCCATCCAGAGCTTGCCTCATGCGCGACTGCAGCGCCTCCAGGGTCTGTGCTCCGGTGAGCTCAGCACTACGGGTGGCGATCAGGCTGCGCACTTCGGTCCAGCGCACGCGCTCGTGACGGCGGAACAGGTCGGCCAGCGACTCGACCACGTACAGCTGCTCGGAATTTTCCTTGTCGACCTTGCCAGCCAGTTCCGGGCAGAACACCCCAACACCGCCGGTTTCCAGCTTCAGCACGGGCCCTTCGCGCTCCACGCGCGCAGCCAGGCGCTCGGCAGCAATGGCGCTGCCTTCATTCGACATCCCTTGCATGCAGTGCGTCTCCGGCAGGAAGGGACTCGAAAGACGAGTCCCTTCGTCTTGCTACCGCTCAATCGCGGGTTTGGCTGGCAGGATCAGAATTCGACCCACAGCGGCCAGGTATTCCACACGCTGCTCTTTTCGTTCGGATGAATATTCAGAGTGACGCGCAATGCTCGGGCGAATCTTTTCATTTTCATTCCTTTGCTTGCTGTGTGGTTATGCCGGGATTATCCCGGCACTGGCTAGATAACACGACATAATCCCACTGTCCAACCGGCCGGGTGGCGCGCTGCAGCATCCGGGTTGCGGCCGATTGAGGGGAATCCCTCATCGCGCCTGCGCACGCAGCCTCCTATGCTGGGCTCACTTTCCCCCAACGGAGGTCTGCATGAACACGCAAGAGCCCAGCCGCCAGCCCAGCCCCGATCCGGCCGAGCGCGATGCCTTCTTCCCGTCGCCGTATTCGCTGTCGCAGTTCACCTCGCCCAAGAGCGACCTGTCCGGCGCCGACTATCCGGATGCGCGCCGCGATGGCCGCTGGAAGGTGCTGATGATCGCCGCCGACGAGCGCTATCTGCCGACCGCCAATGGCCACCTGTTCTCCACCGGTAATCATCCGGTGGAAACCCTGCTGCCGATGTACCACCTGGACAAGGCCGGCTTCGACATCGACGTGGCGACGCTGTCCGGCAACGCCGTCAAGTTCGAGTGGTGGGCCTTCCCACACGAGGACAGCGAGATCGGCGCCCTGTACGAACGCTACCAGGAACGCTTCCGCCAGCCGTTGCAGCTGGACCAGGTGGTGGCCGGCCTGGGCGCCGATTCGGACTACGCCGCCGTCTTCATTCCCGGTGGGCACGGCGCGTTGATCGGCCTGCCGGAGAGCGCGGCGGTGAAGGCCGCGCTGCAATGGGCCATGGCCGAGCAGCGCCACATCATCACCCTCTGCCATGGCCCGGCGGCGCTGCTGGCGGCGGGCGTCGACGAAGCCGACGGTGCCTCGCTGTTCCGTGGCTACCGCATCTGTGCCTTCCCCGACGCAATGGACCGGCAGACACCGGGGATCGGCTACATGCCCGGGCAGCTGCGTTGGTTCTTCGGTGAACGGCTGGCCCAGCAGGGGGTGCAGATCGTCAATGAGGGCATCGATGGCAGCGTGCTGCAGGATCGCCTGCTGCTGACCGGCGACAGTCCGCTGGCCGGCAACGCGTTGGGCAAGCTGGCCGCGCGTACGCTGCTCGATGCGCTGGCGGGGCGCTGAGCCAATGCCTGCGCTGGTGCCCGCGCTGCTGGAACTGGAACAGGCGCGGTCATTGCCGGCGGTGGGCGGCGTGCTGCGCGCCGCCGCCTCACCATTGGGCTACGACCGCCTGTTGGTGTTTGCCACCGGAACCGGGCTGGAGCGCGACGCACAGCGTGTGTACTGGATTGAAGGTGACTGGTTCGGCGACGGCAGCGATAGCGGACTCGCCCGCTACCTGCACGCCTGTCCGGTCAACCGCCATGTGCTGGACAGCAATGCGCCGTTCTTCTGGAGCAAGCGCCACGGCGTGCGTGGCGAGCGCTACCAGGTGGTGAAGCAGCCTCGCGGCGATGGCCTGCATGGGTTGCAGGTGCCGGTGTTCGGCCCGACCGGTCTGGAGGGTGCGGTCAGTTTCGCCGGCACCTCGATTGATGCGTCCGCCGGCGCGCGCCTGCTGCTTGAAATGGTCGGCACGTCAGTCTTCCGCGCGGCGCGGCGGCTTGCCGAAGCGCCGGCCGACATCCGCGCGGGCGCGCTGAGCGCACGCGAACGCGAGGTGCTGCGCTGGGTCGCCGCTGGACGGCGCCAGGCAGAGATAGCGGCCACGCTGGGGCTGTCTGCGCGCACCGTTGAGAACCACCTGCGGCGAGCGCGGCAACGGCTTGGCGTGGCCACCACCGCGCAGGCAGTGCGCGCGGCAGGCCGCCGTGGCGAGATTGAAGACTGATCAGGATGGACGCACTTCCTGCTGCCTGATCAGCGTGCGGCATACGCCCTGTGCATCTGCGCGATTGCAGAAGGCAGGCGACGGGATGAGCTACGACCCGTGATCGCCGGTGCGCGGTCCACCGGGCGGGGCGTTCATCGCCCGCCCGGCATCCGCGAGCCACCCATCCCTGCATAACGCTGCCCTCGCATTCGTGGCATGCTCTGTGAAACCGTTTTCATGGAATGGAGGGATTCCACGATGTTGTCGCGTTTCCGTCGCCCCGCGCTGTCTGCGCTGCTGGCGCTTGCCCTGCCTCTGACCAGCGCCTGGGCCGCAGCCCCTGCGCCGTTGAAGGTGATGTCGTTCAATGTGCGCACCCCGGCCGATACCGAACCCGGCAAGCGCTGGCCCGACCGTCGCGATGCGATGGTGAAGGTCATCCTCGACGCGCACCCAGCGGTGATCGGTACCCAGGAGCTGGTGCAGGAGCAGGCCGATTACCTTGCCCAGCACCTGCCCGGATACCGCTGGTTCGGCGAGGGCCGCCGCGGCGGCAGCGGCGACGAGCACATGGGCGTGTTCTACGACAGCAAGGTGCTGGCGATCGAGGAATCAGGCAACTTCTGGCTGTCTGATACGCCCGATGTGCCCGGCAGCATCACCTGGGGCAACCTGTATCCACGCATGGTCACCTGGGCGCTGTTCCGCCGCATCGATGACGGCCGCCGCTTCTATTTCATGGATACCCACCTGCCCTACCGCGACGAGGACGAACCACGCCGGGTGAAGGGTGCCGAGCTGATCGGCAGGCGCGTGGCCGGCCTGGCGGCCGACCTGCCGGTGGTGCTGACCGGTGACTTCAACAGCGAACCCGGCGGCGACACCTACAAGGCATTCACCCGCGTACTGCACGACACCCGTACCCAGGTGAAGACACCGCAGGGCCCGCGACTGACCTTCCACGATTTCACTGGCAAGGCCACCGCGCAGCTGGACTGGGTGCTGGTGCGCGGTTTCCACGCGCGCAGCTTCCTGACCGATGACCGCCGCATCGATGGCGTGCTGCCATCGGATCATTTCCCGCTGGTGGTCGAACTGGACTGGCCGAAGCACTGACCCCGCACGGCAGCCGCAGCTACAGCGGCGGCTGCCGCGACAGCAGGCGATACAGGGCCTGATGCTGATCGCGCGCCTGGCAGATGCGGGCCCCTATCGCCAGGAACACGGCGACGCCGATCAGGCCCAGCCCCAGCATCGAATCCTGCAGGCGCAGGAAACCGACCGCGGCGGCCATCGTCGCCAGCACCAGCAGCACCACGACCGCCACCGACAGCCCCGCACCCGGTGGACCCGGATCGCCGAACAACATCCGTTGGGTATCCCGCCTTCCGTCCGCCATTGCCTGTCCTCCCGAGTGCCTGACCCACTAGTTACACGGCGAGCCCGCAATCCGGCAGAGTCAGAAACGTCACGAAGGTGAAGACGTACGCGGAATGCACCGCGCTACCCTGCCGCGTACCCCTCGAACTGCGGAGCAGCACATGGCACACCAGAGCCGGCTGGCAGGATTCATCATCGACTGCCAGGACCTTCCCGCCGACGAAGGCGCCCGTTTCTGGGCCGCCGCGCTCGGTCTGCAGGCACAGGCGGCGCGTGCCGAAGGGGGCGCCGAGTATGCTGACCTGCTGGGCGCACCGGCGGGCCTGGACGTTGAAGTCCAGCGGGTCAACCACCCGTCACGGGTGCATCTGGACATCGAGAGCGACGACATCGATGCCGAGGCCGACCGCCTGGAGAAGCTCGGCGCGCGACGGATAGGCTTCGTCAAGCGCTGGTGGGTAATGGAAGCACCGACCGGCCATCGCTTCTGCATCGTGCGCATGCGCGAGCGCGAGGTGCCGGCCAATCAGTGGCCCTGAAAGAGCAAGGGGACGGACGCCACGGCCTCCGTCCCCCCGGAATCACTGCACCTGCGCCACGCTCGGTTGCTGCGGTGATTGCCCCCAGCCTCCGAGCGCCTTGTACACGCCCACCACGCTGACATTGACCTCGGACTCGGCCGCCGCCAATGCATCATCGGCTGCCAGCTGCGTGCGCTGCGCATCCAGCAGTGTCAGGAAGTCCTCCGAGCCCTCGCGATAGCGGATCTGCGCCAGCGATTCGGCACGCCGTGCCGCCTGCGCCTGCTCGACCACGATCGCCAACCGTGCCTGCTGCTTGGAATAGCGGGTCAGTGCGTTCTCGGTGTCTTCCAGGGCCAGCAGTACCGCCTGCTCATACTGCGCGGCCACGCCTTCGGCTTCAGCCTTGCTGGCACGCAGGCGTGCACGCACGGTGCCGAAGTCGAATGCCGCCCAGCTCAGCGATGGGGTCAGCGACCAGGCCTTGTTGTTGCCATTGACCAGGCCGCTGGCATCGCCACCGAGGAACCCGACGAAGCCGGACAGCGACAACCGCGGGAACAGGTCCGCCGTGGCCACGCCCACGCGTGCGGTCGCAGCCGCCAGGCGCCGCTCGGCCACGCGCACGTCGGCACGCTGGCGCAGCAGTTCGCGGGTATCGCCCAGCGGCAGTGCCTTGGCGAAGGCCGGTACGTCGTGCGGCGCGAGCATGTCAGTCAGCACTTCCGGGCGCTGGCCGAGCAGCACGGCCAGCCGGTTGCGCGACTGCGCCTCGGCCACTTCCAGCAACGGGATGTCCGCCTCGATCGCCTTCAGGCGGGCACGGCTGCTCTGCACATCCAGCTCGCTGCCTGCGCCCAGCTGCCAGCGCGCCTCGGTCAGCTTCTGCGTATCGCGCAGGTTTTCCAGCGTGTGCTGGGCCACCGCGATGCGCTTCTGCGTACCACGCAGCTCGAAGTAGTTGCGTGCCACTTCAGCGGCGATCAGGACCTGCGCATCGGCCAGGTTGGCCTGCTCGGCACCGAGGTCGGCGCGTGCGGCTTCAGCAGCACGGCGCTTGCGGCCGAACAGATCCAGCTCCCAGCCGGCGTCGAAGCCGAGCTGGTAGCTTTCACTGAACACCCGCTGCCCACCCAGCTGCGGATCGGGTTGCTTGCGGCGGTCGTAGCTGCCGCCAGCGGTGACGTGCGGAGCCTGGTCGAGGCGGCTTTCCACGAACACCGCGCGGGCCTGGCTGACGCGGGCCACGGCCACACGAAGGTCCAGGTTGTCCGACAGTGCGCCGTGCACCAGCTGTTCCAGCACCGGATCATCGAACTGCGCCCACCAGCTGGCGACCGGCGAAGCGGTACTGAACACCGGCTGCTGTGCACCCTGCAGGACCATCGGTTCCTGCACCGGGGCCTTGTAATTCGGGCCGACGCTGACACAGCCCGCCAGCACCAGGCTGGAGACGGCCATCGCCAACGTGCGGATCACCATGGCAGCACCTCGCCCAGGTAGGTGAAGCTGCCGTTCGGGCCTTCATGGCCGATCAGCGCCATCTGCACGCTGGAGCGCGCGCCTTCGGCGATTTCGATTTCGCCGTGGCCACCGTTCATGTCGGTCTTCACGTAGCCCGGATGCACGGTGTTGACCTTGATCGGCGTGCTGCGCAGTTCGTGCGCCAGAGCCAGGGTCCAGCTGTTCACAGCGGCCTTGGAGGCGTTGTAGGCCGGAACCTTCATGTCGTAGATGCCCGACGCCGGATCGGCATGCAGGGTCTGCGAACCGAGGATGCTCGAGACATTGACGATGCGGCCAGCCTTGGCCTGCTGCAGCAGGGGCAGGAAGGCCTGGGTCACCGCGACCAGTGCGTAGACGTTGGTCTCGAAGGTGCGGCGCCAGGTGTCCAACGACTGCTCAGACGGCCGCTGCGCCGGATTTTCCAGCAACACGCCCGCATTGTTGACCAGGATGTCGAGGCGGCCGTGGCGCTCGCGCACCTGCTGCACGGCCTCGGCAATGCTGGCGCTGTCGGTGACGTCCAGCTGCAGTGCTTCCACCGGCAGGCCCTCGGCCTGCAGCTTCAGCGCCTGCTCCACGGCGGCCTCACGCTTGCGCCCGGCCAGCAGCGTATGCACGCCGTTGCTGGCCAGCTGGCGTACGGTTTCGGCGCCGATGCCGCGGGTGGCGCCGGTAACCAGTGCGATCTTGTTCTGATGGGAATTCATGGAGTCATGCCTTGATGAGGGGGAAAGCCGACACCGACCGGGCGGCCAGTGTCGGCAACATTCCCTGTCAGTGATGGATGGTTGGTTCGCCGTGCTGCACCAGCTGGCCACCACCGTTGCGGGTGACGAACTTGCGCAGGGCCACGTAGAACACGGGGGTGAGGAACAGGCCGAACAGCGTCACACCCAGCATGCCAGCAAACACGGTGATGCCGGTCACCGAGCGCACTTCGGCGCCTGCACCGTGAGACAGCACCAGCGGCACCGTGCCGGCGATGAAGGCGATGGAGGTCATCACGATCGGGCGCAGGCGCAGGCGGCAGGCTTCCAGCGCGGCTTCAACGATACCCTTGCCGCCCATCTCCAGCTCTCTGGCGAACTCGACGATCAGGATCGCGTTCTTGCACGCCAGGCCCATCAGCACCACCAGGCCGACCTGCACGAACACGTTGTTGTCACCACCGGTCAGCCACACGCCGAACAGCGCGGACAGCAGGGTCATCGGCACGATCAGGATCACCGCCAGCGGCAGCGACCAGCTCTCGTACAGCGCGGCCAGCACCAGGAAGGCCAGCATGATCGCCACCGGGAACACGATGAAGGCGGCCTTGCCCTGGGTTGCCTGCTGGTAGCTCAGGTCGGTCCATTCGGTGGTCATGCCCACCGGCAGTACCTTGGCGGCGATCTCGGTCAGCTTGGTCATCGCCTCGGCCGAGGACAACAGGCGCGGGTCGGCTTCACCGGCCAGGTCCGCTGCCGGATAGCCATTGAAGCGCAGCACCGGGTCCGGGCCGAAGGTCTGCTTGATGGTGACCATCGAACCGATCGGCACCATCTCGCCGCGGTCGTTGCGGGTACGCAGCTTGCCGATGTCCTCGACCGTCTCGCGGTACGGACCATCGGCCTGGGCGATCACCTGCCAGGTGCGGCCGAACTGGTTGAAGTCGTTGACGTAGGCCGAACCCAGGTAGGTCTGCAAGGTGTCGAACAGCTCGGTGAGCTGCACGCCCTGTGCCTTGGCCTTGACGCGGTCCACCTCGGCATCGAGCTGCGGCACGTTGGCCTGGTAGCTGGAAATCGGGAAGGCCATGCCCGGGGTCTGCGCGACGGTGCCCTGCATGGCCTGCACCGCATTCTGCAGCGCGCCGTAACCCAGGTTGCCACGGTCCTCGATGAACATCTGGTAGCCGTTGCCATTGCCCAGGCCGAGGATCGGCGGCGGCATCATCGCGAACGCGAAGCCTTCCTGCAGGCCGGCAATCTTCTGGTTGATCTCGGCATTGATCTGCGCCGCGGTGCGGCCATGGCGCTCGGCGAACGGCTTGAGCGGGATGAACGCCACACCGGTGTTCGGCGTATTGGTGAACTGCAGCGCGTTCAGACCGGGGAACGAGATGGTGTGAGCGACGCCATCGGTTTCCTGGGCGATCTTGGCGACCTTGCGCAGCATTTCATCGGTGCGGGCGATCGACGAACCTTCCGGCAGCTTCACACCGGCGATCAGATACAGCTTGTCCTGGGTCGGAATGAAGCCCGGCGGCACCAGCTTGAAGATCACGCCGGTACCGACCAGCAGGATCGCGTAGACCACGAACACCGCACCGCGGCGGCCGAGGATGCGGGCCACGCCACGCTCGTATTTCTCCGAGCTGGACTTGAAGAAGCGGTTGAACGGACGGAACACCCAGCCGAACAGGCGGTCGATCAGGCGGCTCGGGCCGTCCTTCGGAGCGCCATGAGCCTTCAGCAGGCGCGCGGCCAGGGCCGGCGACAGGGTCAGCGAGTTGATTGCCGAGATCACCGTGGAAATGGCGATGGTGACCGCGAACTGCTTGTAGAACTGGCCGGTGACACCGGACAGGAAGGCCATCGGCACGAACACGGCACACAGCACCAGCGCGATCGCCACGATCGGGCCGGACACCTCGCGCATGGCCTGGTGTGCCGCCGCAGTGGGCGACAGGCCTTCCTCGATGTTGCGCTCGACGTTCTCCACCACCACGATCGCGTCGTCGACCACGATGCCGATCGCCAGCACCAGGCCGAACAGGCTCAGCGTATTGATCGAGAAGCCCAGCAGGTACAGCGCGGCGAACGTACCCACCACCGACACCGGCACCGCGATCAACGGAATGATCGACGCACGCCAGGTCTGCAGGAACAGGATCACGACCAGCACCACCAGGGCGATCGCTTCCAGCAGCGTGGAGACCACGGCCTTGATCGAGTCGCGCACGAAGATGGTGGTGTCATACACCGCTTCGTACTTCACATCGGCCGGCATGGTCTTCTGCATCTCGTCCATCGTCGAGATGACCTGATCGCGGATTTCCAGCGCGTTGGCACCCGGCGACTGGAAGATACCGATACCCACCGCGTTCTTGCCGTCCAGCTGCGAGCGCAGGGTGTAGTCGCCCGCACCCAGTTCCAGGCGGGCCACGTCGGACAGGCGCACGATCTCGCCATCGGTGCCGCTCTTGAGCACGATGTCGCCGAATTCCTTTTCGGTCTTCAGCCGGCCCTGGGCATTGATCAGGGTCAGGAACTTGCTATCCGGCAGCGGTTCGGCGCCGAGCTGGCCGGCCGAAACCTGCACGTTCTGCTCGCGCATGGCACGCACCACGTCGCTGGCGGTCAGGCCGCGCGAGGCCACCTTGTCCGGATCCAGCCAGGCACGCATGGCGTAGTCGCCGCCACCGAAGATCTGCGCGTCACCCACGCCCGGAATACGCGCCAGCGCATCCTTGACGTGCAGGCGCGCGTAGTTGCGCAGGTACAGGCTGTCGTACTTGCCTTGCGGCGAGGTCAGGTGCACCACCATCAGGAAGGTTGGCGACTGCTTCTGCGTGGTCACGCCCTGCCGGCGCACGTCCTCGGGCAGGCGCGCCTGCGCCTGCGCCACGCGGTTCTGCACCTTCACCGCCGCCGCGTCCGGGTCGGTGCCCGGGCGGAAGGTGACGGTCATCTGCAGCACGCCGTCCGAGCCAGCCACCGACTTCAGGTACATCATGCCTTCGACGCCGTTGATCGCCTCTTCAAGCGGCGTGGCGACGGTCTCGGCAATGACCTTGGGGTTGGCGCCCGGATAGACCGTGCGCACGACCACCGACGGCGGCACCACTTCGGGGTACTCGCTGATCGGCAGGATTGGAATCGTGATCAGGCCTGCGGCGAAGATCACGATCGACAGCACCGCCGCGAAGATCGGCCTGTCGATGAAGAAACGGGAAAAGTCCATGGAGGAATTCCTGGGAAAGGCATTCGGCGGGCAACAGCCACCCTGCCCCTCGCCGATACGACGAAGGCAGGGAAGGCTGCCGCTGGCGCCGGCAGCTAAGCGGGGACGCGGATCAGGAGACGGCGGATCAGTGGTTCAGTGCGGCGGTGGCATCGCGGCCGGGTGCCGGCACGGCCTGCGGCTGCATTGCCACGGCCTTGGCCTGCACCGGCATGCCCGGCATGAAGACCTTCTGCACGCCGTCGATGATCACCTTGTCTCCTGCCGCCAGGCCGTGCTCGACGATACGCAGGCCTTCAGCGGTGCGGCCAAGCTGGATGTCGCGGCGCTGGGCCTTGCCATCCTTGTCGACCACGTAGACGTACTTGCGGTCCTGGTCGGTCAGCACGGCCTTGTCGTCGATCAGCAGCGCCTGGAACTGGCCGCTGCCAAGCAGCTGCACGCGGGCGAACAGGCCCGGCGTGAACTGGCGATCGGCGTTGTCCAGCAGCGCACGGACGCGGATGGTCCCGGTACTGCGGGCCACCTGGTTGTCGAGGAAGTCGACCTTGCCCGTGTGCGGGTAGCCTTCTTCACCGGACAGGCCGACCTTCACCGGCAGCGCGCTGTCACGCTCGCTCGGGCGCTCGCCCTTGCGTGCCATCTGGGCGTAGCGCAGGAAGGTGCTTTCGTCAGCATCGAAGTAGACGAACACCGTGTCCAGCGAGACCAGCGTGGTCAGCACGCTGGCGCTGTCGCCGGCGGTGACCAGGTTGCCGGCGGTGACCATCGCGCGGCCGGCACGGCCGTCGATCGGTGCCCGTACCTTGGTGAACTCAAGATTGAGGCGGGCTGCATCCAATGCTGCCTGCGCGGCCTGCACGGCGGCGCCGGACTGGTCGGCAGCCGCACGGCGCTGCTCGGCGGTCTCGGTGGAGATCGCCTGCTGCTCGGACAGCCGCTTGGCACGCTCGGACTCGCTGCGGGCCAGCGTGGCCTGGGTACGGGCGCGGGCCAGTTCGGCGGCCGCCCGATCGTACTCGGCCTGGTAACTGCGCGCGTCGATGGTGAAGAGCACTTCGCCCTTCTTCACTTCCTGGCCTTCGACGTAGTTGACCTTGTCGATGTAACCGGACACGCGCGGACGCAGTTCAACGCTCTGCACCGCTTCGACGCGGCCACTGAACTCGTCCCACTGGCTGACCTGCTTGACCAGTACCGGCGCGGCGCTGACCTGCGGCGGCGGCGGTGCACCGGCTTCTTCGGCATGGCCGCCGCTGCAGGCTGCAAGCACGGCCGCGGCGAGGATCGACACGCCGGCCATCGCAATGCGATGTCCGAAACGATGTGGGGTGGTATTGGGGGAAGTCATGGCATGCATCCGTACGGAGGGGTGGTACAGCTATATGGGAACGTGTTGCAAAAATCGGCGGCGAATACTGCGACCTCAACCATGGTCGAGGTCAAGCGATGCCTGCGGTGTCGCGCCAAAGCGGAGGAACTTCCAGGTGCAGCAGGCCACGCGGCAATTCGGCATCGCTGCTGTCGCAGCGGACGATGGCGCGGTTGTCGCGGCACCCATCAAGCAGGGAGACCACACGACGACCGACCAGCAGCGAGCTGGGCCACTCGATGCAGGCATTGGCCGCGTTGGCCGGGGTACACACCGGGCTGCAGACTTCCAGCATCTGCGCGCGCACGCCCAGCGCCTGCGCTTCCTGGTGCACCACCTGCGCGTACATGCGCAGTGCGGCGGTGGTGATCGAGGTCTCGCCGTAGCCCGCCCAGGGCTTGGCGTTGGCCGGGCTGCCGATCATCACGTAGCGGCGCGCATGCACGTTGTCCTGCAACAGCGGCAGCAGGTGGCGCACGGCGTGCACGTGCGGCATCAGGTCGGCCTGCATCGCGCCCAGCAGCTCATCGCCGTTGCGGTCGATCACCCGGCCGCGACGGTAGGGGCCACCCATTGCCGCGATCACCGCCGCCAGCGGACGCGGGCGCTGCGCGATGCGCTCGGCCAACGCGCGTGCCGAGCCGTCGTCGCTGAGCGAGCCCAGCAGCGTCTCCAATCCGGGCTCATCAGCGAACTGCTCATGCAGCGCGGCCAGCCGGCCCGGATCGCGGCCAACCACCAGCACCGGGCTGCCGGCTTCCAGCAACGCGCCGACCACGCCCTGGCCGACGGCACCGGTACCGCCAAGGACCAGGACTTCGGGCGTCAGTATCCCATTCACGGGACATTTCCTCCCAAATCCGGGATAGTCCCAATTCGACGCAGGCGGTCGCCCTTGTGCGGGACCAGGCGGAGGGCACCGCCACGCTGCTGACGCATGGGCGCGGTAAACTCACGAAAATCCTTGTGTACCAAGGAACTCGGACGGGCTTCGACGGTCATCGCCAGGTCCAGGGTGTTCTGGCCGGCGTTCCGGAGTCGGGCAAGAATGTTGCGCAGGCTCATGGCGGACGGGCTCCAATTAACGAATGGCGCCACGATAGACCTCAAACCTTTACTTGATTAGTCCTGATTAAGGGGAATAATCATCCCGCTCCCGGTCCAATCGTTCTGTCACGATTGTCCCATCCCCGACGTCCAGGATCCCCGACCATGTCCCACGATCTCAACGAGACGCTGATCTTCGTCAAAGTGGTCGAGCAAGGCAGCTTCATTGCCGCTGCCAAATCGCTCGGCCTGCCCAAGACCACGGTCAGCCGCAAAGTGCAGGAGCTGGAAACGCGCCTGGGCGCGCGGCTGCTGCACCGGACCACCCGCCGCCTCGGCCTGACCGAAGCCGGCTCGATCTACCACGAGCATTGCCAGCGCATCGCACGCGAGCTTGAAGAGGCCGAAAGCGCGGTGAGCCAGCTGCAGTCCGGCCCGCGCGGCTGGCTGCGCTTCACTGTGCCCTACTCGATCGGCATCACCTGGATTGCGCCGCTGCTGGGCCAGTTCCATGCGCAGTATCCAGAGATCCGCCTGGACATGCACATGGGTAACGAGAAGCTGGACCTGATCGCCGGTGAAGCGGACCTGGCGCTGCGCGTGGGTGCCCTGCCCGATTCCAATCTGGTCGCGCGCAAGCTGGGCAGCCTGCGCACGCAGGTGTTCGCCAGTCCGGCCTACATTGAGCGCTATGGCGAACCGCTGCATCCGGAAGAGCTGCAGTTCCATCGCATCCTGGCAATGCGCAAGCCGTACCACACCGGCAATTCGCCGCGCTTCACCTGGCAGCTGGGCGAGAACGGCGGCGAGCTGCGCGATTTCCCGGTCACCCCGCTGATGACCGCCAACGACATGTCTGCGTTGAATGGTGCATTGGTCTGTGGCGAAGGCCTGCTGCTGACCGGTGATGTGATGGCCAAGCCGTTCGTCGAATCGGGCATGGTGCGCCGCGTGCTGGCCGGCTGGACCGGCCCGGAAGTGGACTTCAATGCCGTGTTCGCCGGCGGCCGCCTGGTCTCGCCGAAGGTGCGTGCGTTTGTCGACTTCCTGGTCGAGAAGCTCAACTTCGATGCCAACTACATGCTGGCGCAGTGCCCCGGCGCGAAGCTGGCACAGCAGCAGAAGGCACAGGAAGATGCCGCGCTGGAAAGCAGTGGCAAGCGGATACTGGAGAAGGTGGCGGCTTCGGCGGCATGACCGGCTCTACATACGCAATCGGTGTGCCGAGCAACGCTCGGCACCCACAAAAATGCCGCCTGCAAGGGCGGCATTTTCGTTCCGGCCGATGGCCGGACCGGCTCAAGCAGTAACGCTGCGCGTTACTGCTTGAGCGGAATCACGCGAATCTCGACGCGGCGGTTCTTGGCGCGGCCGGCATCGGTGCTGTTGTCGGCAATCGGGTACGCCTTGCCGGCGCCCAGCGTTTCGATACGCACGCTCTGCACGCCCTGGCCGATCAGGTACTGCGCGACGGAGTCGGCGCGTTCCTTCGACAGGCGATTGTTGACCGCGTCGCTGCCGATGCTGTCGGTGTGGCCAACCACCTCGATCATGGTCTGGTTGTACTCACGCAGCGTACCGGCCACGCCGTTGAGCGAGCCATAGAACTGCGGCTTCAGGGTCGCCTTGCCGAAGTCGAAGGTGATGCCGTCCGGCAGGTTCAGCATGATGTTGTCGCCCTGGCGCTGCACATCGATGCCGGTGTTGGCGGTGCGCTCGCGCAGTGCACGTTCCTGGCGATCCTGGTACTGGCCGACGGCGGCACCGCTGAGTGCGCCGATACCGGCACCGATCAGCGCGTGCTGGCGCCGCTCGGTAGCACTGTCGCCGGTCAGCAGGCCGGCCGCCACGCCGATGGCCGTACCGATCAGCGCGTTGCGGCCGGTCCGGTTCTGCTGTTCGGTCGGGTTGCCGTACTGGTCACTCTGCACATAGGAGCCGCCGGTGGCGCAGGCCGACAGGACGGCCGCACTCATCAGGGCCAGTGCGACGTTGCGGGTGGTGTTGCGGATCATGAGGTTCTCCTTGGTTTCCGGTCGGCCGGCGGCTTGCGGGCGCAGAGAGGATAAACAGCCGAATGCGATGTCGGGATGATGATCCGGTGCGCCGACAGGGCCGCGTTCAGCTAACTGACCGGATCGCTCGGGTCACCCTTTACCCCGCCCCCGACTGGCGGTATGCCGCCAGCGCAGCGTCGCGGCCCTCAGCCAGGTCCACCATCGGCGTGCGTGGATAGTCAGGCGCGTGTGCTGCCAGGAGCAGGGGATGCTGCCACGGCGCGAACCGCGCCTTCACCGGCAGTGCCGCCAGCTCAGGCACCCAGCGGCTGATGTAGCGGGCCTGCGGATCGAACTTCTCGGCCTGGGTGACCGGGTTGAACACCCGGAAGTACGGCGCTGCATCGGCGCCGGTCCCGGCCACCCATTGCCAGCCCATCGTGTTGTTGGCCAGGTCGGCATCGACGAGGGTGTCCCAGAACCAGCGCGCGCCATGCAGCCAGTGCGCGCGAAGGTGCTTGCACAGGTAGCTGGCCACGATCATCCGCACCCGGTTATGCATGTAGCCGGTGCGCCACAGCTCGCGCAGTCCGGCATCAACGATCGGCACGCCGGTGTTGCCGCGCTGCCAGTCGTGCAGTTGCGCTGCAGTCGGTGCCGCCCAGGGGAAGCGGTCGAAACGCGGATTGAGGTTGTCCGTGGGCGTCTTCGGAAAGTGATGCAACAGGTGGTAGGCGAAATCACGCCAGCCCAGTTGCCGCAGATAGCCGTCGATGTCGGCATCGGTGCCGGCACTGCGCAGTCTTTCCAGCGCATGCGCGATGCGCCACGGTGCGATCTCACCGAAATGCAGGTGCGGCGACATCCGCGAGGTGCCCACGCGGTCGGGCAGGTCTCGCTGCTCGCGGTAACCGCGCAAGGCGCCGTCCTCGAACACCGACAGCGCCTCCAGCGCACCGGCTTCACCCGGCTGCCAGTACTCCCAGAAGCCGGTATCCCAATCCAGCGTCGGTGCAAGCTGGAGATCATCAAGTGCGAGGCTGTCGACCGCGTGCGGCGTCAGTGCCTCCGGTGTGGCCTGCAGTGCCGGCAGGCGCCAATGACTGAGCACATTGCGCCAGTACGGTGTGAACACCTTGTACGGCTGTCCCTGCTGGGTGGCGATGTCCCAGGGCTCGAACAACAGGCTGCCATTGCAGCTCTGCGCGTCGACGCCCTGCTCGCGCAGCGTGCGCTTGATGGTAGCGTCGCGAGGCTGGGTGGCCGGCTCGTACTTGCGGTTCCAGTACACCGCCTCGGCGCCGGTCTGCTCGATCAGCAACTGCAGGGCCGGGAGGCTGTCACCACTGCGCAACACCAGCGACGAGCCGCGCGTGCGCAGGTCGGCATCCAAGGCACCCAGTGAACGGTGGCGCCACGCATCGGAGGCGGCACCCGGCGTCCACTCCCCCTCTTCATGCGGCGCGTGGATGTAGACCGGCACCACATGGTGACCGGCATCCAGCGCGGCCTGCAGGGCCGGATTGTCCTGCAGCCGCAGATCACGGCGGAACCATACCAACGCTACCGACACAGGTAATGCCTTCGTTGTGGAAGGCGCACATGATAGCCAGCGGTGGTGAAGGCGATGCGCGCAGACGCCGTCTGCTAGGCTGCACGGCCGCTACCCGATGGACTCTGACATGGATGATCTTCACGCCTCATTCGCCCGCTTCGGGCTGCTGCATGCCCAGCACGAGAGCGACTGGCAGGGCCCGTTCCCGCTGCCCCCGGTACTGGCACGCTTCTACGCGCAGGTCGGGCCGCTGGGCGAAGTGATCAATGCCCGGGTAGGCACCGCCGGCATCACCGTTCCCGGCCTTGATGTCTGGATACCGCCGCTGCAACGCCTGTGGAGCCATCAGGCCGGCTATCGATGGCATGGCATCAGCGGCGAACGGATCAACGACTGGCCCTCGAACTGGCTGGTGATTGCCGATCGCAGCGCTGATCCGTTCATCCTCGATCTGGACGACGGCCGTGTGCTGTTCAGCCATCACGGTGCCGGCCTGCTGGATGCCGACGAAATGGCTGCCGACGTGCCGACCCTGATGGCAGCTCTGGCTGCAGCAGGCACGGTGTACCTCGATGCCGGCGATGACCTTTACAACGACGATGACGATGGCGGCATCCGCCCTGAACACCAGGACGCAGCCGTACAGGCGGTGGCCCGGGTACTGGGCGACCGCCTGCAGGCCGAATCGTTCATCGAGACGTTGCTGGACTGAATCCACGCATGGCGCGGATCTACCTTTCGAAGCGCTGCATCGCTTCGCTGATCAGCGCCCGCGCCTCGGCGGCGTTGCCCCAGCCGTCGAGCTGCACCGGGTTGCGCCCGGCCGGCAGGTCCTTGTAGACCCGGAAGAACGCTTCGATGCGCTGTCTTTCGATCTCCGGCAGATCGGCCAGGTCGCGGATGTTGGCGTAGGTCGGGTCAACCTTGTCGGTCGGCACGCCGATGATCTTCTCGTCGTGCTCGCCGCCGTCGATCATCTTCAGGTAGCCAATCGGCCGGAAGCGCACGATCACGCCCGGATGCAGGGGTTCACGGGTCAGCACCAGCGCGTCCAGCGGATCGTTGTCGCCAGCCAACGTGCGCGGCATCGAACCGTAGTTGGCCGGATAGGCGACCGGCATCGACTGGAAGCGGTCCACATGCACCAGGCCGTCTTCCTTGATCTCGTACTTGGTGAAGCTGCCGGCCGGAATCTCCACCGCCAGATTCACTTCCTGCGGGGCTTCCCTTGGTTGGGCCACCAGGAAGGGATGCAGCACGGTATCGGCAGCGGTCACCGCTGTCGCGAGCAGGAGCAGGGCCCCGCCGATGGCAGCCATGGGGACAAGACGGCGTACGGTTTTCATCTGGATCTCCTCATTCCCAGCAGCGATCGGCGCGGCCCTTGGCAGTCTGCGCACGCGGGCAGTTACGCTGCGTGATGCGGCCTTCGGTCAGCTCCATGCGCTGTTTCCCCCCCTTGGCATCGCGGCGCAGTTCGAAGGCATCGTAGAGACGGCCGGTCACGGTGCGCGCTTCATAACGCAGGCGCTGCGGGTCGATGTTCAACACCTGGAACAACTGGGTGTCTTCGGCCACTGGGTTCATCGTCCTGCGCGCTTCATCGGACACGCGGTACTGTTTCGGTCCGGCTACAGTCACCACGTACTGCGGCGTTGCGGCCTGCCCTTCGCCACGGCGGCCATAGGTGTGGTCGTGGCCCTGCAGCACCAGATCGACGTTGTGGCGGCGTACCACCGGCAACAGCTCGTCACGCAACGCGGCGTTCTCGCGCCCTTCGCGCGGCGAGTAGAACGGCTGGTGCAGCAACACGATGGTCCACGGCTGCGGATTGCCGGTCAGCACCTTGTCCAGCCATTGTGCCTGTGCCGTTGCGGTGCCGAGGTCGAGTGCCGATGTGCCGTCTACCACGGCCACGCGCACGCCCTGCGCATCGAACCAGTAGCTGCTCTGCTGCGCAGCGCCGGCACCATTGCCCGGCAACGCGAACGTGACCGGCCAGTGGCGGCCCAGCACGCGGCGCTCCTGCGGGGTGTCCTCGAATTCCTCGAAGTACTCGTGATTGCCTATGGCCGGCGCCACCATCGTTTCCTGCGCCAACCAGCCGACGGCGGCAAACCATTCGCCCCACTCGCTGTCATCCATGTTGTCGCCGCCGCTGACCAGGTCGCCGGCAAACAGGCTCATGCGTGCCTGCGGTGCGGCCTTCTGCGCGGCACGCACCACGCGACTGACATGGCTGACGTTCTTGTTCTGGGTATCGCCGAAGTAAAGCAGGGTCAGCGGCTGGTCGGCGGCAGCCAGCGTGCGCAGCTGGTTCCATGCACTCCAACTGCCGTTTCCCTGCACACGGTAGACGTACTGGGTATCCGGCTGCAGGCCATCGATATCTGCACGATGGTGGTGCGACAGGCCGTTCTCGGTCTGCAGCGCGCGGGTCGTCGCACGAACCTGGCGGATGCCTTCGATGGCCGGCGAATCTGCGGCCATTGCGATCTCCAGCAGCGGCGCCTGCACGCTGCCATCGGTGCGCCAGGCCACTGCGAACCCATGGCTGGGATCGACCGCCGGCGAGGCGACGATGCGGTCCGGCACCGTCGTCGCTGCGTAGTGGCGGCTACCTGCCTGCACCTGGGTATTCGGTTCAGCCGCCGCGAACGACAGCGACGGCAGCGCCAGCAGCAGACCCAGGGCCAGCGTGCGCATCACGCGCTGCCGGCTCATGCGCCACACTCCAGCGGCAACGCCAGTTGCTTGGCGATGCTCTCCCAGTCGAACGCCACCACGCCCTGGTCGTCATGCACGGCATACAGCGCACCGTGCGGGAAGCGCGTGCTGGCTTGCTGCATCATCCAGATGCCATCGGTGTTGGCCACGGTATTGCCCTGGAACGCGCCGACCGGCTTCAGCGTGTGCCGGTCGAACAGATGGAACACGCTGCGCTGCTTGCCCTGTTCGGTGGTGATCCACCAGCCATCCTTGCCGCAGGTGCGCAGGGCCACGCCTTCGGCCTGTGCCTTGAACACGTCGCGGCCGAAGGTGGTGCCGGTGAAGCGGCCCGCGAGGGTGTAGACCTTGAACTCGCTGGCGTAGCTCTCGTCCTCTTCGGCGATCAGCAGGCGGTCGTTCTCGGGATCGCCCCAGATCGACTCGACCACGCGCAGCGCACCAGTCTCGGTGGTATCGCCGATGCTGGCCACCAGCTTCGCGTCGACCTTCTCACCATTGCGGGTCACGTGATACTGGCGCACGCGCTTGTCCAGCTCGGCCAGCGGCGGCAGGATGTCGCGCCCCTGTGCATCCTCGCCGTTGTCCCAGGAGTCGGTGACGTAGACGCTGTAGCCATCGGCACGGCGGTCGACCCACAGCCCGTAAGGCTTGCGCAGGTCGTCCGCCGCGAACGTCGCCAGCGGCGCGAAGTCCGGCAGGCGCAGTACCTGCACGCGGTGATTGTCGCGCTCCACGATCCACAGCAGGTCGTCGGTCACCGCGATGCCGTTTGGGCGGTCGAACTGCCCCGGTGCGGTGCCGCTGCTGCCGACGTCACGCAGGTGCTGGCCGGTGCTGCCGTCGTAGACCACCAGCTTGTCGGTGGCCTTGGCAGTGGCGATCAGCCACAGTACACCGTCCGGCGCGCGCCAGGCCGCCGGCGAGTCGATGTTGTCGGCCGGGGTCATCGGTGACAGGAACGCTTCGGCGATGGTGGCTACCTTGCGCTCGCCACTGGCGGCCGGCGAGGCCGCTCCCGCAACCGGATCGTTGTCGGTGGCCGGCGTGCAGCCGGCGACCAGCGTAGCCGCCAGCGCGGCGGCCAGGACAGTGACGCCACGCCCCATCACAGCGCCACCTTCAGGCCCAGCGCATAGGTGCGGCCGTACTCTTCCAGCTGCAGGGTGCGCGAACGGGTGCCCTGGTACAGCTCCAACGGCTTGTCCAGCAGGTTCTGCGCCTCGAAGTACACGCTCACGCGCGGGGTGAACTTGTAGTCAAGCGAGAAATCGAGCTGGGTGTTGGGTGCCACGTAGATGTCGAATGCGCGCCCCTTGCCGATGCTGTCCAGGTACTCGCTGCGGTACACGGCCGCCAGGCGCGTGCTTACACCGTACTTTTCATAGCCGATGTGTGCGCTGTAGACATGCTTGGAAGCGCGCGGCAGCGTGAAGTCCTCGCCCGCACGGTCCTTGATGCCGGCATCGAACTTCGTATCCAGCCAGGTGCCACTGGCGCCGACCAGCAGGCCATCCAGGCCGTCCGGCAGGAAGGCCAGCTGCTGCTGCCAGTTGAACTCCGCACCACGCACGGTGGCCTTGCGACCATTGATCGGCTGCGTCACATCGAATCCACCGTAGGCCGGATCATTGGTGCGCACGGTTTCGACGATGTAGCCATCGATCGACTTGTGGAACAGGCCCAGCGAAACGATGCCGCTGCTGCCGATGTACTTCTCCACCGACAGGTCGATGTTCTTCGACTCGTACGGATCCAGTTCCGGGTTACCCAGGCGCACTTCCTCGTCACCACGGCTGTAACCCACGCGCGGCGAGACGTCGCCGAAGGACGGGCGCGATACGGTCTTGTTGGCCGAGGCGCGCAGCACCCAGTCATCAGCCGCGTCATAGCGCAGGTGCAGGCCCGGCAGCACGTTGGTGTAGCTGCTGTTGGCCACGCGCGGGGTGACGGTGAAGCTGCGGCCGTTGGCGGCCACGTCCACCTGGTTGCCGGTCGCCTTGAAGCGGGTGTTCTCCACGCGCACGCCGCCGATGAGGCGCAGCGCGCCCACGTCCCAGGTACCCATGGCGTAGCTGGCGAAGATGTCTTCGCTGGCCACGTAATCCTCTTCCAGCGACGTCATCGCATTGCCGCCGACGTCCTGCGGGCGGGCGCTGTACTGGCTGCCATTGGCCGCCCAGAAGGCACGCATCGCCGCCGAATCCATGCCGTCGCCGAAGTTGCCGTGGCGATGTTCGGGCGAGGAGGTGGTCCAGCCCGCCAGCGCCACCTTCGGGCCGACGCGCAGTTCGCGCTCATCCACATTCACGTCGCGGTCGCGCCAGCGGCCCAGCAGACCGAACTTGATGCTGCTGCTGTCGCCGTCGAAGCGCACGTTGACCTGCGCGCTGTGCTCCTTGTCGTTCACCTGCTTGGGCGATAGCACGAAGCGGTCGAACGCGTAGTTGCTGTTGTCCAGCCACTGCGGGTTGTCGAAGCTGTAGCTGGGCAGCCGGCTGCTCTGGTCCAGGCTGCCGTTGAACGCCTTGCCGTTGAGCTTGAAACGCGCCTCCATCTCGTCGTTCACGCGCTCTTCGGTACGGGTGTAGCCGATCCGGTAATCAACCACGGCGTTGGTCAACGTGTTCTCGCCGCCCAGGCTGGCCGCGAAGGTGTTTTCCTTCTTGGTGCGGTAGCGCATGCGCTTGTCGATCGAGTCCTTCGGCATGCCATCCAGGCGGTACTGGTCGGTGCCGGTCTTGACCATCTTCGCGTCGTCGAAGTTGAAGATCACGCGCTGGCGGGTCTCCGCATCGTCGAACTGGCTGTACAGCGTGCGCAGGTAGTACCTGCTGTCTTCGTCCGGCCGCCAGTCGAGGTTGAGGTTGGCGCCGATGCGCTTGCGCTCGATCTCGTACTTGCGGTGCTGCAGGTTGATCGCGGTCACGTCACCGGGGGCGGCATCGTCCTCGCCGTCGTACTCCACTTCGGTGTTGTCCGACTCGAACCGGCGCTTCTGGTAGTTCACGCCCAGCGCCACGCCGAAGGTGTCGTTGAACACTTCGCTGTAGTTGAAGGCCGCCTTCGGGCTGGTCTCCCCGGACAGCTGCTGGTGGCTGCCCTCGATCTTGCCACGCAGGCTGCGACCGTCGCGGTCGAAGGCCGAGGCCGATTCCACCAGCACGGCACCGCCGATGGCATCACCGGGCATGTCCGGGGTCGGCGACTTCACCACGCGCAGGCGTTCGGTGGAATCGGACGGGATCACGTCCAGCGGCGCGGCACGGCTGGAGTCCTCCGGCGTGCCCACGGCGATGCCATCCACGCTGACGCTGTTGAGATTGGCGTCCAGGCCACGGATGACCACGAAACGGCCCTCGCCCTGGTCACGGGTCACGCTGATGCCCGGCAGGCGCTGCAGCGACTCGGCCACGTTCTTGTCCGGGTACTGGCCCAGGGCATCGGAGGACACCGCGTCTTCGATGGCGTCGCTGCCGCGCTTGAGGTCGACCGCGCGGATCTGCGATTCGAGCTGGGCGCGCACCTCGATACGGTCCAGGTCGACCGCGTCGGCCGCCACGGCGCCGGTGGCGGCTACCGCCTGCTGCCCGGCGGCCTGCAGCGGGGCGGCAGCCCCCATCGCCAGGGTCAGGGTGATGGCAACGGCCAACGGAGTCTTGATATGCACTGGGAATCCCCATTCCTGTTAAGAATGGGTCTGCACGGTATGTCCGCAAGGTTGCATGGCCGTGACATGCCTCTGCACATTTCATGTACAGCGGCCCCGGGCCCGGTTTGGGCTTCGCCCCGCCAATCCGGCAAAATGGCGGCCTCTCTCCCTATTCCCCTTCCCGACCATGAAGATCGTCGAAGTGCGCCACCCGCTGGTGCAGCACAAGATCGGCCTGATGCGCAACGCTGCGCTCAGCACCAAGGATTTCCGCGAACTGGCCAACGAGCTGGGTACGCTGCTGGCCTACGAGGCCACCGCCGACCTGGATACCGAGCCGCACACCCTGGCCGGCTGGGCCGGCCCGGTGACGGTGCAGCGCATTGCCGGCGCCAAGATCACCGTGGTGCCGATCCTGCGTGCCGGCCTGGGCATGCTCAGCGGCGTGCTGTCGCTGATTCCGGCCGCCCGTGTCAGCGTGGTCGGCCTGCAGCGCGATGAAGAAACCCTGCAGCCGGTACCCTACTTCGAGCGCCTGACCGGCCGCCTGGAAGAGCGCGACGCACTGATCCTCGACCCGATGCTGGCCACCGGCGGCACGCTGATCGCCACCATCGACATGCTCAAGCGCGCCGGCGCCCGTCGCATCAAGGGCATCTTCCTGGTGGCCGCGCCCGAAGGCATCGAAGCAGTGAAGGCCGTGCATCCGGACGTGGAAATCTACACTGCGGCCATCGATGCCCAGCTCAACGACAAGGGCTACATCCTGCCCGGACTGGGCGACGCGGGTGACCGCATCTTCGGCACCCGCGTCGGCTGATCCGGCGAACCGTGGTCGGATCCCTCTCCGCAGGAGAGGGCTCTGACCCGACAACCGTTCGCCAGCCCGCTTCGCCGCGTCACGTGAACGCCCGTGGACGCGGATGTGGCCGACGCGTGATTCTTCACGTGGCCTTACCGGTCGGAAGCGAATGCTCCGCGCACCCGCCACCGCTTGGAGCTCCCGATGAAAGCCTCTTTCCTGCTGGCCGCCGTCCTGCTGGTCGGCCTGCCCCTGACTGCCAATGCCACCACCCCGCAGCAGCAGCGCATGGCCGAATGCTCGGCCAAGAACAAGGGCTTGAAGGGGGATGCCTACAAGAGCGCGCAGAGCTCCTGCCTCAGCGGTCATGCCGCCGAAACCAAGCCGGTCAATACGCAGCAGGAACGCATGCGCAAATGCAACGCTGACGCAGGCGCGAAGAAGCTGGCCGGCGATGCGCGCAAGACCTTCATGAGCAGCTGCCTGAAGGCGTCGTAACGACGCGTGATGTAGAGCCGAGCCCACGCTCGGCTCTGCCATTAACCCAGGGCGCGCGCCTTCAGCTCGCCCTGTTCGTGCAGGGTCACGAAACGTCCCTTGTCATCACGGCCCAGCTGCGCCAGCGCCACCTGCGGGTCATGGGTGAAGAACAGCCGCACGTTGCGCGCCAGCTTGTCTTCAAGGAACTGCCGTTTCTCGTCGATCAGCAATTCGGCATTGCGGTCATAGCCCATGGTGATCGGCACGTGCACCCATGAACGACCTGGGATGAGGTCGGCACAGAACACCACGCCACCGTGCGCATCTTCACCGGCATGCGCGTGGCCAACGATCTCGGCCAGCATCAGCCCCGGCGTATGCCCATCGCTGTAGCTGAAGCGCACGCTGCGGCCGAGCGCCTTCGAGTACTCCCCCTCCACTACTTCCAGGCGGCCACTGGCCTGCAGCAGGCCGGGCAGCTCAGGAATGAAACTGGCCCGATCGCGCGGGTGTGGCCGCACGGCGCGCTGCCAATGCTGCGCACCAACCACATAGGTTGCGTTGGGGAACAGCAGTTCGGGCTCACGCCCTTCGCTCCATGCAGCAAGCAGGCCACCGGCATGATCGAAGTGCAGGTGGCTGAGCACCACCACGTCGATGTCCTCGTGCTCGAAACCCGCTTCGCGCAGTGAATCGATCAGCACGTGCTGGCTTTCCTGCACGCCATAACGCTCGCGCATGCGCGGGTCGAAGAACGCACCGATACCGGTTTCAAACAGTACTGTCTTGCCTTCCAGCGGACTGGCAAGCAGCGCACGGCAGGCCAGCTCGATGCGATTGAGCTCGTCCGGAGCCGCCCATTTTTCCCACAACGCACGCGGCGCGTTGCCGAACATCGCGCCGCCGTCCAGGCGCTGCGAGTTTCCACGAATAGACCAGAGTTTCATGCGTCGATTATCGGCGCCGGACTGTTAAATAATCGCTAGAAAGGAAACAGGAAACCCCGCCGGTTGGCGGGGTCCTGGTGATCTGCCAGATCGCCGGCCAGTGGCCGGCACCGCCACATCAGTGGGCCGGCACGACCTGGGCACTGCCCACCGGATTGCGCGGGTCGCTGCCGCCGAACAGCTTGTTCGCCTTGCGGTCCCATTCCACGGTCTGCAGGTTGCCCCACACGTGGCTGGAACCGCGACCGCCGGCGGCGACATTGCCCGGCAGGTCGATCCTGTGGCCCATCGCCTGCAGCTGCTTCACCGTCGCCGCGTCGAACGCATCGTCCTCGGCTTCGATCAGATCCGGCAGCCACTGGTGGTGGTAGCGCGGCAGCGCGGCAACCTGCTGCGCGTCCAGGCCGGCGTCGTAGCCGAGGATGCCCAGCAGCACCATGGTGATGATGCGGCTGCCACCAGGCGTGCCCAGCACGATCACCTTGTCGCTGTTTTCCATGAAGGTCGGCGTCATCGAGCTGAGCATGCGCTTGCCCGGCTTCGGCGCATTGGCCTCGTAGCCCATCACGCCGAAGGCATTGGGCGTACCCGGCTTCAGCGCGAAATCGTCCATCTCGTTGTTCAGCAGCACGCCGGTGCCCTTGGGAATGAGCCCCGAGCCGTACAGCAGGTTGACGGTCTGGGTGGCGCCGACGCGGTTGCCGTCGCGGTCGATGATCGAGAAGTGCGTGGTCTCGTCGTCTTCCAGCGGCGTCGGATTGCCCGACAGCAGGTCGCTGGGCGTGGCCTTCTCCGGATGGATGGTGGCGCGCAGGCCCTGTGCGTAGTCCTTGCTGGTCAGCACCTTCTGCGGGATCTGCACGAAGTCCGGATCGCCGAGGAAGAACGTACGGTCGCGGTAGGCGCGGCGCATCGACTCCACCACCAGGTGGGTACGGTGCGCCGGATCCATCTTCCTGATGTCCCAGCCTTCCAGGATCTGCAGCATGCTGGCCAGCGCGATGCCACCGGACGACGGCGGCGGCGCGGTGGTGATCTTCCAGCCGTTGTAGTTGAACACGATCGGCTCGCGCTGCTTCACGCGATAGCCGGCCAGCTCTTCGGCGGTCCACCTGCCGCCGGCCTGCTTGACGCCTGCCAGCAACAGCTTTCCGGTCTGGCCCTTGTAGAAGCCGTCGAAACCTCCAGCGGCCAGGCGCTCCAGCGTCTGCGCCAGCTCCGGCTGCTTGAACAGGTCACCGCTGGCGATCGGCTTGCCGTTGCGCAGATAGACTTCACGCGTGCCGGGATAGCGCTCCATCACTTCACGGCGCGACGCATAGCCCTTGGCCATGCGGTCGTACACCGGGAAGCCTTCGCGTGCGATCCGGATGGCCGGTTGCAGCGATGCAGACAGCGGCAGCTTGCCGTGCCTGGCCGACAGTTCGACCAGCGCCGCAGGCAGGCCCGGAATACCGGCCGACCACGCACCGTTGACCGAGCGGTCACGGTCCAGGTTCCCCTGCTTGTCGAGGAAGGCCTGCGGGGTCGCGGCGGCCGGTGCGGTCTCGCGCGCGTCCAGCATCACGTCCTTGCCGGTGGCCGCGTCGTGCAGCAGGAAGAAGCCACCACCGCCCAGCCCGGAACTGATCGGCTCGACCACCGCCAGCGTGGACGACACCGCCACCGCAGCATCGAAGGCGTTGCCGCCCTGCGCCAGAATGTCGATGCCGGCCTGGGTGGCCAGCGCGTGGCCGCTGGCAATGGCTGCGCCGTCGGGGCGCTCGGCACGGGCCGGGCTGTCGGCCCAGGCGATCGGACTCAGCAGCAGGCCGAGCAGCAACAGGGGGCGGACGATCAGCGTCTTCATTCGGATGGGGGCTCCGCATAGAGTTCGGGGTGATCGTGCTGCAGTTGGCGCAGCTTGGCCAGCAGTTGGTCTTCCGTTTCCACGATCTCCGGATCCGGGTCGATGCACTCGACCGGGCAGACGACCACGCACTGTGGCTCGTCGAAATGACCCACGCATTCGGTGCAGCGCGCAGGGTCGATCACGTAGATGGTTTCACCCATCGCAATGGCCTGGTTCGGGCAGGCCGGCTCGCAGACGTCGCAGTTGACGCAGAGCTCGTTGATTTTCAGCGACATGGCGATACTCCTCGCCCGCGCCTTGGGACAAAGGACCGGCCAGCGCGGGCGCGCGGGCCGGTCAGGTCATCAGCGGCGCCCTTGCAGGACGCCGCCCGGGCCATGCCGGAGCATGGCCGCCATGGCTCGGTATTACTTGGCTTCGACGAAAATGTACTCGGCACCGGTCGGCTGGATCGCAGCCTGCACGCGGGCGTTGTCGGCCGACTGGCCGATGAAGACGACGCGCACGCCCTTCATCGAATCCGGCGACACGTCCTTGAACACGGCCTGGATCATGTCAGCCATCTTGCCCGAGGCCGACGAACCAAAGGCCAGCATGTTGCCCGGCTGCACGCCACGGGCCACGGCCTGGGTCGCGCTCTCGGTCTGGCGCTCGTACTTGGCCTGGAAGTCCGGGTCCGATTCCGGGGAGAGGTAATACAGGAACGGGCTGTTGGTGATGTTGCCCATGTTCTGGATCGCCACTTCCTGCAGGTACTTCTTCCAGCCGGCATCGTCGTCCTTGGACGGAGCGACCAGGGCCTGCTTGGCCTCGTCGACCGGAGCGGCCTCTTCCTTCTTGCAGGCGGTGAAGGCCAGGGCCAACGAAGCGATCAGCATCGCGCGCATGGTGGTGTTCATGGATTTCCTCCCGGAATGGTGCGTGGTGTTGTACGTAATGGGGTGCAGGTACGGCGGGCTTACGACTGTGCCGCCTTCGCTTCGCGGACCTTGCGCAGGGCTTCGAGCACCGCGGCCGGCACGAAACCGGACACGTCGCCGCCCAGGCGCGCGATCTCGCGGACCAGCGAGGACGAAATGAAGCTGTGCTGCTCGGCCGGGGTCAGGAACAGGGTCTCGACCTCGGGGATCAGGTGGCGGTTCATGCTGGCCATCTGGAACTCGTACTCGAAGTCGGACACCGCGCGCAGGCCGCGCAGCAGCACCCCGCCCTGGACCGAACGTACGAAATGGGCCAGCAGGGTATCGAAGCCGATGACTTCGACATTGCCATGGTGGGCCAGGGCGCCACGCGCCAGCTGCACGCGCTGTTCCAGCGGCAGCGCCGGGCCCTTCGACGGGCTCTGCGCCACGCCGACCACGACCTTTTCGAACAGCGGCGCGGCCCGGCTCACAAGGTCGATGTGACCGTTGGTGATCGGGTCGAACGTGCCGGGATAGACGGCAATGCGGCGGTTGGCCACGGTCATGGGCGGTAGCAGATGTTCAGATGAGGTCAAAGTGTAGCAGTGGCACGGCGGTACAGGGCAAAGCGCACCTCACGGGTGCCGCCCTCGCGGTGCAGCAGCCAGCCCTGCGGCAGCACCGGCACGTGGCCGGCCGGCGATTCCAGGTACAGCCAGGCATCGGCTGCCAGGTGCCGCGGCAGCTGGGCCAGCACGTCCTGCCACAGGCCATCGGCGAATGGCGGGTCGATGAACACCAGATCGGCCTGCTGCGCCTGCGCACCCTGCAGCCAGCGCACGGCATCGGCCTGCACGACGCTGATCTGGTCGCTGGCCTGCAGCTTGGCCACGGCGGCGGTCAGGTTGCGTCCCAGCTGCGCATCGCGCTCGACCAGGGTGGCGTGGGCGGCACCGCGCGAGACGGCTTCCAGCCCCAATGCGCCGCTGCCTGCGAACAGGTCCAGGACGCGGGCCCCGCCCAGCTTGGGCATCAGCCAGTTGAACAGGGTCTCGCGCACACGGTCGCTGCTGGGCCGAAGCCCCGGCAGGGTCGGCACCGGCAAGCGGGTATTGCGCCAGCGACCGCCGATGATGCGGACCTGGCCGTCGTTGCCCCCACGGCCGCTCACCGGCGCCCCCGGCGGGAGGTATTCGAGAATTTCAGCATGAGCGGGATTGTAGTTCGGCCGGGCGGCGCCCGGGGACGCGCCAACGCATGCGCGCTGTCGCTCCCACGCTTCGCTGCGCGAAACGCGGGCCCCACTTACCAGCTTCCATACCCCCGCCGCTTCGCGGCCGCCCCCTGACTCAGGGGGCTCTACCCCAGACGCGATCCGATGCTCGACATACAGGCGGGGTCAGATCCGTTTTCCGCAGGAAAACGGATCTGACCCCATTGGATGTATCGATATCTGACAGATGTGTCGACCAAGGTCGACACCTACCAACAGCCGCGTGAACCTGTCAGAGGCGGGGCGGTGTGGGTTGGCAGGACCGTTGGCGCCATGGATGGCGCCATCGAGCCCCCATGGATGGGTTCACGGCGTGTCCTGCCAACCCACACCGCCCCGCCATCCCACGGATAGCCCGCTGTTGCTGTTGATGTTGCTGTTGCATCGGCCTCTGCAGGTGCAGGGCTGCAAGCCCGGCCGACCAACCCCTTGATTTCGGGACAATCACCCCTACCCCTTGGCGAGGCCGCACGCGCTGGCGCGGCATTGCACATGGAGCCCTATCGATGACCGAGACCACCCAGACCGAAACCCTTGGCTTCCAGACCGAAGTCAAGCAACTGCTGCAGCTGATGATCCACTCGCTGTACTCCAACAAGGAAATCTTCCTGCGCGAGCTGGTCTCCAACGCTGCCGACGCCGCCGACAAGCTACGCTTCGAGGCCCTGACCCAGCCGGCGCTGCTGGAAGGCGACAGCGAGCTGCGCGTGCGCGTCAGCTTCGACGCCGCCGCCCACACCATCACCATCGAAGACAACGGCATTGGCATGAGCCGCGCCGAAGCCATCGCCCACCTCGGCACCATCGCCAAGTCCGGCACCGGCGACTTCCTGCGGCAGCTGTCCGGCGACCAGAAGAAGGATTCGCAGCTGATCGGCCAGTTCGGCGTCGGCTTCTACAGCGCTTTCATCGTCGCCGACGAAGTGGAAGTGACCTCGCGCCGCGCCGGCCTGGCTGCGGCCGAAGGCGTGCGCTGGACCTCGCGTGGCGAAGGCGATTTCGAAGTGGCCACGGTCGACAAGGCCGAGCGCGGTACCCGCATCGTGCTGCACCTGAAGGACGGCGAGCACGACTTCGCCGAGGGCTGGCGCCTGCGCAGCATCCTCAAGAAGTACTCGGACCACATCGGTCTGCCGATCCAGATGCCGAAGGAAGGTGGCGAAGAAGGCGCCACCGTCGAGTGGGAGACCGTCAACCGCGCCAGCGCGCTGTGGACCCGCCCGCGCACCGAGATCAGCGACGCCGAGTACACCGAGTTCTACAAGCACGTAGCGCACGACCATAGCGACCCGCTGGCGTGGAGCCACAACAAGGTCGAGGGCAAGCTGGAGTACACCTCGCTGCTGTACGTGCCCGGCCGCGCGCCGTTCGACCTGTACCACCGCGATGCGCCCAAGGGCCTGAAACTGTACGTGCAGCGCGTGTTCGTGATGGACCAGGCCGAGCAGTTCCTGCCGCTGTACCTGCGCTTCATCAAGGGTGTGGTCGATTCCAACGACCTGTCGCTGAACGTCTCGCGCGAGATCCTGCAGTCCGGCCCGGTCATCGATTCGATGAAATCGGCGCTGACCAAGCGTTCGCTGGACATGCTGGAGAAGCTGGCCACCGACAAGCCCGAGCAGTACGCCACGTTCTGGAAGGAATTCGGCCAAGTGCTGAAGGAAGGCCCGGCCGAGGACTACAACAACCGCGAGAAGGTGGCCGGCCTGCTGCGCTTCGCCTCCACCCGCGGCGACGGCGATGCGCAGAGCGTGTCGCTGGCCGATTACATCGGCCGCATGACCGAAGGCCAGGACAAGATCTACTACCTCACCGGCGAGAGCTACAGCCAGGTACGCAACAGTCCGCACCTGGAAGTGTTCCGCAAGAAGGGCGTGGAAGTGCTGCTGCTGACCGACCGCATCGACGAGTGGCTGATGGGCTACCTGACCGATTTCGACGGCAAGGGCTTCGTCGACATCGCCCGTGGCGATCTCGACCTGGGCGCGCTGGAAACCGATGCGGACAAGCAGGCACAGGAAGCGGCAGCAAAGGACAAGCAGGGCCTGGTCGAGCGGCTCAAGACGGTCCTGGGTGACGAAGTGGCCGAGGTGCGCGTGTCGCACCGCCTGACCGATTCGCCGGCGGTGCTGGCCATCGGCGAGCAGGACCTGGGCCTGCAGATGCGCCAGATCCTGGAAGCCAGCGGGCAGAAGGTGCCGGACAGCAAGCCGGTGCTGGAGATCAACCCGGGCCATCCGCTGATCGCCAAGCTCGACGCCGAAGCCGATGGCGCGCGCTTCGACGACCTCGGCCGGGTGCTGTTCGACCAGGCCGCGCTGGCCGCCGGTGACAGCCTGAAGGATCCGGGTGCCTATGTGGCGCGCCTGAACAAGCTGCTGCTGGAGCTGTCGGCCTGATCGAGGCGGTGGTCGCCGGGCATGGCCCAGCGGTGCCTTGGTAGAGGCCAACCTTGGTTGGCGCCCCAAAAGCGTGCCAACCAAGGTTGGCACCTGCCAGGGGCGGCGGTTGGCAGCTACCGAGGCGGGCTGCTCAGGCGTCGCGATCCAGCAGCGCGCCCAGCACCTGGTCCTGGCGGCGGATCACCGTGGCATTGGCAGCGAAGGCCACCACCTCGGCTTTCGCCGCCAGCAGATCTCCCAGCGGCGCGGTGGCATCGGCACCGGCGGGAATCACCGAGGCCTGCACCCCACCCTGCTCAGCGGCGCCACGCTGCAACTGCAGGCGCTGCGCATCGGGGGTCGCCAGATTGGCCACGTTGTGCGCGGCCACCTGCACGCCCTGCTGGGCCGCGCGCATCCCGCTGAGGGCGATTCCCATCACGTTGTCCATGGCGGTCTCCGGGCCGCTCCGCGCAACCCTCCGGACCGGTTAACGGCCGGCCGGCCGCGACCTTGAGTCCACATCGGCCCGACAGGCCCGAGTGGTAGCATATCCCTCTGATTTCAGCGCCTTTTGCCAATGCTCAGTTTTTTCCGCCGCAAGAAGCCCCAGGATGCCCCCACCACGGAGGCGTCCAAGACCCAGCACTACTCGGCTGAAGAGCTGGCGGCGGCGTTCCCGTCGGCCGCCCCGGCCGAAGACGCACCCACCGCCGCGGTGGTCGAAGCCAATGCACCCGCGCCTGCACCGGAATCGGCCCCGGTCGCCCAAGTGCCAGCTGCGCAGCCGGCCACCGCGCCCGAGGACGTCCAGGCTGAAGCGCTCGCTGCGGCTGCTGTGCTGGCTCCTCTGGCTCCGGTCATTCCGGTCGAGGAACCCACCGCCCCGGCCACCGACCTGCCTGCGCTGGTGGATGCCCCTCCGGCGCCCGCCGGCAAGCCCGGCTGGCGCGAGCGCCTGCGCAACAGCGTCATCGCGCGCAGCTTCGGCGGCCTGTTCTCGCGCAACCCCAAGCTCGACGACGATCTGCTGGACGAGCTGGAAACCGCCCTGATCACCGCCGACGTCGGCGTGGGCGCCACCACCGATCTGGTCGAGGGCCTGCGCAAGCGCATGAAGTCGCGCGAGTTCGCCGACGCCAATGCGCTGCTGGCCGCGCTGCGCGCCGAGCTGATCGCGATCCTGCAGCCGGTGGCCAAGCCGCTGGTGATCGACCGCAATGCCAAGCCCTTCGTAGTGCTCACCGTCGGCGTCAACGGCGTCGGCAAGACCACCACCATCGGCAAGCTGGCCAAGCGCTTCAAGGATGACGGCCACAGCCTGATGCTGGCTGCCGGCGATACCTTCCGCGCCGCCGCCGTGGCCCAGCTGCAGGCCTGGGGCGAGCGCAACGGCGTGGCCGTGGTTGCGCAGGGGCAGAACGCCGATGCCGCTTCGGTGGCATTCGACGCGCTGCAGGCCGGCAAGGCCCGCGGCACCTCGGTGCTGATCGCCGATACCGCCGGCCGCCTGCACACCCAGTCCGGGCTGATGAACGAGCTGGGCAAGATCCGCCGCGTGCTCGGCAAGATCGACCCCACCGCCCCGCACGAAGTGCTGATGGTGATCGACGGCACCACCGGCCAGAACGCGCTGTCGCAGCTGCGCCAGTTCAATGCCGCAGTGAAAGTGACCGGCCTGGTGGTGACCAAGCTGGACGGCACCGCCAAGGGCGGCGTGGTGTTCGCACTGGCCCGCGAGTTCGGCATTCCGATCCGCTTCGCCGGCATTGGCGAGCGCCCGGAAGACCTGCGTGTATTCGACCCGGAAGCCTTCGTCGACGCCCTGCTGCCCGAAGCATTGGGCGCCTGATACACCGTGCAGCCACGCATGGCGTGGCTCTACTGCGATCTGGTAGAGCCACCCCATGGGTGGCTGCCTCCTTCCGGAACACTGATGCCCCGCCAGCCGCACGCCAGCGCCGACACTGCCAAGAAAGACGACTTCGTCGCCCGCCTGCTGCACTGGTTCGACGACCACGGTCGCCATGACCTGCCCTGGCAGCACCCGCGCAGCCCCTATCGGGTCTGGTTGTCGGAGATCATGCTGCAGCAGACCCAGGTGGCCACGGTCATCCCGTACTTCCAGCGGTTCCTGCAGCACTTCCCAACCCTGCCCGAGCTCGCCGCCGCCAGCAATGATGCGGTGATGGCGCAGTGGGCCGGGCTCGGCTACTACGCCCGCGCACGCAACCTGCATGCCGCCGCAAAGCGCTGCGTGGAACTGCACGAGCGCGACCTGCCACGCGATTTCGATGCATTGCATGCCCTGCCCGGCATCGGCCGCAGCACCGCCGGTGCGATCCTCAGCCAGGCATGGAACGATCGGTTCGCGATTCTCGACGGCAACGTCAAGCGCGTGCTCAGCCGCTACCACGGCATCGACGGCTTTCCCGGCCTGCCGGCCATCGAGAAACAACTGTGGGCGATTGCCCAGGCGCACGTCGCGCAGGTGCCGGCCGGGCGCATGGCCGATTACACCCAGGCGCAGATGGATCTGGGCGCGACGGTATGCAGCCGGGCCAAGCCGGCCTGCGTCATCTGCCCGCTGCAGGACGCGTGCGTGGCGCGGCGCGAAGGCCGCACCGCTGAACTGCCCACGCCCAAGCCCAGCAAGACCCTGCCCGAACGCGAAGCGGTCGCCCTGCTGCTGCGCGACGCCCAGCAACGCGTGCTGCTGCAGAAGCGGCCGGACACCGGCATCTGGGCGCAGCTGTGGACGCTGCCGCAGGCCGAGGCCGGCAGCGACCTGCAGGACTGGTTCGACGCACATGTCGACGGCTCGCTGGAAGATGCAGAGGAACTGCCGGTGCTGCAGCACACCTTCAGCCACTACAGGCTGCACCTGCAGGTATTGTCACGGAAGGTGCGCGGCCTGCGTGTGGAAGAACCCACGCTGCGCTGGGTCGCCAACGACGAGCTACCCGCATTGGGCCTGCCGGCACCGATCCGCAAACTGCTCGACGGCGCCACGATCAAGACGCCGAAACGAACTCCCAAGAAATCCCGCAACCACGAGTGAGTGCCATGCCCCGAACCGTCTTCTGCCAGTACGAACAACGCGATGCCGAGGGCCTGGACTTCGTGCCCTACCCCGGTGAGCTGGGCCAGCGCATCTTCAACAACATCGGCAAGCAGGCCTGGGCCGCGTGGCTGGCGCACCAGACCATGCTGATCAACGAGAACCGGCTGTCGCCGCGCACGCCGGAACATCGTGCGTTCCTTGAAGGCGAACTGGTCAAGTTCCTGTTCGAGAAGGACGCGGAAAAGCCGGCCGGCTTCACCCCGGAAACCTGACAACCCCAAAGGGGACGGAGGAGATTAAGTCGTTTGTGGCACAAACGACTTAATCCCCTCCGTCCCCTTTTTCGATCATTTCACCGGTGCGGTGTTTTCCTCGCGCTCCTGCACCTGCGCCTGGCGCAGCTCCTGCTCGGACGCGCGCAGCGCCTTCACATCCAGCTTGCGGATGCTGTTGATGAAGCACGGCAGGCGCGGGCCGCCGGTGGGGTCGCGCACCAGCACTTTGTCAAAGCGCGACGACACACGGCCCATGCTGCTGGTCAGACCGATGGCGGTCGCATACGGCAGGTCCTGGCAGGGACCATTCAGCTCCAGCAGATAGGCTTCGCTGGGACGGGTCCACACCGCCAGCGCACTGTCGCCCAGCTCGGTCCAGCCATTGAGGCTGCCAAAGAACTGCATGTCGTTCTGCGGCGCGCCGGCGTGGGCACGGTACAGATCCAGTTTTTCGGTACTGCTGAGCCGGCCGGTCGTCGCACAGGCGGCCAGTGCCAGGCAGAGTCCGGCCATCAGGATCGGGGTCTTCATGGCGATCTCCTCGGGGAACTGTCGCCATCATGCGCCTGGACTGGCAACGCCGGCGCGACGGCTCGCGCCCCATTCAGCCGCCGGTCGGCGGCTATTGGCCGGACCACGGTAGACGCCAACCCTGGTTGGCGCTTGCCCTGCAGGAGCAGCCGACCAAGGCCGGCCTTTACCAAAGCGGTCCCAGCGCTCAGACGTCGGCGTGGGCCAGCGCGTGCAGGCGCCCTTCGCGCAGCTCCAGCACCCGGTCCAGGCGCCGCGCCAGGCTGCGGTCGTGGGTCACCAGCACCAGGCTGGTATGGCGCGCGCGGTTGAGTTCCAGCATCAGCTCGAACACGGTGCCGGCGGTGCGGTCATCCAGGTTGCCGGTCGGCTCGTCGCCGAGCACGCAGGCCGGATGGTTGACCAGCGCACGCGCCACTGCGGCACGTTGGCGTTCGCCGCCGGACAGCTCGCCCGGCTTGTGGTCCAGGCGATGGCCGAGGCCGACCGCTTCCAGCAGCGTGGTCGCCCGGCTGCTCGCCTCGGCCACGGCGGTGCCGGCCAGCAGCACCGGCATCATCACGTTTTCCAGCGCGGTGAATTCCGGCAGCAGGTGATGAAACTGGTAGACGAAGCCCAGCGCCTGGTTGCGCAGCAGACCGCGCGCGGTATCCGACAGCGCCGACATGCGCTGGCCGGTCACATACACTTCGCCGGCAGTCGGAATGTCCAGGCCGCCCAGCAGGTGCAGCAGCGTGCTCTTGCCGGCACCGGAGGCACCGATGATCGCCACCGTCTCGCCAGCAGTCACGGTCAGGTCCAGCCCATCGAACACCGGCGTCTGCATGCGCCCTTCGGCATAGGTCTTGCCCAGCGCTTCGGCGCGGATCACTTCATCGCCGCGGTTGACGACCTTATTCATAACGCAGGGCCTCCGCCGGCTGGGTGCGTGCTGCCCGCCAGGCGGGATACAGGGTGGCCAGGAAGCTCATCAGCAGCGCGACCACGGTGATCGCCACCACGTCGCCGGTCTGCATGTCGGTCGGCAGGCCGGTGATGTAGTACACATCCTCCGGCAGCAGCTTGACGTTGAACACGCTCTCGATGGCGCCGAGGATGCGTTCCAGGTTGAGGGTCAGGGTGATGCCACCGATCAGGCCGGCCAGCGTGCCGAAGATGCCGATCAACGAGCCCTGCACCATGAACACCTGCATCACCCCGCCCGGGGTCAGGCCCAGGGTGCGCAGGATGGCAATGTCGGCCTGCTTGTCGGTCACCAGCATCACCTGCGAGGACACCAGGTTGAAGGCCCCCATGGCGATGATCAGCGACAGCAGGATGCCCATCACCACCTTCTCCATGCGCAGCGAGTGGTAGAGATTGGCGTTCTGCTGCGTCCAGTCACTCACGCGATAGGCGCCACCGAGGCTCTGCGCCAGGTCCACGCCCACTTCCAGCGAACGGTCCATGTCGCGCAGCTTCAGCCGCACGCCGGTGGCGCCGTCGCTACGCAGCACGCGCTCAAGGTCCTGCATGTTGGCGAAGCCGACGCCGCGATCGACCTCGTTGTACCCGGCCTCGAAGATGCCGCTGACGGTGAAGCGCTTCATCCGTGGCACTGCACCGGCAGGCGTACCCTGCACTTCGGCAAAAGTCACCAGCACCTGGTCGCCAACGTCCACGCCCAGCCAGATCGCCAGCTCCTTGCCCAGCAGCAGGTTGAAGCTGCCCGGCTTGAGGCTGTCATAGCTGCCCTTGGTGACCTTCCTGTCGATCACCGAGACTTTCGGCTCCAGGGCCGGATCGATGCCCTGGATGATCGCACCCTGCACGCGCGGGCCGCTGATCATCGACTGGATCTCGATGTACGGCGCGGCACCCGCCACGCGCGGATCCTTGCGGGCGACATCGACCACGCGCATCCAGTCCGGCATCGGTTCACCGTCGCGGCTGATGGTGGTGTGTGCGGTCATCTGCAGCAGGCGACTGCGGATCTCCTTCTGGAAACCGCTCATCACCGCCAGAGTGGTGATCAGCACTGTAACGCCGAGCGCGATGCCCAGGATCGATGCCATCGAGATGAAGGAGATGAAGCCGTTGCGGCGCTTGGCGCGCAGGTAGCGCAGGCCAATGGCCACGGGAATGGGTTTGAACATGCAGGCACGCCGGTCAATTCAGCTTATGGTGCCATCGACCGGGGCTGACGGGAAACGCTGCGTGCGGCCACGGCCAGTCGCAGTTCACGTCGCTGCCCGGAATCGAGCACATCCGGCCAGAACAGCAGGCGCCGGCGGCGCCGATCCTCACGCCACAGCAACAACAGCCATGGGCCACGCACCACCAGCCTTGGCGTATCGATGTCCCGCCCGGCCACCTGCAGTGGCCCGGGAAGCGGAGGCAGAAGCACCTGCACGCGCGGCCGGCGCTGGCGCCAGGCCAGTTCGGCCAACCCGACGCCCCAGGCCAGCAGCAGCGCGGGCATCAGCAGCCGCGCAGGCAGATCGGAGGCACGCAGCAACCAGGGGGCGGCCAGCAGCACCGCGACCTGGGCGGCGGCCTGCAGCCGCGAGGGGCGCCACTCAAGGCTTGAGGGCGAGGATCTTCTGCATGAGGGGGATCGCGTGCGCATGCGGGCAGGCCTCATAGCCCATGAACCAGCGCCACAACTTATCGTCCTCGCAGTCGAGCAGGAACAGGAAAACCTCGCGCTCTTCGGTCGGCGCAGTGCGCCATTCGTGGTCCAGGTAGCGGCCAAACAGCTGGTCCAGTTCTCGCATGCCTCGGCGGCAGCGCCAGCGCAGCTTCTTCAGCAGGACATCGTCTTCCATCGTGCTTCTCCAGATACAGCAAAGCCACGCATGGCGTGGCTCTACTGGGGTCATGCATCTACCCTGCGCCGTGTATCAGGCGCGGCGCTCCATCATCAGCTTCTTGATCTCGGCGATCGCCAGCGCCGGGTTCAGGCCCTTTGGGCAGGTCCGGGCACAGTTCATGATGGTGTGGCAGCGGTACAGCTTGAACGGATCTTCCAGATCGTCCAGGCGCGCGCCGGTGTCCTCATCGCGCGAGTCGATGATCCAGCGATAGGCCTGCAGCAGGATCGCCGGGCCCAGGTAACGCTCGCCGTTCCACCAGTAGCTCGGGCAGCTGGTCGAGCAGCAGGCGCACAGGATGCACTCATACAGGCCGTCGAGCTTCTTGCGGTCTTCCGGCGACTGCAGGCGCTCACGGTCCGGCGGTGCCGGGGTCTGGGTGCGGATCCACGGCTTGATCGAGGCGTACTGCGCGTAGAAGTGGGTCAGGTCCGGAACCAGATCCTTGACCACGTTCATGTGCGGCAGCGGGTAGATCGGCACTTCCTTCTTGCCGCAGTCCGAGATGGCTCGGGTGCAGGCCAGGGTGTTGGTGCCGTCGATGTTCATCGCGCACGAACCACAGATGCCTTCGCGGCAGGAGCGGCGGAAGGTCAGGGTCGGGTCGATCTCGTTCTTGATCTTGATCAGGGCGTCCAGGACCATCGGGCCACAGGCGTCCAGATCGACTTCATAGGTATCGGTGCGCGGGTTGCTGTCGTCGTCCGGACTCCAGCGGTAGATCTTGAAGGTGCGCACATTCTTGCCGCCGTTCTTGACGGGGAAGTGCTTGCCCTTCGTGATCTTGGAATTCTTGGGGAGTGAAAACTCGGCCATGGCTGCTCTCGTTGGCTCAGGCGGCCCGCGCCCGTGGGCGCGGATTGCATGGTAGGCGGGGTCGGATCAGTACACGCGCGGCTTCGGCGGCACCACGGACACGTCGTCGGTCAACGTGTACATGTGCACCGGACGGTAGTCGAAGCTGCACTTGCCCTTCTCGTCGACGCTGACCAGGGTGTGCTTCTGCCAGTTGACGTCGTCGCGGTCCGGATAGTCCTCGTGCGCATGCGCACCACGGCTTTCCTTGCGCTGTTCAGCCGAGTTGATCGTCGCCACCGCGTTGAGCAGCAGGTTGTTCAGCTCGTAGGTCTCGATCAGGTCCGAGTTCCAGACCAGCGAACGGTCGGAGACCTTCACGTCCTGGAACGAGTCGAAGATCTTGTCCATCTTCTCGCAGCCTTCCTTCAGCGTCTGGCTGGTGCGGAAGACGGCCGCGTCGGCCTGCATGGTGCGCTGCATGCGGTCGCGGATGACCGAGGTCGGGGTATCGCCGTTGGCGTGGCGCAGCTTGTCCAGCAGGCCCAGCGCCTTGTCGCAGGCATCGGCCGGCAGCGGCTTGTGCGCGGCGCCCGGCTTGATGGTCTCGGCGCAGCGGTTGGCCACCGCACGGCCGAACACCACCAGGTCGAGCAGCGAGTTCGAGCCCAGGCGGTTGGCGCCGTGCACGGACACGCAGGCCGCTTCGCCGATGGCGTACAGCCCCGGCACCACGGCGTTGTCGTTGCCGCCGACCTTCTGCACCACTTCACCGTGGTAGTTGGTCGGGATGCCGCCCATGTTGTAGTGCACGGTCGGAATGACCGGGATCGGCTGCTTGTGCACGTCGACGCCTGCGAAGATGCGGGCGCTCTCGGCGATGCCCGGCAGCTTCTCGTCGATCACGCCCGGGCCGAGGTGGGTCAGGTCGAGCAGGATGTGATCCTTGTGCTCGCCGACGCCGCGGCCTTCGCGGATCTCGATGGTCATCGAACGGCTGACCACGTCGCGCGAGGCAAGGTCCTTGTAGTGCGGTGCATAGCGCTCCATGAAGCGCTCGCCGCTGCTGTTGCGCAGGATGCCGCCTTCACCGCGGACACCCTCGGTGATCAGGCAGCCGGCGCCGTAGATGCCGGTCGGGTGGAACTGCACGAACTCCATGTCCTGCATGGCGATGCCGGCACGCATGGCCAGGCCGCCACCGTCGCCGGTGCAGGTGTGCGCCGAGGTAGCGCTGAAGTAGGCACGGCCGTAGCCGCCGGTGGCCAGCACCACGCCCTGGGCGCGGAACAGGTGCAGCGTGCCATCGGACATGTCCAGGGCCAGCACGCCGCGGCAGGCGCCTTCGTCGTCGAAGATCAGGTCGAGCGCGAAGTACTCGATCATGAAGCGCGCATCGTGCTTCAGCGACTGCTGGTACAGGGTGTGCAGCATCGCGTGGCCGGTACGGTCGGCCGCCGCGCAGGTACGCTGCGCCGCCGGGCCTTCGCCGTACTTGGTGGTCATGCCACCGAACGGACGCTGGTAGATCTTGCCTTCGGCGGTGCGCGAGAACGGCACGCCGTAGTGTTCGAGTTCGATGATGGCCGGGATGGCCTCACGGCACATGTACTCGATGGCGTCCTGGTCACCCAGCCAGTCCGAACCCTTGATGGTGTCGAAGAAGTGGTAGCGCCAGTCGTCCTCGCCCATGTTGCCGAGTGCGGCCGAAATACCGCCCTGGGCGGCGACGGTGTGCGAACGGGTCGGGAAGACCTTGGTCAGGCACACGGTCTGCAGGCCCTTGGCGGCCAGGCCGAACGTGGCGCGCAGGCCGGCACCGCCGGCGCCGACCACGACCATGTCGTACTTGTGTTCGGTGATCTTGTAAGCGGACATCTAATCTGGATTCCTGTGTAGGTGCCTGGGCTCAGGCAACGCCGAGGGCGATGCGGCCCACCGCAAACACACTGACGATCATGCCGAGCACGGCGACGAACTTCACCGCGGTCTGCAGCACCAGGGCCAGCAGCGATTCGTGGATGTAGTCTTCCAGCACGACCTGCATGCCGAGCTGCGCGTGCCAGAACATGGCGATCAGCAGGCCGATCAGCGGCACTGCATTCCACGGCTTGGCCACGGCGGCGGCGGCGGTCGCGTAATCCGAGCCCAGCAGGCCCAGTACGAAGACCAGGAACCAGATGCCCAGCACCACCAGCGCGGCGGCGGTCAGGCGCTGGTGCACGAAATGCTCGGTGCCGGTCTTGGCCGAGCCCAGGCCGCGCACGTTCTTCAGCGGGGTACGGAACTTGCTCACGCGGCACCTCCGAACATCACATAGGCCCACACCAGCAGGGTGATCACCAGGCTGCCGATGACCGACAGCCAGCTGCTGCGGATGAAGGCAGGGATGCTGAAGCCGATGGCGAAGTCCTGCACTACATGGCGGATGCCATTGCACAGGTGATAGGCGAACGACCATGTCCACGCGAACAGGAACACGCGGCCATACCAGGCCCCGGCATGGCCGGTGAAGCAGTTCCAGGACTCGGGCCCCATCATCAGGGCCAGCAGGCCGGCAGCGATGATGAGGGCACCAACAGACAGAAAGATGCCAGTGGCTCGATGCAGGATCGAGGTGGCCATCTGAATCTGCCAGCGATACACCTGAAGGTGCGGGGAAAGTGGGCGTTGTCTGGTCGCCATTCGCTGGGCTCGTTGTCTCGGCTGGGCGGCACGCGGCCGCGTTGGCTCAATGCTGATCAGAAATCGATGCAGCGTCCGTTTTTCTCCCAATCGCCATACCGCACCGGATCAAGTCCGCCGCGGCCGCCGAATTCCTCTGCTTTTTCCTGTTCCACTGGCACGGGTGCCGCGGGGACCAGCGGGGCTTCAGATTCGTCGTCGGGAGTGGGGGTTGTTTGGCCTATCATGTTCGGTCTCGCAACGCACAAATTTTAGACCTCGTTCACGTGCCTGACAACCTGCCCCCTGCTTTCGTCGGATATCCGCGCCTGCCCGGCCACCAGCTGCTGAGCCTGCAGGGCCCGGATGCGGCCGCCTTCGCCCACGCCCAGTTCAGCAGCGATGTCACCGCCCTGCCCCTGCTGCACTGGCAGTGGAGCGCCTGGCTGACTGCCAAGGGCCGCACCCTGGCAGTGTTCCAGCTGCTCCGGCTGGCCGACGATCACGTGATGCTGGTGCTGGCCGACGGCGATGCCGATGCGATTGCGTCGCAACTGCAGCGCTTCGTGTTCCGTCGCAAGGTGCAGGTACAGGTGCGCAGCGATCTGGCCGTGGCCGGTGCGTTCACTGCGCCCGAGGCTGCCAGCGGCGCCGCGATCGCGCTCGCTGCAGGTGACGGCTGGGAGCTGGACCTGGGCAGCGACGCCCTGCCGCGCACCCTGCGCATCGGGGCGGCGGCTGCCGTTGCATCCGGCAGCGAAACCGATGAGGCCGCCTTCGCCCTCGCCTGGCGCCAGGCCGACCTGCGCTACGGATTGCCGCGCTTGGACGAAAGCCAGCGCGAAGTGTGGACCCCGCAGCAGCTGGGCCTGGACCGCCTGAATGGCTACAGCGTGAAGAAAGGCTGCTACCCGGGCCAGGAAATCGTCGCCCGCACCCACTTCCTCGGCAAGGCCAAGCGCGCGGTGCAGCTGCTGCATACTGCGGCACCGGCACAGGCCGGCGATGGCGTGCTGCAGGACGGCGCGACGCTGGGCACGATCGCCAGCGTAGCCGGTGACCTGGCGCTGGCGGTGCTGCCGCTGGAGGCTGGCGACGCCGAGCTGCAGGTGGGTGATGCCATTGCGCAGCGCGTACCGCTGCTGGATGGCCTGGCCCGCTGAATCTGACGCGCCCTCATCCACGCATGGCGTGGATCTACTGACCGACCCGGTGGGTGCGGACCGTTGGTCCGCACTGCAACGAAGTAGCCGAGCATGGGCTCGGCTCTACAGAATCAGAGCCGCTCGCCGGTTTCCGGGTTGAAGAAATGCAGGCCCTGCGGGTGAATCGCCACGCGGATCTGCTCGCCCACTGCTGGCAGCGACTGTGGTGCCACGCGCATGGTCAGCGCGTGCTGGCCACTGCTCATGTTGACGAAGATCTCGTTGCCGACCGGTTCGATGCCTTCGATGCGCGCGGTGAATGCATGCGCATCATCGGCAGCCGCCGGCTGCAGGTGCTCCGGGCGCACGCCCACCGCGATCGGCTTCTGCAGCCATGCCGGATCGATCGTCGCCTGGCCCAGGGGGGCACGCCATTCGCCGTCGACCACGCTCACGCCGCCGGCATCGCCCTGCAGCGTGCCGCGCAGCACGTTCATCGCCGGGCTGCCGAGGAAACCGGCCACGAACAGGTTGGCCGGGCGGTCGTAGAGCGCCATCGGCGTATCGATCTGCTGGATGATGCCGTCCTTCAGCACCACGATGCGCTGGCCCAGGGTCATCGCTTCAACCTGGTCGTGCGTCACGTAGATCATGGTGGTGCCCAGCTTGCGGTGCAACTGCGCGATCTCGGTGCGCACGCTGTGGCGCAGCTTGGCGTCGAGGTTGGACAGCGGCTCGTCGAGCAGGAACACCGCCGGCTCGCGCACCAGCGCCCGGCCCAGTGCCACGCGCTGACGCTGGCCACCGGACATCGCCTTGGGCAGCTTGTCCATCATCTCGGTCAGGCCCAGCGTCTGCGCGGCTTCGGCGATGCGCTTGTCGATGGTTGCCTTGTCATGCCCGCGCAGCTTCAGGCCGAAGGCCAGGTTCTCGGCCACGGTCATGTGCGGATACAACGCGTAGCTCTGGAACACCATGGCGATGTCGCGATCCTTCGGCGCCACGTCGTTGACCACGCGATCACCAATGGTCAGCGTGCCACCGCTGATCTCTTCCAGGCCCGCCACCATCCGCAACAGGGTCGACTTGCCACAGCCGGACGGACCGACCAGCACCATCAGCTCGCCATCGGCGACCTCGAAGGTGGCGTCCTTCACCGCGACCTGGCCGTTGTCATAGACCTTGCGCACACCCTGCAACTGCACTTTTGCCATATCACCTATCCGGTCCGCCCGAAGCCGGGCTGTCTTTTGGGACTGCCTCGGCCCTCCCGATGGCAGTGATGATTGCGCGCCTGCCGCATGACGGCGAGCACTGCAATCGAATACAGTTGCCCATTCTGCCATGTAAACGTTTTCACGTGGCACTATCCGATGATCGGTGCGCACCGATCTGCGTCGGCGGTTGAACGAAGGTTCCGCCGAGGTAGTGGTTTCGAATGGAACGGTCTTCCGCAACCCCGGAGATCGCCCCTGACGAACCTCGGACAGGCAGTTGCGCGGATGTCCCCCGAACCCAGCCATGAAGCGATTGACAACGATGTCACCCGGATCTGAAACTCGAGCGATGCACGACACCCTCTTCCTGTTCGGTGCCACAGGTGATCTGGCCCAGCGCTACCTGTTCCCTTCGCTGCTTCGCCTGCTTGGCGACGGCCTGCTGCCGGAGGACTTCCGCATCCGCGCACTGGCCCTGTCCGGGCATGACACCGAAGCCTTCCATGACATCCTGCGGCCGCGCCTGCAGCAGGCCATGCCGATGGCCACGCAGGACGACATCGCTGCCCTGCTGCGCCGCATCGACTACCGTTCGGTGGACCTGCGCGACGTCGACTCGGTTGCCGCTGCGGTCTCCGACCTGGTGCACCGCAAGTGCGTCAGCTACCTCGCCATTCCGCCGGGCCTGTACATTTCCACCTGCGAAGGCCTGGCCAAGGGCGGCGCCCTCGCCGCGCCGGCACGCCTGATGCTGGAGAAGCCGATCGGCAGCGACAGCGAGAGCGCCGAGGAAATCATCAGCACCATCGGCCAGTGGATCGACGAGGACCGCGTGTTCCGCCTCGACCACTACCTGGGCAAGGCGGCAGTGCAGAACCTGATCGCGCTGCGCTTCGGCAATACGCTGCTGGAAGCGGTGTGGAACCGCAACTACATCGAATCGGTGCACATCCTGGTGGCCGAGAGCGAAGGCGTGGACGGCCGTGACGCCTACTACGCCCGCTCCGGCGCGCTGCGCGACATGGTGCAGAGCCACATCCTGCAGCTGCTGTGCATGGTGGCGATGGAGCCGCCGGCGTCGCTGGAAGCCGACCGCATCCGCGACGAGAAGGTCAAGGTGCTGCGCGCCCTTCGCCCGCTCGACGCGAAGCACGCCGCGCGTGACAGCATCCGCGGCCGCTACACCGCCGGCACCATCAACGGCCAGCCGGCGCAGGCTTACCAGCCGCCGGAAGGCAGCGACGTGGAAACCTTCGCCGGTGTCACCGCGCATATCGACAACTGGCGCTGGAGCGGCGTGCCGTTCCATCTGGTCACCGGCAAGCGCCTGCCCGAGCGCACCACCCGCGTGGTGGTCACGCTGAAGCCGGTCACCCATTGGCTGTTCGAGCGCCCGCAGCGCGCGCAGGCCGCACCGAACCGCCTGGTGTTCCAGCTGCAGCCGCAGGAAAACATCGAACTGGGCCTGATGAGCAGCCTGGCCGGCCCGGAATGGGGCGCGCTGGAACTGCATCCGCTGGAACTGGAACTGTCAGTGCCAACCGGCCTGCATCGCCGCATCGCTTACGAGCGCCTGTTCCTGGATGCCTTCAATGGCAATCACACGCTGTTCGTGCGCGACGACGAAGTGCGTGCAGCGTGGGCCTGGATCGACAGCGTCGCCGACGCGTGGAAGGACGCCAAGCTGCCGCTGGAGCCCTACCCCGCCGGCCAATGGGGCCCAAGCAATGCCGGCGAGTTCCTGCCGCAGGGCGTGGACGCACCGGACAGCGGAGCGTCGGCATGAGCGCCAGCTCGCAGCCGGTGCTGGTGGCCGACATCGGCGGCACCAACGCCCGATTCGCCCTGGCCGACACCTCGCAGGACGCGCCGCTGCGGAAGGACAGCATCCGCGAATACGCGGTGGCGGAGTTCCCTTCGCTGGGTGATGCCGCGCGCCACCATCTGGAACAGATCGGCGCCAGCGCAAGCCGCGGCGTGTTCGCAGTGGCCGGTCGCGTTGATGGCGATGAAGCGCGCATCACCAACCATCCGTGGGTGATCTCGCGCAACCGCACCGCAGCGATGCTCGGTTTCGACGAACTGCACCTGATCAACGACTTTGCCGCACAGGCGATGGCGATCTCACTGCTGCAACCCGAGGACGTGGTCCAGGTCGGCGGTGCCGCCTGGGTTCCGGGCAAGCCGGGCCAGCCGCGCAACTACGCAGTGATCGGGCCGGGTACCGGCCTCGGCGTGGGCGGCCTGATCATGCGCCACGGCCGCTGCTATCCGCTGGAAACCGAAGGCGGCCATGTCAGTTTCCCGCCGGGAACTCCGGAAGAGATCCGCATCCTCGAGATCCTGTCCGAACAGTTCGGCCGCGTCTCCAACGAGCGCCTGATCTGTGGCCCCGGCCTGGTCAACATCCACCGCGCCGTGTGCGAGATGGCCGGTATCGACCCGGGCCAGCTGCAGCCGGTGGACGTGACCGCCCGTGCCCTTCACGGTGATCCGCAGGCAATGCGCACCGTGGACGTGTTCTGCGCCGTGTTCGGCGCCATCGCCGGTGACCTGGTGCTCACCCAGGGCGCCTGGGATGGCGTGTTCCTGACCGGAGGCCTGACCCCGAAGATGCTCGATTCGCTGCAGCACTCCGGTTTCCGCCAGCGCTTCGAACACAAGGGCCGCTTCTCCTCGATCATGGCGCGCGTGCCCTCGTTGGCGGTGATGCATCCCCACGCCGGACTGCTGGGCGCCGCTGCCTATGCCACCGACGCCGAACGTGACGCACCAGGAGTTGCCGCATGAACCCCAGCTTCCACGACGACCGCATCGAGTTCATCCAGCACGGCGACGCCGACGGCTGGATCGAAGCGGTGGCCGCTGAGATGGCACGCACCCTCAACCACGACATCAATGAAGTGGGCCGCGCCCGCATCCTGTTGTCCGGCGGCACCACGCCGGCCCCGGTCTACCAGGCACTGGCCGAGCTGGACGTGCACTGGGACCGTGTTGAAGTGAGCCTGGCCGACGAGCGCTGGCTGTCGCCGCAGGATCGCGACAGCAACGCCTGGCTGGTGCGCGAGCACCTGCTCAAGCGCACCGAGGGCGCCCACTTCGATCCGCTGGTACGGATCGGCAAGCCACTGCCCGAATGCGTGTACACCGCCAACCTGCAGGCGCAGCACAGCCAGCCGCCGAGCCTGGTAGCGCTGGGCATGGGCAACGACGGGCACACCGCCTCGCTGTTCCCGGGCTCGAAAGACCTCGCACGCGCACTGGAAAGCACCCTGCCCTATGCCGCGCTGGATGCCACCGGCTGCCCAGGCGCGAACCAGTGGCCGCTGCGCATCACGCTGACCCCGCACGGCCTGCGCCAGTGCCGCCAGCGCCTGCTGCTGCTGCGTGGCAAGCAGAAGCTGCAGGTACTGCGCCAGGCGCTGGACAGCAACGACGCCCAGCAGTACCCGATCCTCAATGCGATCAACCTGGAAGGCGCGCGCCTGCGCGTCCACTGGGCTGATTGATGTCGGCGGCGGCGCCGTGCCGCCGCTTGCCTCTCGCCACCATGAACGCCGGTAGCCAATGAGCCTCCATCCTCAACTGCAAGCCATCACTGAGCGCGTCATCCGCCGCAGCGCCGCCTCGCGCGCCGCCTATCTGGCCGCGATCGATGCCTCCCTGCGTGAGGGCCCGTTCCGCAGCCGCCTGAGTTGCGGCAACCTCGCCCACGGGTTCGCCGCCTGCGGCGGCACCGACAAGAGCCGCCTGCGCGGCGGCGTGACGCCGAACCTGGGCATCATCACCGCCTACAACGACATGCTGTCGGCCCACCAGCCGTTCGAGACCTATCCCGAACAGATCCGCGACATCGCCCGCGAGCTGGGCGCCACCGCACAGGTCGCCGGCGGCGTCCCTGCGATGTGCGACGGTGTCACCCAGGGCCGTGGTGGCATGGAGCTGTCGCTGTTCTCGCGCGATGTCATTGCCCAGGCCACGGCCATCGGCCTCAGCCATGACATGTTCGATACCACCGTCTACCTCGGCGTGTGCGACAAGATCGTGCCGGGCCTGCTGATCGGTGCGCTGGCCTTCGGCCATCTGCCGGCGGTGTTCGTACCGGCCGGCCCGATGACCCCGGGCATCCCGAACAAGCAGAAGGCCGAAGTGCGCGAGCGCTACGCCGCCGGTGAGGCCACCCGCGAAGAGCTGCTGGAAGCCGAGTCCGCGTCGTACCACGGTGCGGGCACCTGCACCTTCTACGGCACGGCCAACTCCAACCAGGTGCTGCTGGAAGCCATGGGCGTGCAGTTGCCGGGCGCATCGTTCGTCAATCCGGGCACGCCGCTGCGCGACGCCCTGACCCGCGAGGCAACCGAACGCGCGCTGGACATCACCGCACTGGGCGACGACTTCCGCCCGCTGGGCCGGATCATCGACGAGCGCGCGATCATCAACGCGGTCATCGCGCTGATGGCCACTGGCGGTTCGACCAACCACACCATCCACTGGATCGCGGTGGCGCGTGCGGCCGGCATCGTGCTGACCTGGGACGACTTCGACGAACTGTCGCAGCTGATTCCGCTGCTGGCCCGTGTCTACCCGAACGGCGAGGCCGACGTGAACCGTTTCGCGGCCGCTGGCGGCCCGGCCTTCGTGTTCGGCGAGCTGATCAAGGCGGGCCTGATGCACGGCGATCTGGTCAGCGTCGCGCGTGGCGGCATGTCCGACTATGCGCGCGAGCCGCAACTGCGTGACGGCCGGCTGGTCTACCTGCCGGGCCTGGAACACAGCGCCGATGACGAAGTGGTTCGTGGCGTCGACAATCCGTTCGAGCACCAGGGCGGCCTGCGCCTGCTGCGTGGCAACCTCGGCAAGTCGCTGATCAAGCTGTCGGCGGTGAAACCGCAGTACCGGACGATCGAAGCACCTGCGGTGGTGGTCGATGCACCGCAGGTATTGACCAAGCTGCACGCCGGTGGCCTGCTGCCGCAGGACTTCGTGGCGGTGGTGCGCTACCAGGGCCCGCGTGCCAACGGCATGCCCGAACTGCATTCGCTGGCACCGCTGCTGGGCCTGCTGCAGAACCAGGGCCGGCGCGTGGCGCTGGTCACCGACGGCCGCCTGTCCGGTGCGTCGGGCAAGATCCCGGCGGCCATCCATGTGACGCCGGAAGCGGCGCGTGGTGGCCCGCTGGCCAAGGTCCGCGAGGGCGACATGATCCGCCTCGACGGCGAGGCCGGCACGCTGGAAGTGCTGGTGGACGCGGCGGAATGGGCAGCACGTCCGCTGGCGCCGAACACCGCGCCGGCCGCGCATGACCTGGGCCGCAACCTGTTCGCGATCAACCGTCGCGTGGTGGGCCCGGCCGACCAGGGCGCGATTTCGATTTCGTGCGGGCCGGCGGCGGCCGATGGCGGGCCGTGGGAGTACGACGCGGAGTATGAGCTGGGGCACGATGCCGCAGCGGCGGCGGCGCCGCATGAGGCGAAGGACGCCTGAAGGTTGAAGAGCGTTGTGGGTTTGCCGCGGCGGTCAGTTTGCGGGTGGCGGCGGAGGGCAGGCCGTCGCCAGGACACGCCGTAAATACGTCCCTGTAGGCTCGGTCGCGCCATCCATGGCGCGGACGGTCCTGGCGACGGCCTGCCCTCCGCCGCATCCCACTCTCCGGCGCATCAATGCCGCGAAGTGATCATTGAAAATCAAATTCGAAAGCAAAGGCAGAAGCAGAGCTATGGGTATCGAACAACATCAGGTGAAGGCGGCGGAGCTGTTGCACGCGGCGGGCATCCTGCCGGTGGTGACGATTCATACGCTGGACCAGGCGCGAGCGGTCAGTGCGGCGCTGCTGGAAGGTGGTCTGCCGGCGATCGAGCTGACGCTGCGCACGCCGGTGGCGATGGAAGCGCTGGCAATGCTCAAGCGCGAGCTGCCGGACGTGGTGGTGGGTGCCGGTACGGTGCTGACCGTGGAGCAGATGCAGCAGTCGATCGATGCGGGTGCTGACTTCCTGGTGACCCCGGGGACGCCGCCGGCGCTGGCTGATGCACTTGCCGCTGCGCCGCTGCCGGTGGTGCCGGGTGCGGCGACGCCGACCGAGCTGCTGTCGCTCTACGCCCGCGGTTTCCGCGTGTGCAAGCTGTTCCCGGCCACAGCCGTGGGCGGGCTGGCGATGATCAAGGGACTGGCCGGCCCGGTTGCCGACCTCAAGCTGTGCCCGACCGGCGGCATCACCGAGAACACCGCCGCCGAGTACCTCGAGCAGAAGAACGTGGTCTGCATCGGTGGTTCGTGGATGGTGCCGGGCAACTGGATTGTCGACGGCGAATGGGACAAGGTGCGCGCCAGCGCCGCCGACGCCGCGAAGATCATCAAGCGCGTGCGCGGCCACTGACATGTAGATCGGGGTCAGATCCCTTTCCCGCCGGGAAAGGGATCCGACGCCAGGCTGCGAGCGCGCACAGCGCGCGACCCGCTCCTGCTCTTCAATCTTCATTCCGCGGTGGCGGCGCACGGAAACTGTCGGTGGCCCTGCGGAGGGATTGCGCAGGGGCGTACGCGCCATGGACGGCGCGCCCGAGTCCCAAGGATGGATTCACGGCGTCCCCTGCGCGGTCCCTCCGCAGGGCCAACCCCAGAAATCCAACCGCACCACCACCGCGAGGGGCTCAGCCGTTGGCCGAAACCCTTACAACGGCCGCGCCGGATCCACCAGCCCATACTGGCTGGCCATGCGCGCCAGCGCGATGTTGTCGTGGATCCCCATCTTCTCGAACAACCGCGCCTTGTGCGTGTTCACCGTCTTCGCACTCAGGCTCAGGCGCCGCGCGATGTCTTCCTGGCGCAGGCCCTGGGTCAGCAGCAAGGCTACTTCCAGTTCGCGCGGCGACAGGCTGTCGAACGGCGATCCATTGCCCTCCACCGTCGACAGTGCCAGGTTCTGCGCGATGCTGGTGCCCAGGTAGCGACGGCCCATGGCCACATCGCGCACCGCGCGCAGCAGCTCCTGTGCATCGCAGCCCTTGCCGATGTAGCCCGCGGCCCCCGCCTCCAGCAAGCGCTTCGGCAGCGGCCCGTCTTCCAGCACCGATACGATCACCACGCGGGTGTTGCGGTGGCTGCGGACGATGCGCTCGGTCACTTCCATGCCACTCACACCGGGCAGGTGCAGGTCGCACAGCACCACGTCCGGCAACAGTTGGCGGACGTCGCGCAGTGCGTCTTCCCCCGTCTCGGCTTCGCCCACCACCTCGATGTCGGTCTCCCCCGACAGGATCATCTTCATCCCGGTGCGGACCAGCGCATGGTCATCCACCAGGTAGACTCGAATCGTCATTCACGTACCTCTTCGAATGCGGCCATTGCAGGTCAAGCTAGGCAGGGCGCCGATACCCCTGCAAGCGCGTTCGGGACGCGATCCAGGCGTTCTGCCTTGCGCATCACAGTAACGCGCGTTGTGCTTGCCCCCTGTCTTGCAGAACCTGCTGCAACGAAACAACTGATCTATTACGTAGACGCCTCGGAAGGGTCATCCACGTCACCCCCCTGTGATGATGCTTCGCTGGCCGTCGCTGGCGGCGAATCCCGACGTCGCCAAGGATGCCGGCGACTGAACATGACCAGATAGCACCCTACCACCCAAACCAGCGCGGCACACCATCCGGCCAGGATGTCCGAGGGATAATGCACGCCCAGATAGACCCGTGAGACGCTCACCAGCAGGCTGAACGGGGGCGCCAGCAGCAGTACCGGCCAGCGCCAACGGGTATTCCAGGCCAGCAGCACCAGGGTCGCGGCAAGGGTCATCGAGCCCATGGCGTGCCCGCTGGGGAAGCTGAACGTCGATTCCGGCGCAATCGACTCCCACAGGCTGGGGCGCTGGCGCTGGAAGAAGTGCTTGCTGCCCGTGTTCAGCAACGCCGATCCCACGAAACTGACCGCGACGAAGGTCGCCTCGCGCCAGCGCCGGTAGCCCAGCAGCGCACCGATGATCAGCACGTCAGCAGGGATCAGGAACCACTCGTAGCCCAGTTTCGAGATGAGCACGAAGAAGCGGTCCAGCCATGGCGAATGCAGGCCATGCATCTGCCACAGCAGCGGCGCATCGAAATGGAACGATTCAAATTCGTGCACTTCGTCAGCCAGGGCGACGAAGCCCGCCAACGGCAGCAGTACGCCACCGAACAGCAGGACCAGGCGCCAGGCGTTGCGCGCCATCCAGTGGCGGAAACCGGAGGCCGACTCCGGAGCGGCGAGGATCGCAGGCTTATCCGGCGCTTCGGACATATTTGTGTTCGACGTAATCGTCGATCAGGGCGACGAACTCCTGGGCGATGTTGTCGCCACGCAGGGTCACCTTCTTCTCGCCATCGACGAATACCGGTGCTGCCGGCGTCTCGCCCGTGCCCGGCAAGGAGATGCCGATGTTGGCATGGCGCGACTCACCCGGCCCGTTGACGATGCAGCCCATCACCGCCAGGGTCATGTTCTCCGCACCCGGGTGGTGGATCTTCCACAGCGGCATCTTCTCGCGCACGTGGTTCTGCACCACTTTGGCCAGTTCCTGGAAGAACTCGGAGGTGGTGCGGCCGCAGCCCGGGCAGGCCGTGACCAGCGGCGTGAAGGCGCGCTGGCCGGTGGTCTGCAGCAGTTCCTGGGCGACGATCACTTCCTGCGTGCGCGACTGGCCCGGTTCCGGGGTCAGCGAGATGCGGATGGTGTCACCGATGCCTTCCTGCAGCAGCACGCTCAGCGCTGCCGACGAGGCGACGATGCCCTTGCTGCCGATACCGGCTTCGGTCAGGCCCAGGTGCAGGGCGAAGTCCGAGCGCTGCGCCAGGTCGCGGTACACCGCGATCAGTTCCTGCACGCCACTGACCTTGGCCGACAGCACGATCCGATCGCGCGGCAGGCCCAGTTCCACGGCCTGCTCGGCCGAATCCAGCGCCGAACGGATCAGCGCCTCACGCAGCACGCGGCCGGCGTCCCAGGGCTGCTCGCGCAGGTTGTTCTCGTCCATCAGCCTGGCCGCCAGGGCCTGGTCCAGCGAGCCCCAGTTGGCACCGATGCGCACCGGCTTGTTGTAGCGGATCGCGAACTCGATCAACTGGGCGAACTGCAGGTCCTTCTTCTTGCCGAAGCCGACATTGCCCGGGTTGATGCGGTACTTGGCCAACGCTTCCGCACATGCCGGTTCGGCGGTGAGCAGCTGGTGGCCGTTGTAGTGGAAGTCACCGATCAGCGGTACATCGATACCCATCATCGCCAGCTTGTCGACGATGCGCGGAATGGCCGCAGCGGCTTCCACGGTGTTGACGGTCAACCGCACCATCTCCGAGCCGGCACGCCACAACTCGGCCACCTGCTTCACGCTGGAGGCCACGTCGGACGTATCGGTGTTGGTCATCGACTGCACCACCACCGGCTTGCCGCCGCCTACGGTGACCCCGCCGATCTGGACGGCATGGGTCTGGCGACGGGGCCAGGCGGTGGCATCGGAGGGGGGAGTCGGGCGGGTGACGGCGTCGTGCATGGGCGCATTCTACCGCCCACTCCCGCATTCGGGGTGACTCGCATTCAGCCTGCGGCACGGCTGCGGCCGATTGTCGCAGGCATGTACACGCATGAACGCATACGATGAGCGTGAATGACCGGTCCCGACGCCCCGTTTCTCCGTACCCTGTGCAGCCTGCGCTGGCTTGCCGTAGGCGGCCAGGCCGCCACCATCCTGGTCGCGACCTGGGTGCTGGGCCTGCCGTTGCCGCAGCTGCCGTTGTGGGCCGGCGTGGCGGTGCTGGCCCTGTTCAACGTCTACACCCAGCTGCGCCCGGAAGCGGCCGACACTGCGCCGCTGACCGCATTCGGCCATATCCTGGTGGACGTGATCATCCTGACCTGGATGGTGGGCTGGAGCGGCGGCATGGCCAACCCGTTCAGTTCACTGTTCCTGATCCTGATCGCGCTGGCCGCGTTCGCCCTGCCCCTGCGCTGGGCACTGGCGGTCGCGCTGGCCTGCCTGCTCGGCTACGCCGCCAGCGGCATCTTCGGGCAGGCGCTGCCGGACGGCTACTTCCGCGCTCAGGACCTCAATCGCTGGGGCGTGGTCGCCAACTTCCTGATTTCCGCCACAGTGGTGCTGGCCTTCTCCACCCGCCTGGCACTGGCCCTGCGGGAGCGCGAACTGGAACTGTCGGCGCTGCGTGAGCGCTTCGCCCGCAACGAGGGCATCGTCGCCCTGGCCACCCATGCCGCCTCGGTGGCACATGAGCTGAACACACCGCTGGCGACCATGACCCTGCTCGCCGATGACGTCGCCGAGCGCAGCGAAGAGCCGGAAGTGCGCGAGGACATGGAAACCCTGCGCGAGCTGCTGGTGCAGTGCCGTGAGCGCGTGCTGGCACTGGCCGCCCCGGCTTCGGCCGATGCACCGGGTCGCAGCCACTCCAGCGCCCAGCAGGTGCTGGAGCAATGGCGCCTGGTGCGACCGACCATCGACCTGCATCGCAACGACGATGCGCCGCTGCGGCTGCCACTCGACCCGGGCGTAGGCCACCTGCTGATGGTCCTGCTCAACAATGCCGCCGATGCCGGCGAGAAGGCCGGCCGGCCGCGCGTGGACCTGGACCTGCGCATCGAGGGCGACGACCTGATCGGCGAAGTACGCGACTACGGCCATGGTTTCGACGCCCGTGCCGCCGTGCTGCCGGGCAAGCTGTTCGGCAGCAGCAAGAGCGAGGGCATGGGCGTCGGCCTGGCCCTGTCCCATGCCACCATCGAACGCCTCGACGGCGAGATGTGGATGCGCCCGGCCCAGGGGGCCGGCAGCCGCGTCGGCTTCCGCCTGCCGCTGGCCCCACGCGAGGAAACCCCATGAGCGCCTCAACCCTTGGTCTGCTGGTCGACGACGACGAGCTGTACCTGCGCACCCTGCAGCGCAGCCTGGCCCGCAAGGGCCTGGAAACACAGACCGCACAGGATGCCGCCAGTGCCCTGGCACTGGCCCGCCAGCATCCGCCGGCGTTCGCGCTGATCGACCTGAAGCTGGGCAGCGATTCCGGCCTGGCGCTGATCCAGCCGCTGCGCGCACTGCGCGCGGACATGCGCATCCTGCTGGTGACCGGCTATGCCAGCATCGCCACCGCAGTGGAGGCGATCAAGCTGGGCGCGGATGATTACCTGCCGAAGCCGGCCACGGTGCCGATGATCCTGCGCGCCCTCGGTGAGGAGGACGACGGCCCGGCCGACGATGGCGAAATGGAAGTGCCCGATGCGATGACGCCGATCAGCCGCCTGCAATGGGAACACATCCAGCAGGCGATGCACGAGACCGGCGGCAACGTGTCAGCGGCCGCACGCCTGCTCGGCATGCACCGGCGCTCACTGCAGCGCAAGCTGGCCAAGCGGCCCAGCCCGGAGCGCGATCCGAGCCGGTGAGACGCCACGCCATGCGCCGGTAGTGCCGGCCGCTGGCCGGCAACCTCATGAACGCTGGGCACGTCACCGGAATGCCGGCCAGCGGCCGGCACTACCAGGGCATCAGCCCTTCAGCTGCGCCAGGATCTCGCGGGTCATCGGGTCGGCAACCGCCACATCCTCGCCCTGCAGCGCCGGCAGCAGGCCACTGGCCAGCTGCTTGCCCAGTTCGACACCGAACTGGTCGAAGGCGTTGATGTTCCAGATCACCGACTGCACGTACACAGCGTGCTCGTACATGGCAATCAGTGCACCCAGCGCCTGCGGGGTCAGCGCGTCGAGCAGGATCAGCGTGCTCGGCCGGCCCCCCGGGTAGTCGCGGTGCGGATCTTCGCTGCCCTGGCCATTGGCCAGTGCTTCGGTCTGCGCCAGCAGGTTGGCCAGCAAGGCCTGGTGATTGATCGTATAGGGATCATCGTTGTGCACACAGCCGATGAAGTCGGCCGGAACGACGCTGGTGCCCTGGTGCAACGCCTGGAAGAAGCTGTGCTGCACATCGGTGCCCGCCCCACCCCACCACACCGGCACGGTGTCGACGGTGACCGGCTGGCCGTCGCGCTGCACGCGCTTGCCCAGGCTTTCCATCACCAGCTGCTGAAGGTAAGCCGGCAGCAGCGCCAGGCGCTGGTCGTAGGTCATCACCGCGTGCGTGGCATGGCCCAGCAGGTTGCGGTTCCAGATGTCGGTGAGGCCATGCAGCACCGGCAGGTTGCGCTCCAGCGGTGCATCCAGCGCATGCGCATCCATCTGCGCCGCGCCTTCCAGCAACTGTTCAAAACGTTCGAAGCCGATTGCCAGCGCAATCGGGAAACCGACCGCCGACCACAGCGAATAACGGCCACCGACCCAGTCCCACATCGGCAGCACGCGATCGGCGGCGATCGCGAAGGCCTTGGCGGCGCGCTCCGGATTGGCGCTGACCGCATACAGGCGCTCGCTGCCACCCAGCCAGTCGTGCAGGATCTGGCCGTTGAGCAGGGTTTCCTGCGTGCCGAAGGTCTTGGAGATGAGGATGCCGGCGGTCTTCGCCGGATCCAGCGTGGCCAGCGTGCGCTGCATGGCGGCGCCGTCCACGTTCGACACGAAATGCACGCGCAGACGCGCACCGCTGACCGGGCGCAGCGCATCGGCGACCAGGCGCGGGCCAAGGTCGGAACCCCCGATGCCGACACTGACCACATCGGTCACGCCGCTGTCTTCCAGCGCGCGCACCAGCACGCCCATGCGCTGGCGGATGCCACGCGCGGTGGCATAGGCCTCGGCCGCCACCGGCGCATCGACCACGTCGCCACGCAGCGCGGTATGCAGCGCGGCGCGGCCTTCGGTCAGATTGACCTGCTCGCCGCGGAACAGGCGGGTGATGGCGCCACCGACATCACGGTCAGCAGCCAGCGCCAGCAACGCCTGCAGCGCCGCGGCATCGTATTTCTGACGGGCGAAGTTGACGTACAACGGACCGACCCGCAGCGCCAGGTCCTGCACGCGGCCGGGTTCGGCGGCGAGCAGACCGGGAATGCTTGCGCCCTTCAGGCGCTGGGCGTGGGAGTGCAGCGAGTCGAATCCGTTGTTCGTTGTCATGCGGCCTGGGTCGGGATCGTGTCGTTGGTGTGGGTGATCTGGTTGTTGCCATCAACGTACACCAGCTTCGGCTTGAAGCTGTCAGCTTCCTGCTCGGTCATGCTGGCGAACGCGGCGATGATGATGATGTCACCGACCTGCACGTGGCGCGCGGCGCCACCGTTGAGCGAGACAACGCCGCTGCCGGCTTCGGCGCGGATGGCATAGGTCGAGAAGCGCGCACCGTTGGTCACGTCCCAGATGTGCACCTGTTCGAACTCGCGGATGCCAGTGGCAGCCAGCAGGTTGTCATCGATGGCGATCGAGCCTTCGTAGTTCAGCTCGGAATGGGTGACGGTGGCGCGGTGGATCTTGGTCTTGAGCAGGGACAGGTGCATGGGGGCGCTGCAACAGCAAAGGAAAGAGCGGATTCTAGCACCCGCACAGCGCCGGGCATTACGGCCGGCAACCTGTTCAGGTAGGCGGTGAAACCAGGGGCGGATCCCTTTTCCCCTGGGAAAGGGATCTGACCCCATGCATCGCGCGGCGCCGCCGGAACTCAGAACTCCAGGTTGTCGATCAGCCGGGTGGTACCCAGCCGTGCGGCGATCAGCGCCACCCGGCCGCCGCCGTCGAAGGTCGGCTCGGCCAGCTCCGGAGTGCGCAGCACCGCGTAGTCAACCTGGAAACCGGCCGCCTGCAATGCGGCAGTGGCCTCGGCCTCGATGCGATCACGTGCCTGCCCGGCCACGTAGCCTTCGCGCATGCCCAGCAGGGTCCGGTGGATGGTGGTCGCGACCGGACGCTGTTCGGCGCTCAGGTACTGGTTGCGCGAGCTCTTGGCCAGGCCATCCTCGTCGCGCACGATCTCCGCACCAACAATCTGGATCGGGAACGACAGCTCGGCCACCATCTGCCTGATCACGGCAAGCTGCTGGTAGTCCTTGCGACCGAACACGGCCACCTCCGGCTGCACCTGCAGGAACAGGCGCGCCACCACCGTGCAGACGCCATCGAAGTGCCCCGGGCGGCTGGCACCTTCCAGCACTTCACTCACGCCCGGCGCGTGCACGCGCGTGGTCTTGTCCACGCCCAGCGGGTACATCGCCTCGACGCTGGGCAGCCACACCGCATCGCAGCCAGCCTGCTCCAGCCCGGCAACGTCGGCCTCGGGCGTGCGCGGGTAGCGGCTGAAGTCCTCGTTCGGCCCGAACTGGGTCGGGTTGACGAAGATGCTCGCCACCACCTTGTCGGCATACTGGCGGGCCAGGGCCACCAGCGAATGGTGGCCCCCATGCAGGTTGCCCATGGTCGGCACCAGCGCCACGCGCAGGCCCTCGCGCTTCCACTGGGCGATCTGCCCGCGCAGCGCGCCGAGCTCGTTGAAGGTCTGGATCATTGGGCGTAGGCGTGCTGTTCGTCGGGGAAGCTGCCGTCGCGCACGGCGTCGGCAAACGCGCGGGTGGCACCGGCCACCGAGCCGCCTTCGGCAAGGAAATCCTTGACGAACTTGGGACGGCGATGGCCACTGTCCAGGCCGAGGAAATCGTGCAGCACCAGCACCTGGCCATCGCACTGCGGGCCAGCACCGATACCGATGGTCGGCACATCCACCGCAGCGGTCACTTCGGCGGCGACGGGGGTCGGCACGCATTCAAGCACCATGATGCTGGCGCCTGCGGCGGCCACGGCCCTGGCATCCTCCACCAGCTGGCGCGCAGCATCGCCGCGGCCCTGGATCTTGAAGCCGCCCAGGCGCAGCACCGATTGCGGGGTCAGGCCCAGGTGCGCGCAGACCGGAATCTCGCGCTCGACCAGGTAGCGGATGATGTCGACCTTGAAGCCGGCACCTTCGATCTTGACCATCTCGGCACCGGCCTGCAGCAGCTGCAGCGAGGCATCCAGCGCGCGTTCCGGGGTGGCATCGGCACCGAACGGCAGGTCGGCCACCAGCAGCGCACGCTGCAGCACGCGGGCCACGGCGCGGGTGTGGTAGACCATGTCGGCCACGGTCACCGGCAGGGTCGAATCATGACCCTGCACGACCATGCCCAGCGAATCGCCGATCAGGATCAGATCGACGCCGTTGGCATCGAAGGTGCGGGCGAAGCCGGCGTCGTAGGCGGTCAACATGACCAGCTTCTGGCCATTGCGCTTGGCCTCGGCCAGGGCGGGAACGGTCCAGGGCTTGCTGTCTGCGTGGGTGCTCATGTGCTGATAACCGGGGGAGATAACCCGGTCATTATCACCCTATCGGCGCAATCCCGCAGGCATCCACCCGCACCACTGCATCCCGCACGCTGCCATGACCGGGAATGGCCAGATCAGGCGCGATTTCGGCCAGTGGCACCAACACGAAGGCACGCTCGTGCAGGTAGGGATGAGGTACCTGCAGGCCGGGCAGGTCGATCACCTGCGTGCCGTAAAGAAGAAGGTCGAGGTCCAGCGCGCGCGGCCCCCAGTGCACCGCCGGATCGCGCACGCGGCCAAATCCCCGCTCCAGCGCCAGCATGGCCTGCAGCAACTCATCGGCCGCCAAGGTGGTTTCGACCGCAGCCACGGCATTGACGAACGGCGGCTGGTCTTCATTGCCCCAGGCCGGGGTTGCATAGAGCCGCGAGGCCTGTCGCAGGCGCGTTCCCGGCAGGCCGTCCAGCGCGGCAATCGCCGCGCCCACGGTCGCGGCCGCGTCGCCAAGGTTGGCGCCGAGGCCGATCCAGGCGAGGGTCATCGCTTACTCGCCCGCCGCAGCAGCACCGGGACGTCGACGGCGACGGCGGCGCTTGCGCGGTGCCCCGCTCTCGTCATCGCCGTCTTCACTGTGCATCGCATCCAGCGACGACTCCAGCTCGCGACCGGACTGCGCCTGTGCTTCGCGCCAGAACTCGACATCCACTGCATGCTCGGACGAAGCGACCTGGCGCAGGCTGAGGAAATCGAACGCGGCGCGGAAGCGCGGGTGGGTCAGGGTACGGAATACGCGCTTGCGCTGGCGCGAGCTGAAGCGCGACTGCAGCAGCCAGATCTCCTGCATCGGCAGCGAGAAGCGGCGCGGCAGCGCGATGGTGCTGAGCTGCTGCACGGTGACCCGGTCGGCGGCGCGGCGCTGCGCCTCTTCCGGTGCCACTCCCTGCTTGAGCAGGGTCGCCTGTGCGCGGCAGAACGCCGGCCACAGCAGCAATGCGAACAGGAACGCCGGCGAGACCGGCTCGTCGTTGGCCACGCGAGCATCGGTGTTGGCCAGGCCCTCGACCAGCATGCGGCGCAGCGCGCCGGTGCGGTTGGATTTCAGCGCCCTGGCGCTCTCCGGGAACAGCACGTCGAGCAGGCCGTAACGCTCAAGGCCTTCGAAGCTGGCCACGCCGTGCCCGGACAGGAACAGCTTGAGCACTTCCTCGAACAGGCGCGCCGGCGCGGCTTCGTTGAGCAGGCCGGCCAGGTGCGGGATGGGCGCGGCGGTACCCTCTTCGATCTGGAAGCCGAGCTTGGCCGCCAGGCGCACCGCACGCAGCATGCGCACCGGGTCTTCCCGATAACGCTGCTCGGGATCGCCGATCAGTTTCATCAGGCGCGCCTGGACGTCTTCGAAGCCGCCGGTGTAGTCGCGCACCGAGAAGTCCTCGATGGCGTAGTACAGGGCGTTGCAGGTGAAGTCTCGGCGGACCGCGTCGTCTTCGATGGTGCCGTACACGTTGTCGCGCACGAGCATGCCGTTTTCCATCTCGCGGTCGCCGCTGCCGTCATCGCTGTTGGCACGGAAGGTGGCGACTTCGATGATTTCGCGGCCGAACACAACGTGGGCGAGGCGGAACCGACGACCGATCAGGCGGCAGTTGCGGAACAGCTGCTTGACCTGTTCGGGCGTGGCATCGGTGGCCACGTCGAAATCCTTGGGTTGGCCATTGACCAGCAGGTCGCGCACCGCGCCGCCGACAAGGTAGGCGCCGAAGCCGGCATCGCGCAGGCGATAAAGCACGCGCAGGGCGTTCGGGCTGATGTCCTTGCGGGAGATCGTGTGCTGGTCGCGCGGGATGACGCGCAGGCTGAACGGTGATGTAGCAGGGGAAATGATGTTGGCGCTTCCGGTTGAAGTTTCGGGATTGCCCAATGGCATCGAGGTGCATATACTAGCGCTCCTGCCTCGGCAGCGACACAGTTACGCTCCCTTCGTCTAGTGGTTAGGACGTGGCCCTCTCAAGGCTAAAACAGGGGTTCGAGTCCCCTAGGGAGCGCCAGTCGCCGCAGCAGGAACCGAAAAAGCCCGCCTTGTGCGGGCTTTTCTGTTTTCCGGGGTTTGCAATGGCATCGATCGGCTTGGTCGCTTTGGCGCCTGCCTGCAATCGGCTTGAGCCGGTGGGGTCACCCAGGGCAGGACACGCCGTGAACCCATCCATGGGGGCTCGATGGCGCCATCCTTGGCGCCAACGGTCCTGCCCTGGGTGACCCCACCGACTCTGGACGGTTTCCCGCGAGCTGCGGCAACAACCGACCAGCACTTCGCCGCATCCGCACGCACCATGAAACTGTCAGGAGGGGGCGGGCCGCCCTCTCCAGGACCGTTGGCGCCATGGATGGCGCCATCGAGCACCATGGATGGGCTTTTGCGTGTCCTGGAGAGGGCGGCCTGCCCCCTCACACTCTGGACAGGCAGGCGCCAACGGAATGCAACCGAAGCCAGTCGCCGTCAGCCTTCCATCTGCTCCAGCTCCTTGCCCTTGGTCTCGCGCACGTAGCGGACCACGAAGTAGATCGAGAGGATCGCCGCGACGGCGTAGATGCCATAGGCGCCGGCCAGGCCGATGCCGGCCAGCAGCATCGGGAACGTCACGGTGATCGCGAAGTTCGAGGTCCATTGCGCCGCACCCGCCACCGCCAGCGCCGGGCCGCGGATCTGGTTGGGGAACATCTCGCCCAGCATCACCCACATCACCGGGCCCCAGGACATGTTGAAGAACACCACGTAGACGTTGGCTGCCACCAGCGCCAGCCGCCCCATGCCATCGGACAGCTGCAGGCGCCCATCGACGAGGCTGCCGCTGGCAAACGCCACCACCATCAGCACCAGCGCCACCGACATGCCGACCGAACCGATCCACAGCAGCGGCCTGCGCCCGATGCGGTCGATCAGCAGTACCGTCAGCAGGCAGGCACCGATGCTCAGCGCGCCGGACAACACGTTGATCAGCAGCGCGTCGCTTTCCGAGAAACCCACCGCCTGCCACAGCACCGCGCCGTAGTAGAACACCACGTTGATGCCGACCAGCTGCTGGAACATGGCCAGGCCGATACCCACCCAGAGGATCGGGCGCAGCTTGCCGGTGGCCTTGTTGCGCAGGTCGCCGAAGCGCGGCTTGTGCTGGTCCTGGGCCAGGCTCGCCTCGATCTCGGCCTGCTTGGCCGTGGCCGCGGCCTCGCCGTACAGCCGCGCCAGCACCGCCCTCGCCTGCCCCTGGCGCCCCTTCAAGACCAGGAAACGGGGGCTTTCCGGGATCACCAGCAACAACAGGAGGAACAGCCCCGAGGGCAGCACCTGCATCCAGAACATCCAGCGCCAGGCCTCATGGCCCAGCCACAGGGGCTCGGTCGAGGCGCCGGCGGCACGCGCCAGCAGGTAATTGCTGAGGAAGGCCGCAAACAAGCCGCAGATGATCGCCATCTGCTGCACCGTGGCCAGCCGGCCGCGGTAACGCGCCGAGGCGACTTCGGCGATGTAGGCCGGTGACATCACGCTGGCCGCGCCCACCGCGAAACCGCCCAGCACGCGGGCGGCGATGAACAGCCAGGACGCGTGGGCCGCGCCGGCACCGAGCGCCGAGACAAGGAACATCAGCGCTGACACGATCAGGACACCGCGGCGCCCCAGGCGATCACCCAGCCACCCGGCCAGGAAGGCGCCGATCGCGCAGCCCAGCAGCATCGAGGCGACTTCGAAACCGAGCGCCGCCTCACTGGAGTTGAAGGCCTGGCGGAGGCCATCGACCGTGCCATTGATGACACCACTGTCGAAACCGAACAGGAATCCACCAAGGGTGGCCACGCAGCTGATCAGGACGATGAATGCAGTGTTCTCACCGCCATGGGGCGCGGTGCTGGGCTGGGTTTGGGACATGGACGATCCTGCTGGGAAGGGAGTCCGGCCACGGTGGGCGACCGAGTGCCCCGCAGCGTCGCACAGCCCCCGCCGTGCCGCCAATGACTCCCACGGTCGCGCCTGCCAGACGCCCGTTCTCCGCCCCGCGCCGACACCGGGGGCCAACCTGTTCTAGAATTGGCAGGTTCAGGAATCGATCCACCCCCAAGCCCATGCCCTTTGTCGTCACCGAAAACTGCATCAAGTGCAAACACACCGATTGCGTGGAAGTGTGCCCCGTGGATTGCTTCCACGAAGGCCCGAACTTCCTGGTGATCGACCCGGATGAGTGCATCGACTGCACCCTTTGCGAGCCGGAGTGCCCGGTCAATGCGATCTTCCCGGAGGACGATGTTCCTGCCGGACAGGAAGGCTTCGTTGCCCTCAACGCCGAGCTGGCGAAGGAATGGCCGGTGCTGACCGTGCGCAAGGACCCGCCCGCCGACGCCGGCGAATGGGATGGCAAGCCGGACAAGCTGAAGCTGCTGGAGCGCTGAGAAGCGCCCACGGCGGTAACGAAAAGGGCGCCCATGGGCGCCCTTTTCTGTTCTTCGGCAGACCCCAACCGTGCGCTCCGGCAGGTGCCAACCGCGCAACCTGGTAGGTGCCAACCTTGGTTGGCACAAAAGCGCCGACCAAGGTCGGCCGCTACCAGAGCGGGTGCGGACCAAGGCCCGCAGCCATCCGACCAGCCCTTACTGGGCGAGCTTCGCCTTCAGCGCGGCGATCAGCTTCACCGGCGCTTCGGCGGTGGCCGGCAGGCCACGCGGGTCAACCGCGGAGATGTAGGCGCCGGCATCGACGGCCACTACGCGGACCAGGAAGTTGCTGCCCTCGTAGGCCACGTCGTACGAACCCAGCAACTGCGCGCGGCTGGCAATGGTCACGCCCTCCACGCCTTCCAGTGCGGTACCGACCTTGGCGAAGGCTTCATCCTTGCCACCGGCAATGGTGAAACCGGTGCTGCCGGCTGCTGGAGCCGCAGCAACCGGCGCCGCCGGCTTGGTGGCCGAGGCCAACGTCGGCACCTTGTTGTCGGTGGTGGCATTGGGCAGGTTCAGGTCCGGCGGCACTTCCAGCGGACGCATTTCCGGGGCCAGGGCGTAGTCGCCCTTGGCGCCGCGCTTGAAGCAGCCGGTGGTGCCGGCAGCGACCGCCACGGCAAGCAGGGCATAGGACAGCACGCGGACGGTGGAAACGGATTGACGCATGTGAATCTCCTGGGTCAGACCAAGACGGAAGGTCAGTGGCTGGAAAGGGCTTCGAGGGCGGCGATGTCGCCGGCAAGATGGTCGGCAGCCGGATGATGCGCTGCCGACAACGGCAGCAGTGGCAGGCGCAGGTCGTGACCGATGCCGATGCGGCGCAGCAGCGCCTTGACCGGGATCGGGTTCGGTTCGACGCCGCAGAAATCATGGAAGGGATGCAGGCGCGCATCCCACGACGCGGTGGCTTCGTGGTCGTGTGCGGCGGCCAGCTCGCACATCCGGCGGTAGGCACCGGGAAGCACGTTGGAACCCACTGAGATGAGGCCGTCGATACCGGCCTGGATCGAACGCGCGGCCGTACCGTCGTCACCGCTGAGCACGGCGAACTGTGGGCTGCGCAGGGCGAGCAGCGCCTGCACCCGGCCGGTGTCACCCACCGCCTCCTTGATGCCGACGATGTTGGGGTGGCTGGCCAGCTCGGCCACGGTCTCAGGCTGCATGTCGCAACCGGTACGGCCGGGCACGTTGTACAGCACGACCGGCAGCCCGCCCTGGTCGGCCACCGCACGGTAGTGCGCGATCAGACCGGCCTGGGTGGGGCGCACGTACGGCGGCGTGACCACCAGCGCGTGGCTGGCGCCGAGGGCGGCGGCACGACGGGTCTGTTCGATGGTCTTGGCAGTGCCCGAAAGGCCGGTACCGGCCAGGACCGGAATGCGGCCGCCGATGCGCTCGACCGCGCTGGCCAGCAGCAGGTCGTACTCGGCGTCGGTGAGCGTTGCCGCTTCGCCGGTAGAGCCGGCTACGACAACGCCATGGACGCCACCTTCCAGTTGCAGGTGCAGCAGGCGCTGCCAACCGTCGGGATCGAGGGCGCCGTCGGCCCGGAACGGGGTCGCCAGCGCGGTGATGAGGCCGGAAAGGGACAAGGACGTGCTGCTCTTGGCTGGGAAGGGAAAACGCCCGCCACGAAAGGCCGGGGGCGACTTGAATGTTACTTGCGGCGCGAAAGCACGGGCAAGTATGCTGGACACCGGTGGATCCCCGCCTCTGGCGGGCATTCAGACTAACGCATGCATTACCCGGAATCGCCTTGACCGACACCACCCCGCGCCCCGCGCCGAGCGAAAACCACCTCCTGATCAACGCCTATACGACGCATCCGGAGTCCCCCCTGCTGTCCGTCACCCGCCGCATCGCCGACAGCGGCTGCAATCTGGTGGATGCACGCCTGGCCACGGTCGGCCGCGATGTCTCGGTTACCGCCCTGGCCACCGGCTCCTGGGACTCGGTGGCCAAGCTCGAGGCGATGCTGACCCGGCTGGAGCGCGAGGAAGGCCTGAAGCTGGTCTGGTACCGCACCGCCGCCAAGCAGGCGCAGTCCAACCTGCTGCCGTACATTGTCGAAGTGATCGCCGCCGACAAGCCGGGCATCCTGTTCCAGCTGGCCGATTTCTTCGACCGCCAGGGCATCACCATCGAGAACCTGCAGAGCACGCGCTACCGCGCCATGCAGACCGGTGCGGAGATGTTCAGCGCACAGGTCACCATCGGCGTGCCGGCCAACATGCACATCGCCGCGCTGCGCGACGATTTCCTCGAGTTCTGCGACCACCTGAACCTGGACGCGATCATGGACCCGATGAAATTCTGATCGGAAGTGCGGATTCTTCGCGCGCCTCTCACGGGCGCGTGGCGTTTCATGCAATTGTCGTAGAAAGAACCCAGGCTCGACAGAAGGACCTCATGAACAACGGCGACACCCTGGACAGCACCACCCTCTCCCTGCCACTGGCACTGTCCGGCGGCGACCAGGCCACCCTCGGCGACTACGCAGGCCAATGGCTGGTGCTGTATTTCTATCCCAAGGACAGCACCCCGGGTTGCACCACCGAAGGCATCGACTTCAACGCGCTGCTGCCGGAGTTCAGGAAAGCCGGCGCCGTCGTGCTGGGCGTCTCGCGCGACTCGGTGAAGTCGCACGACAACTTCTGTGCCAGGCAGGGCTTCAATTTCCCGCTGGTCAGCGACGGCGACGAAGCGCTGTGCACCGCCTTCGACGTGATCAGGATGAAGAACATGTACGGCAAGCAGGTACGCGGCATCGAACGCAGCACTTTCCTGATTTCCCCCGACAGCCGCATCGTGCAGTCCTGGCGCAAGGTCAAGGTCGCCGGCCATGCCGATGCCGTTCTCGCCGAACTGAAGGCCTCCCAGTCCAAGTGAGTCCCACTGCCTACTGTGTCTGCCATCACCCTGCCCTGCAGCAGGCCGTGGTGGTTTTTCCCTGTCCGTAACCAGGAATCGACGATGACCCGAGGCAAGCGCATCTACGTGCTGGATACCAACGTGCTGATGCACGATCCCACCGCGCTGTTCAAATTCGAGGAGCACGACGTCTACCTGCCCATGCAGGTGATCGAAGAGCTGGACAACGGCAAGAAGGGCACCTCCGAGGCGAGCCGCAACGCCCGCCAGGTGAGCCGCTTCCTCAACGAGCTGGTGCAGGCCTCCGGGCTGGACAACCTGGCCGACGGCATTCCGCTGCAGCGGCCCAATGGCCTGCAGCTGCGCGGCAAGCAGAGCGCCGGCAAGCTGCGCTTCCAGACCAGTCATTTCGATGCTGGCAAGAGCTTCGGCAAGGTGATCCCGGACAACGCCATCCTCGGCGCGATCCTGGCCCTGAAGGAAGAAACCCCCGACCTGCCGGTGGTGTTCGTCTCCAAGGACATCAACCTGCGGATCAAGGCCGCCATCGCCGGTATCGTGTCCGAGGACTACGAGAACGACCGCGCGCTGGACGATTTCAGCCTGCTCTACACCGGCGCTACCGAGCTGCCGGAAGACTTCTGGAAACGCCACGGCGACGACCTGCGCAGCTGGAGCGACAAGGGCCGCTCGCATTACGAAATCCAGGCACAGGACGGCGAGGAGTGGTATCCGAACCAGTACGTCTACCTGCCAGGCGAGGATGAAGTCGAGCTGCGCGTCAGCCGCGTCGTCGGCGATGGCAAGGTGGTGCTGTCGCTGGTCGATGATTTCCGCCACGGCAGCCACGCCGTGTGGGGCATCAGCGCACGCAACCGCGAGCAGAACTTCGCCCTCAACGCACTGATGGACCCGGAGATCGACTTTGTCACGCTGCTGGGCACCGCCGGCACCGGCAAGACCCTGCTGGCACTGGCCGCCGGCCTGGCGCAGACGATGGACCAGCAGCGCTACCGCGAGATCATCATGACCCGCGCCACGGTCAGCGTGGGCGAGGACATCGGCTTCCTGCCCGGTACCGAGGAAGAGAAGATGACGCCGTGGATGGGCGCATTGACCGACAACCTGGAAGTGCTCACGCACAACCAGGAAGGCGGCACCTGGGGCCGCCAGGCCACCAACGACCTGCTGGCCAGCCGCATCAAGATCCGCTCGATGAACTTCATGCGCGGCCGCACCTTCCTGTCACGCTACCTGATCCTGGACGAGGCGCAGAACCTCACCCCCAAGCAGATGAAGACGCTGATCACCCGCGCTGGCCCCGGCACCAAGATCGTCTGCCTGGGCAACGTCGAGCAGATCGACACCCCGTACCTGACCGAGACCACTTCGGGCCTGACCTACGCGGTGGACCGCTTCAAGAACTGGCCGCATAGTGCGCACATCACCCTGCGCCGTGGCGAGCGTTCGCGCCTGGCCGATTACGCTTCGGAGGTGTTGTGAACCGCTGCACGCGCCTGTTGCTGCCCACGGCTGCGATCACCCTCGCCGCCGTGCTCGGTGCCTGTACGACCACGCGCGGCCCGGCCAGCGTGCCCACCGCCGAGCGCACCGGCCAGTCCTGGGTGGTCACCCGCCCGATCATCGCCGCGCAGGTGCTCGACACCTGCTCGCGCCCCAGCCCCGGCCGCGAGGCCGGGCGGGTGTCGGGTTACTGGGCGCCCAGCCGGCAGCAGGTCGACCAGCTGGAGGCGAAGCTGTCGTCGCTGGAAGCGCAGGTCCCGAAGGTGCTGGACTTCGACCGCCAGTACGTCGGCATCGAAAGCGCCGGCAAGCGGCTGATCTACATCAACGCCTTCCACCTGCCCGACGACAGCGGCGTCAATCCGGCCCGTGAAGCGATCCGCGTCTGCGATGGCGGCGCACAGTTCTGGGGCGCCGTGTTCGACCCGGCCAGCAACACCTTCAGCGAGCTGCAGTTCAACGGCGGCTTCGGCGGGCCCTGAGGGGCCTCGCCGATGGGAATACGCCTGCCCACCTGGGTCTGGATCGGCGCGGTCGCACTCTCGTGCGTGGCCGGCATGGTCAACGTGGTCGGCTTCCTCGGTTTCGAGCACCAGGCGGTCAGCCACATGACCGGCAGTACCAGCCAGCTCGGCATGGCACTGGCCCAGGGTGACTGGCGCGCGGTCGGCCACCTGTGGGGCCTGCTGATCGCGTTCTCGCTGGGCGCGATGCTCAGCGGCCTGCTGATCCAGGACAGCACGCTGCAGCTGGGCCGGCGCTACGGCGTGGCACTGGCGCTGGAATCGGCTCTTTTGCTGGTGGCCATTCCGCTGTTTGAAGAGCACCAGATCTGGGGTGCACTGGCCGCCGCCATGGCCTGCGGCCTGCAGAATGCAATGGCTACCACCTTCAGCGGCGCGGTGGTGCGCACCACCCATCTCAGCGGGATGTTCACCGATCTCGGCATCGGCCTGGGCCACCTGCTGCGCGGGCTGCCGTTGCAGGTGCGACGACTGACCCTCAGCGGCCTGATCATCAGTGGCTTCCTTGCCGGCGGCGTGATCGGCGCCTGGCTGTTCGCGCGCTGGCAGTACGACGCCCTGCTTGCTCCCGCCCTGCTCACCGGCCTGACCGGCCTGGGTTATGTGGTGTACCAGCAGTGGGCGCGCTGGCGGCATTGAGGGCCGCACTCTGGGGGTCAGATCCCTTTTCCTGCGGAAAAGGGATCTGACCCCGCCTGACGGATCAAAGGCATCCACGCATGGCGTGGATCTACCTTCCCCTGCCGGACCACGGCACAATCGCTGGATGAGCCCGACCACTCCCGTATCTGCCCTCACCATCGCCGGCTCCGACTCCGGCGGTGGCGCAGGCATCCAGGCCGACCTGAAGGCCTTTGCAGCACATCGCGTGCACGGACTCTCCGCGATCGCCGCACTGACCGCACAGAACACCCGTGGCGTCATCGCCGTGCACGTGCCGCCGATCGATTTCCTGCGTGCACAACTGGATGCCTGCTTCGATGACTTCGACATCCATGCGGTGAAGCTGGGCATGCTGGCCAACACCGAGGTGATCAATGCCGTCGCCGATGCGTTGGAGCGCCATCGCCCGCCACACGTAGTGCTGGACCCCGTGATGGTCGCCACCAGCGGCGCGCGCCTGCTGGAAGACAACGCTCTGCAGGCAATGCGTGAGCGGCTGATCCCGCTGGCCACGCTGATCACCCCGAACACGCCGGAAGCGGAGCTGCTGGCCGGATGGAAGATCGGGAACGGCGATGACGCCGAACAGGTAGCCTCCGCCCTGCTCGACCTGGGCGCCGGTGCGGTGCTGCTGAAAGGTGGCCACCTGCAGGAAGGCAACCGCGTGATCGACCGCTACTTCGACGGCGTGAGCAGCGAAGAATTCATCCACGCCCGCCTGCCGCTGGATGCGCACGGCACTGGCTGCACGCTGGCCTCGGCCATCGCCGCGCAGCTGTGCAACGGCCTGAGCCTGGCCAACGCCTGCGAAGCCGGCATCGACTACGTTGCGCGCGGCCTGCAGCAGGGCTATGCCCCCGGCCGCAGCGAGGTGCTGGTGCTCGACCACTTCGGCGCTGCACCGCACGCATGAACCTGACGCCGGCCCTCCTTCCAGTGCAGTGCAACGACGGGCATCGCTACGAAGTGATGGCCTGCATGCCCGCACAGGCCATCGCCCGCTTGTTGTGGCTGCCAGCGCTGGGTGTGGCCGCGCGCCACTACCTGCCGCTGGCACAGGCGCTGGCAGCGAAGGGCGTTGCGGTCTACCTGCATGAGTGGCGCGGCAACGGCAGCAGCTCACTACGCCCGTCGCGCGCGCACGACTGGGGCTATCGGGAGGTACTCGAGCAGGATCTGCCGGCCAGCCAAGCGGTCATGGCGGCCGCCGACGAGGAAGCAGGCCCCCTGCCCTGGATCATCGGTGGCCACAGCCTGGGCGGGCAGCTGGCCTGCGTGCATGCCGGCCGCAACCCTCTGCATTTCCACCACTTGTGGTTGGCGGCCAGCGGCTCACCGTTCTGGCGTGGATTCCCGCCACCGCGCGGCTGGCTGCTGCCACTGGTTTACCGTTTCCTGCCGTGGATCGCGCAGCGCCAGGGCGTGCTGCATGGCCGTCGTCTCGGCTTCGGTGGCACCGAAGCACGCGGACTGATCGCCGACTGGGCGCGCGTCGGCCTGAACAACCACTACGCCGCCGCCGGCATGGGTGAAGACCTCGACGCACAGATGGCGCGCGTGCACGGCAGCGCCCAGGCCGTGCTGATGGAACACGACTGGTTGGCCCCGACCGGGTCGATGCAGGCGTTGCTGGCAAAGCTGCCGAATGTGGACGCGAAGCTGCGCGTGCTGTCCGCGCAGGAACTGGGCACGCGCGCCGATCACTTCGCCTGGCTGAAGGCACCGGATGCCGTGGCGGACAGCTTTTTCATTCAGTTGGATGAAAATTTTCACAAAACTGTTGACGGTGTGCGCCGACATCCGCATAATTCCGCTCCTGTCGCAGGGCGCCCGTAGCTCAGTTGGATAGAGTACCTGGCTACGAACCAGGCGGTCGGGAGTTCGAATCTCTCCGGGCGCACCACTCGACAGGTTTTCAGCATCCGCCGCTGAAAATGCAGTAAAATTAGGCAGTAAGTTGATTGTGTACCGCGCGCCCGTAGCTCAGTTGGATAGAGTACCTGGCTACGAACCAGGCGGTCGGGAGTTCGAATCTCTCCGGGCGCACCATACACAGTCGACACAACAAGTTTATGTAATTGGCGCCCGTAGCTCAGTTGGATAGAGTACCTGGCTACGAACCAGGCGGTCGGGAGTTCGAATCTCTCCGGGCGCACCATTACACCGAAACAGCAGGCCTCGGCCTGCTGTTTTTTTATGCGTGTTTTTCGGCAGGGCTGCGCCCTGCACCTGCAGAAGCTTCAAGCCAAGGCAACGGCAACAGCAAAAGCTGGCATTCTGTGGGTTGGCGGGGCGGTGTCGGAGTGCGGGGACGCCGCAAGTACGTCCATGTAGGCTTGGCAGCCGCATCCATGCGGCTGACACCCCGCACTCCGACACCGCCCCACCCCTGACAGATTCTCGCGATCTGATGGATCGACGTCATGCGTGGATGAATCTTCATCGGAATCGAATATTTCGAATCGAGCTCGAAAAGCATCCACGCATGGCGTGGATCTACTGTGTCGACCAAGATCGACACCTACCAACAGCGGTCCATGCCGTTCCGACAGATCGCGGAAATCTGTCGAAGGCGGGGTGGGTCCGGTTGCGGGGGCGTGAGCCGCATGGATGCGGCGACCGAGCTTACATGGACGTACTTGCAGCGCCCCCCGCAACCGGACCCACCCCGCCATCCCTCAGCAAACCAGCTTCTGCTGTTGCTGTTGCTGTTGCTCTGGATCGTAGCGGGTGCAGGGCGCAGCCCTGCCGTACGCCTACCCCCTTGCCATTGCCTGCCACCACTGCGACAGCAGCTCCGGCCTGCGCAGGCGCTCGCGCCACCAGCGCAGTGCCGCGCCATCCTCGCCGGTGCGCCAGGCCAGCCAGAAGGTCTCTTCCGGCTTGTGTTCCTCCACCTCGCGGATCATCAGCTGGCCACGCGCCACCGCAGCACGCGCGCATGGCTCGGGCAGGAAGCCGAAGCCCACGCCTTCGCTCTGCAGCTTCAATTTGCTGGCCATGTCCGGCACCGTCAGCATCTCCTGCCCCATCAACAGGCCCACCGTGCGCGGCAGCAGCCTGCGCGCCGAATCGGAAACGGCGATCGCACAGTGCTCGGCCAGCTGTTCGCGACCGAGTACGCCGGGCACCGCGGCCAACGGATGATCAGGTGCCACCGCGAACACGAACTCCACCGTGCCCAGCGGCTCGACCACATAGCCGCCACCACTGGGCCCTTCGCCCGGCGCGCCGACCAACAGGTCCGCACGGCGGTCGAGCAGGGCCTCCCAGGTGCCGGACAGGGCCTCGCCGATCAACCGCAACCGGGTCGGTGCCTCGGCCTCACGGAATGCGGCGATATCCGGCCCAAGCAGCCAGGTCGGGAACACCGAATCCACCGCCAGGGTCAGTTCGGTCTCCCAACCCGACGCCACCCGGCGCACCCGCAGCTCCAGCTCGCGGGCCGCGCGCAGCAGATGCCGGCCTTCGTCCAGCAGCGCGCGCCCGGCCTCGGTCAGCTCTGCACGTGGGCCGACCCGGTCGAACAGCTGCACACCCAGATCCTCCTCCAGCTTGGCCACGGTATAGGAAATCGTCGAGGGCACCTTGTGCAGGGCCTTGCCGGCGCCGGCAAAGGAGCCACGGCGGTCGATGGCATCCAGGATCTGCAGGGCATCGAGGCTGAGCTTGAGCATTCGAATTTTTCGATGATGGCTTTCAAAACTATCCGTTTTTCAAACCCCGGACGCAAGCGGATACTTCTCTCCAACGGGAAAACACAGCGGTCACCGACCACCCCGCCCCATCGAAACCATCGAACAAGGAGATTCCATCATGCTGCAGATCCGCAAAAGCGCTACCCGTGGCCTGGCCGAGCATGGCTGGCTGTCCTCGCGCCATACCTTCTCCTTCGCCAACTACTACGACCCCCGTTACGTCAGCTTCGGCCCGCTGCGGGTGATCAACGAAGACAAGGTGATCGGCGGCCAGGGCTTCGGCACCCACGGCCACAGCAACATGGAGATCATCTCCTACGTGCTGGGCGGTGCGCTGGAACACAAGGACTCGATGGGCACCGGTTCGGTGCTGCGCTACGGCGACGTGCAGCGCATGAGCGCCGGCAGCGGCGTCACCCACAGCGAGTTCAACCATTCGGCCGACGAGACCGTGCATTTCCTGCAGATCTGGATCTTCCCGGATACCGAGAACATCACTCCGTCCTACGAGGAAACCCACTTCGCACCGGAGACCAAGCGCGGCCAGCTGCGCCTGATTGCCTCCCCCGACGGTGCCGACGGTTCGCTGCGCATCCATCAGGATGCCCGCATCTTCGCCACCATCCTCGATGGCGGCCAGAAGCTGCACCATGCGCTCGGCAACGGCCGTGGCGCCTATGTGCAGGTGGCACGTGGGCAGCTGCAGGTCAACGGCATCACCCTCGAAGCCGGTGACGCGCTGCAGGTCAGCGACGAAGCCCAGCTGACCCTGGAAAACGGCAACGATGCCGAAGTGCTGGTGTTCGATCTGCCGCTGTAAACACGCCCTGTCCTGAAGACGTGGCCCGGCGGTGCGGAAAGGCATCGCCGGGCCCGCGGCGCCTGATGGACGGCCCGCAATCGTATTCGGCCTTCGGTGACCCGAATGCCTCTTGCTCGATGCGACTGGAAACGCTTTCATGGCAGCGTTTATCCGGACCCGCCCTCGCATGACGCCTTCATCTCCGCGTGCCCAGCAGCACGCCACCCGTGCCGCCTTCTTCATTCCTGGATTCGCCACCGCCGCGTGGGCGCCGATGGTGCCTTACGCCAAGGCCAAGGCCGGGCTGTCCGACGCCAGCCTCGGCGCCGTGCTGCTGTGTCTTGGGCTGGGTTCGTTGCTGGCGATGCCACTGGCAGGTGCACTGACCGGGCGATTGGGTTGCCGCCGGGTGATGGTGATCACCTGCGCGATGATGCTGTGCGCCCTGCCCTTGCTGGTGCTGGCACCCTCGCCGGTGTCGCTGGGCGCGGCACTGTTTGTGTTCGGTGCCGGCGTCGGTGCACTGGATTGTGCGATGAACATGCAGGCGGTGGCGGTCGAGCGCGATGCCGGGCGCGCGATGATGTCCGGCTTCCACGCCTTCTACAGCATCGGTGGATTCGTCGGTGCTGGCTGCATGACCGGGCTGCTGATCCTCGGCACGCCGCTGTGGCTGGCCGCGCTGGTTTCGGTGGTGGCACTGCTGCTGATTGCGATGCTGTCGGCGCCGCATTGGCGTCCGCAACGGATCCTGCACGAAGGCCCCTTGCTGGCACTGCCGCATGGCGTGGTGCTGTTCATCGGCGTCCTGGCCTTCGTGGTGTTCCTCGCCGAGGGCTCGATGCTGGACTGGAGCGCCGTGTTCCTGGCCGAAGTGCGGCAGGTGCCGCGTGACCAGGCCGGGGCCGGCTTTGCGTTGTTCACCCTGGCGATGACGGCAATGCGCCTGTTCGGTGACGGCATCGTCGAGCACCTCGGCCGCACCCGCACCCTGGTCTTCGGCGGTATCACGGCCGCGGCAGGCTTCACCCTGGCCACGCTTGTGCCCTCGTTTCCGGTGGCGCTGGCCGGCTACGTGCTGGTCGGGCTGGGCTGCGCCAACATCGTGCCGGCGCTGTTCTCGATGGCAGGCCAGCAGCGGGTGATGCCGGAGAGCATCGCCATCACTGCCGTGACCACATTGGGTTACGCCGGCATCCTCGCTGGTCCGGCGGCGATCGGCGCAGTGGCACATGCCACCAGCCTCGGCTTTGCCTTCCTGTGCGTCGCCCTACTGCTGCTGGGCGTAGCCGCCTCCGCCCGCTCACTGGCACGGCGCGTGACCTGACAGAAAAAGGGGACGGAGGGGATTAAGTCGCATCTGCCCCGAGTGTGCTGCAAACGACTTAATCCCCTCCGTCCCCTTTTTTCAGCCGTGTGCCAGCCATTCGGCCTGGGCCGGCAGCTGTGGGGCTGGGCACGCGCTCTGCGGGTGGTGCTCGTCGCGCGCCATCCAGTCATCCACCACGCCGGCCAGCAGGTCCAGCCGCAGCGGCAGGGTGATGTGGTCCTCTCCACGCATTTCGATGTAGTGCGCGCGCGGGTTGGCCTGCGCAAGCTGCCGGCCCTGGCTGACCGGAATGTGCTGGTCACCCTGACCGTGCAGCAGCAGCACGCAGGCGCGGGTATCGGCCAGCGCACGCGCGACGTCGACACGGTCGAGATCGACATCGATACGGCGGCTGGCGGCGGCGATCACCTGGTTGATGTCCTGGCCCCCATAGCGCCAGCGTGCGTACGACGCCACCGCCTGCGCCTTCAGGCCCTCCGGCTGCAGTCCCATCAGGTGCGGGATCATCGTGCGGATCGCCGCACCGGCATTGGCGAACGATTCCATCGCCACCACGCCGGCCACCTGGTCACCCAGCTTGTCGGCGGTGAACACCGCCGTGGCCGCACCATAGGACACACCGAACAGGTACAGCGGGCCGGTCACTTCGCCGCGCGCGCGCAGCTCGCCGATGACATCGACGACGTCATCCGATTCATAGGTGCCATAGCCGGACGGACCTGCACCGGACTGGCCATGGTTGCGCAGATCGAGCGTGACCACGCGGTAGCCGGACTCGGCCAGCTGCAGCGACCATGGCAGCATCGAATCACCATTCATCATCCACCCATGCAGCAGCACCACGGTGCCGCGTGGCGCCTGCGCGCGGAACGGCTGTGGCACGGCCAGACTCAGGCCGGTATCAAGAGGCTGGCCGTTCTCATGACGCTGCGGAAGGTAGTGGTACCGCGCGCCGTAGTCGCCGGGGTCGAACACGCGCCAGAAGATCGGCACGCCATCGCGACCCGCTGCGAAGCCATGGCGGTTGGGCAGCCCGGCAATGGCCGCGGCGATGCGCGGGCGATCGAGCAGGGTCGACACGCCGCCTGGCGCGATCAGCCGGTCGGCAAGCGAGGTAGACGAGGCGTTGATCGAGGATGAGCATGCAGCCAGCCACAGGCCGGCGCACGCCAGCAGCAACAGCAGCAGGCGCTTCATGGGCAATCGGGAAAGGATGCGACAGCGTGGCAGGTTAACGACGCGGGCGTAGGCCATCTATCGCGCGTGGATGACGGCTTGATGACAATGCGGGATCGATTCAGGTTGTCACAATGGCGCGATCGACCTCGGCATTGATCCGGATCAATGAATACGCCGGCATGCTTGCCCACAGTGCCCCCATGCGCACCTCGTTCAAGCTCGCCATTGCCCTGGCCGCCACGCTGGCCGCCGCCTATGGCATCGCCCGCAGCACGCCCTACTGGTTCGCACCTCGGCAGGCCGCGCAGGTCGACATCCACGACCCGGCGCTGATCGCACAGGGGCAGTACCTGTCGCGCGCCGCCGACTGTGCGGCCTGCCACACCGCGCCGGGCGGCAAGCCGTTCGCCGGTGGCCTCGGCATGCAGACGCCGATGGGGACGATCTACTCGACCAACATCACCCCCGATCCGGAAACCGGCATCGGCGCCTACGACTACGCCGACTTTGAACGCGCGGTACGTCGCGGCATCCGTCACGATGGCCAGCCGTTGTATCCGGCAATGCCGTACGCCTCGTACGTGATTGCCCGCGACGCCGAGATCAAGGCGCTGTACGCCTATTTCATGGGCTCGGTGCAGCCGGTGAAGCAGGACAACGCCGACAGCACGATTCCATGGCCCGCCAACATGCGCTGGCCTCTGGCATGGTGGCAACTGCTGTTCGCACGCCCACGCAGCTTCAGCCCGGATCCGTCGCTGGACGCCGGCCAGCAGCGTGGTGCCGAACTGGTGGAAGGCCTGGCGCATTGCGGTGCCTGCCACACGCCACGCGGGCTGGCGTTCCAGGAAAAGGCGATGGCCGATGATGGCAGCCGCCAGTTCCTGTCCGGTTCGGTGCTGGAAGGCTGGTACGCGAAGAACCTGCGCAGCGAATCGACCGGTCTGGCCAGCTGGCGCGAGGGTGAGATCGTGGACTTCCTGCGCACCGGGCGCACTGATCGATCGGCGGCCTTCGGTGGCATGGCCGACGTGGTCGAGCACAGCACGCAGTACCTGTCCGACGCCGACCTGCTGGCCATGGCCCGCTACCTGAAACAGCTGCCGGCGCGTGAGGGCCGCAGTTCGCAGTGGTCCCCCGGTACCGACACCACCACCGCCGCACTGCGCAGCGGCGACTATCGTGTGGCCGGTTCGCTGGCCTATGCCGAGCACTGCCAGGCCTGCCACCGCGCCGACGGCCGCGGCATGGCCCGCGTCTATCCGGCGCTGGCGGGCAACTCGATCGTGTTCGCCGATGACCCCAGCTCGCTGGTGCAGGTGACCCTGATCGGCGGCCGCACACCACATACCCGGCACGACCGCATGGCCTTCAGCATGCCAGGCTTCGAGCAGCTGCCGAACGCGCAGCTGGCACAGATCCTGACCTTCATCCGCAGCAGCTGGGGCAATCAGGCCAGCGCAGTGAGCGAGGTCGACGTGGCGCGCATGCGTCGGGTGGTGCGCGACAAGCCGGTGCACTACGTTCCGCAGGAGGCCGCACAATGAAGCGTTCGCGCACGCGTCTGCGCCTGCTGATCGGCAGTGCGATCACCCTAATGGTGCTGACCGGCGCCGGTACCCTGGCCTACCGTCATCTGTACCCGGACCTGGATGCCGCCGTGGCCAGCACGATCGATATCCTCGATGCGCAGGGCAAAGTGGTCGGCCACTACCATGCGCCGAGTGCCGAGGAGATCGCCGGTCTCGGCAATGCCGAATCGGTGATGCTCGGCCGCCGCCTCCTCAACGAGACTGCACGGCTGCTGCCGGACAATGTCGGCAACGATCTGAACTGCAATTCGTGCCACATGGCCGAAGGCAAGCGGCCTTTCGGCAATCACTACTTCAACACAGGCGGCGGCGCCTATCCGCGTTACATGCCGCGCCCGGGCAAGGTGATCGGGCTGACCGAGCGCATCAACGGATGCCTGCAGCGTTCGATGAACGGCAAGCCTCTGCCGAAGGACTCGCCGCAGATGCGCGCGATGCTCGATTACATGGCGTGGTTGAGCAGTCCTGTGCCAGAGGGTGCAAAGGTGTCCGCCCCCAGTGAGGGGCCCATCGACAGCACGCTGGCCCCGGACCCGATCCGTGGCCAGGCACTGTACGCCGTGCAGTGCGCCGCGTGCCATGGCGACAACGGCGAAGGACGGCGCGACGCCAGCGGTGACATCGCCTTCCCGCCGCTGTGGGGCGACCACAGTTTCAACATCGGCGCCGGCATGGCGCGCCTGTACAAGGCCGCCGGCTTCGTCAAGCACAACATGCCGCCGGCGGTGACCCGCGAGCCCCCACTGGGGCAGCAGGTGATGCCCGACCAGGATGCGGTGGACATCGCCAGCTACTTCATCAACCAGCCGCGGCCGGACTTCGCCAACAAGAGCAAGGACTGGCCGCGCGACCCGAAACCCAAGGACGCGCGGTACTGAGCACCCCGTGGGTCAGCGCTTGAGCAGCTCGACCCGCCGGTTGCGTGCCTTGCCTTCTTCGCTGCCGTTGTCAGTCACCGGCCTGTCGGCGCCGAATCCGGCCGCCTGCAGGCGGTCGGCGGCGATGCCCTTTGCGGTAAGCGCGGCCACCACCGAGGCCGCGCGATCCTCCGACAGGCTGCGGTTACGTGCTGCGGCACCACTGTTGTCGGTGTGGCCTTCGATCGACAGCTTCAACGCCGGATCAGCCCGCAGCAGCTCGAGCACCTGCGCCAGCTGCGGTTCGGAGGCCGGCAGGATCTGCGCCTTGTCCGTGGCGAAGTTGACCTGGATCGCCACGCGGCCGTCGCTGTCCAGCTTCTTCTTCAGCGCATCGGCCGGCAACAGCGCCGCGGTCTGGGTGAAGCCCGTGCGTTCGGCCACCACCCAGCCGGCACTGAGGTATTCCAGGCGGGCGTGTACCCAGACCTGGCGGCCGTCTGCCAGATCGACGCGGTAGACCACGGTGTCATGGTTGTCCCAGCTGTAGCTGGCCGCGTTGCCGTAGGACGACTGCACCTGCTTCGGCACGCTCTCGGCCGCCTCATGCGGGATGCGTCCCTCGAATACCCTGGTGCCGTTGGCCTGGGCCATCATCGCCTCAAGGTTGCGGCGCACTTCGTGCATCGAGTACTCGCGCTCACCCTTGTCGAAATCAGCCGCGAAGGTGCGGCCCTCAACCTGTTCGAACCGATCACCGGTCCAGAACGGGAAGGCATCGAAATCACGTTGCTCGGCCTTGTTGCGGTCACGATAACCGGCGGGCAAGGACAGATGCGGGAAGCTGTCCGACCACTGCGCGGTGGCCTTGAACGGCACTTCATCCACGACCACCAGGCCGGCGCCATTGCTGTCCACCGCCAGTTGCACCCACACGGTGCGGTCGGCCTGGCGCAGCACATAGACCGTGGTGGGCGCGTCCTGTTCACCGTTCACTGCGTCGATGAAGCCCCCACCAATCTCGCCTTCCAGCTGCGGGCCGTAGTAGATGTCGCGCAGCAGCTCGCCTTCGAACACCTTGCGGCCACCGGCAGCGGTGATCACGCCATCGAAGTTGCGCTGCACTTCCATTGCGGAGAATGTCTTGTCCGGAGCGTTGTTGCTGTCGGCCACGATGCGCGCCGACCAGCTCGGGCCTTCCACCCAATGCACCCCCTCGCCCATGCGGAACGGGAAGCGGGCCCATGCCCGCGGGTGTGGTGCGTTCTGCGGCGCATAGCCCTGCGGCAGGCTGAAGAACGGTAGTTCGCCCAGCGCGGCGTCGCTCAGCGGCACGCTGGCTGGGTCGAAGGGCACCAGCGGCACAGCCTTGCCCTCACGGTCGGTGAGCGCGGCGCCATCGGCGGCGGCTGTTGAACCGGCCGGGGCGGCGGCCGCTGCTGCGGTCTCATCCGCCGTGGCTGGCGCGGGCGGTGCCACCTCTCCATTCGAGGGCGCCCGGTTGCATCCTGCCAGCAACACCAGGGCTGCCCCGCCCAGCCAGATCTTCGATCGCTTCTGCATCGCCACCACCTCAGGTCCATTGAAGCGCCGAGCATACCCGAAGGCCGTGACCGCCCCCACAGTGCCATCGTTCCTGCGCTGCCACGTCATGCCGATGTCATTGGCGCTGCCGACACTCCGGGGTTTCCTCCCTCTGAAGGTCCGGTTTCGATGCGAACGATTGCGCGTTTTCCCCGTGTCTCGCTGCTGGCCCTGCTGATCGCCCCCGCACTGGACGCCCTGGCCGAAGCACCGCAGGGCGAGGCGGCCGAAGCGCGCAGCAGCGATGCCCGCACCCTCGATCAGGTGCAGGTGATCGGGCAGGCCACCAGCTACGCCAAGACATCGGTGCGCGCGGAAACGCTGAACCGGCAGACCGTGATGAGCAGCGTCAACGATGCACTCAACGAGGTGCCCGGCGTGGTGGTCAGCGAAGCCGATGCCACCGGCTCATCGGTGTGGGGCACGCAGATCAGCATGCGTGGCTTTGTCACCAACCGCGACACACAGCAGATCGGCACTACCATCGACGGCCTCCCCAACGGCGGTTCGGGTTACGGCGGCGGCTCGCTGGCCAACCGCTACATCGACACCCTCGACCTGGAAACGGTGGAAGTCAGCCAGGGCACTGCCGATATCTCCTCGCGCTCGAACGAGGCCCTGGGCGGCACGCTCAACTTCCTTACCAGCGACCCGCTGCAGGACAGCCGCCTGCGCTTCGTGGTCGGCGCCGGTGACAACGATGCGCGCAAGTACTACGTGCGCTACGACACCGGCCTGCTCGGCGGCCACACCCGCGCCTGGGTCAGTGCCTCGTCGGCGCGCGTGCATGACTGGATCGATGGCAGCGGCAAGACCAGCAACGACCACATCGCCGGCAAGTTCATCACCGAACTGGATCGCTGGACCCTGACCGGCTACCTGTCCTACAACGATGCCGACGAGCCGGAATACACCAGCGTCTCACCGAAGGGCTTCGCGACCAATCCGGATCGCGACAACCTGGTCGGTACCCTCACCGGCATTCCCTACCTGGACCAGAACTACCGTTCCGGCTCGCGTGCGTTGCGCGAGAACACCTTCGGCTACCTGCGCGCGGCCTTCGACGGTGGCAACGGCTTCAAGGCCTCGGTGGCCGCCTACGGGCACCGCATGCAAGGTCGTGGCGACTGGCTGCCTCCCTATCTGGCGCAGGTCAGCGATGACGGTGCGGGCCGCCCCGAGTCGGAGTACATCGGTGGAAAAACCGTGTACGGCGGCAGCAACCGTGGCCAGATCTTCTTCGTCAATCCCGACGGCAGCGCCGCGCAGCGCCTGGCCAACTGCACGCCGCGGCTGGGCTTCACCGCCGAATACGATCCGAACTGCTACGCCGGCAACGTGCTGGGCGCGCAGTCGTATCGCCACACGCACTACGACAACGACCGCATGGGCGTGACCGCCGACGTCGAGTGGCGGCAGACCTTCGGCACGGTCGACAACACGATCCGTGGCGGTCTGTGGGTGGAGAAGCTGGACCGTTCGGCGCGCCGCGACTGGCATCGCCTGCTCAACGTCGGCCAGGACATCGCCTTCGACCACCAGCCGTACTGGGTACAGTTCGAGGACAAGTACAAGGTTGACGAGCAGATGTACTACGTCGAGGACGTGGCGCGATTCGGGCCGTTCAGCGCACGCCTGGGCGTGAAGCAGTTCTTCGTCGACCAGTCGCGCCGCCGCGTGATCGGTGCCAGCGAACACGTCAAATCCGATTCCAGGTCCGACCCGCTGCTGTCCACCGGCTTGACCTGGGCACCGGGCGTGGAAGGCATGGAGCTGTTCGCCGGCTTCTCGCAGAACTTCGCCGCGATTCCTTCCGGCGTGCTCGGCGAGACCGACCCGCAGCGCTTCCGCAACGTCGAGCCGGAGACCGCCGACAACATTGAAGTGGGCATGCGCATCAGCCGCTGGCCGCTGACCGCCTCGGTGACCCTGTACAACATCAAGTTCGACAATCGCATCGTCTACCTGCCGGCAGGTTTCGTCAGCGGCATCGACTATCTCGGCGAGACCGACGGCGTCTACGAGAACTTCGGCGGCGTGGAGAGCAACGGGCTGGAAGCCGCGTTCGGCTACGGCTGGGACAACGGCTGGCGCCTCAACGCCGCCTATACCTACAACCGCTCCAAGTACCTCGGCAGCGGCGATGCCGCGCGCGATACCCAGCTGGGCATCGTCGATGGCGCCAAGGTGATCGGCCAGCCCGAACAGACCCTCGTCCTGTCGGCGGACTGGCAGGGTGAGAACTGGAACTTCGGCCTGTCCGGCCGTTACCTGGGCACGCGCTATCTCGACGCCGCCAACGTCAACAAGCTGCCGTCGGCGACCGTGCTCAACGCCAACATCGGCTTCGACCTGCAGGGCCTGTCGCCGCGCCTGAAGGGCATGGGCGCCAACCTGGTGGTGAGCAACCTCACCAATAAACGGTATCTTGCAGGGGTGGACGGGCGCGACAACGCCTTCATCGGCGCTCCGCGCACCGTCGGCATCTCTTTCCGCGTAGACCTGTGAGTGAGCCTGTGACCGATATCGGCCGACGCCGGTTGTTGCAGGCCGGCGTTGCCGCCGGCCTCTCTCCACTGCTGCCCAGCATCGCCCGGGCCGCCGCGATCGCCCCCGCCGCGCAGACGCGCAGCCTGGAAGACCTGCAGCACATCGTGGTGTTCATGCAGGAGAACCGCTCGTTCGACCACTACTTCGGCACGCTGCCGGGCGTACGTGGCTTCGGTGATCGGTTCGTCGCCCCGGCCGCCGCGCTGCAAGCAGGTGGCCGCGTCCGCAGCCTGTGGCTGCAGCCCGATGCCAGCGGCGAGCGCGCGATCGCGCCGTTCCCGCTGGATACCGCCGCGCACTTCGGCTACATGCGCGTGGAAGGCACGCCGCATACCTGGCCCGATGCGCAGCGCGCCTGGGACCAAGGTCGCATGGGGCAATGGCCGAAGGCCAAGCAGAACCACTCGATGGGCTACTTCCAGCGCAGCGACCTGCCGTTCCAGTTCGCCCTGGCCGATGCCTTCACGATCTGCGATGCCTACCACTGCGCAATGCAGGCCGGCACCAACCCGAACCGGGTGTTCCTGTGGACCGGCCACAACGATGGGCATGCGCGTGCCGGCGGCCCGGTGATCGCCAATTCGCACGACAACTTTCCCGAACAGGGCGGGTACCCGGCGTCGTACCGCTGGACCAGCTATGTCGAGCGCCTGCAGAGGGCCGGCGTGTCCTGGCAGATCTACCAGGACATGGCCGACAACTTCACCGACAACCCGCTGGCGGGCTTCGAGGCCTTCCGCCAGGCCCACCGCGCGGCGCCGGGGCATGACCCGCAGCTTCGCGCGCGCGGGGTCAGCACGCGCGGCCTGGCGCAGCTGCGCCAGGACGTCATTGACGGGCGCCTGCCGCAGGTCAGCTTCATCATCGCCGACGCGGCAGGCAGCGAGCATCCTGGTCCTTCCAGTCCCGCCCAGGGCGCGGGCTATACCGCGCGCGTACTGGATGCGCTGACCGCCGATCCGCAGGTATGGAGCCGCACTGCCCTGCTGCTGATGTTCGACGAGAACGATGGCTTCTTCGACCACATGCCGCCACCTGCCCCGCCTTCGCCGGTGGACGGTGGCTGGGCGGGTGTGTCCTCGGTCAGCACCGAAGGCGAGTACCACCGCCACCCGGCACCGGGTGACGAGAAGTACGATCTCGCCGAACTGCGCGGGCGCCCGTACGGTCTGGGACCGCGCGTGCCGCTGTACGTGATCTCACCGTGGAGTCGCGGTGGCTGGGTCGATTCGCAGGTGTACGACCACACCTCGGTCATACGGCTGATCGAGCGCCGCTTTGGCGTGGCCGCACCGGACATCTCGCCGTGGCGCCGCGCGGTCTGCGGCGACCTCAGCAATGCGTTCGACTTTGCCCAGCGCGATACCCGCCCGTTCGTCCGCGGCCTGCCCGACGTGAGTGCGGTTGCCGCACGCGCCGCTGCCTTGCCGGGGCGCACCGTGCCCACGCTGCCGGAGGGGCTGAAGCCAGCGAAACAGGAAAGCGGTGTACGTCCCGCGCGCGCCCTACCCTATCGACCGCAGGCATCGATCGCTGCGGTCGACGCTGCGGGCGTGGACCTGACGTTGTCCTGCGAAGGCGCGGCGGCAGTGCTGCATGTCTACGATCGGCTGCGGCTGGATGCGGTACCACGCCGCTACACGCTGCTGCCAGGTACGCCGCTGCGCGAGCGCTGGCCGTTGGACGCCCAGGGCCGCTATGACCTTTGGCTGCTTGGTCCGAACGGCTTCCACCGCCACTTCCAGGGTGCGTTCAAGGCTCCTGCCGTGCAGGCTTCAATCGATCGCGCGGACGGCCAGCTGCGGCTGCACCTGCGCAATCTGCACAACAGCGCGCAGAATGTGCGGGTGCAGGCCGGTGCCTATGCCGGGCACATGCCTGAGCAGGCGCTGGCGCTGCCGGCGCATGCTGAGGCCACGGTGGCATGGGACGCGGCGCCCACCGCAGGGTGGTACGACCTGCGCATCGGTGCGGGCGACAGTGCACTGCGACTGGCCGGCCGCGCCGAGGATGGGCGCCCCGGCACCAGTGATCCGGCAATGGGCAGCGAGCCCTTGCGGTTCGAGCACGATTGAGGAGCCCTCTGTAGAGCCGAGCCCACGCTCGGCTGCTTCTCGCCCTGGTCGCATTGCCCCGACAAAGCAGCCGAGCATGGGCTCGGCTCTACGCGGCAGATCGGCAGATTCAGGCCTCCTGCAGCCCCGGCCGGCCGTGCTCCACCGCATAGCGTTTCCAGCTCTGCAGCACGCCATTCGGCTGCATCACAGTATCCAGCGTCTTCATGTCGCCGATCCACGCATCACGGGTGACATCACACAGCACATAGCCACGCTTGTCGATGGTCGCCTTCAGATAGGGGCTGTGTGCAAGCTGGTTCCTGGCATACGCGTCCACGCCCTGGCCATCGGCCCCGGAGGTGATCGACGTGGCGAGGAACTCGCTGGAGATCACGCCCGAGTCACGGTGGTCCTGCACCAGATCGCTGGCATAGTGGCGATGCGCGTCGCCACAGGCGGTCACCACGTTGCCGAAGCCCACCTTCTGGATGTGCTCGAGCAGGCGCCGGCGGCTGTCCAGGTAGCCCGACCACTGGTCATCGGACGACTGCACTACCCCGTCCTTCTCGCGCATGTAGTTGCCCAGCGCCACTTGGTGGGCGATGGTATGCCAGCGCGGCGCGGCATCGGACAGGCCATCGAACAGCCAGCGCTCCTGCTTCGCCCCCACAATGCTGCGCTCCGGCGATTCCACCTCCTCGCGCAGCGTCATGTTCACCTGCTTGCTGCGGTACTGGCGGGTGTCGAGCAGGTGCAGGTCCATCAGCGTGCCGTAGCGTGCGCGCCGGTACATCTGCATGTGGCCGTCGCGCGGGAACGCCGAACGGCGCAGCGGCATGTTCTCGTAGTAGGCCTGGAACGCCTGCGCGCGCCGCAGCAGGAACACTTCGCTGGGCGTATCGTCCTGGTCTTCGGCGCCGGCCCAGTTGTTGTCCACTTCATGGTCGTCAAAGGTGACGAACCAGGGAGCCGATGCATGAGCGGCCTGCAGGTCGGCATCGCTCTTGTACTGGGCGTAGCGGCGGCGGTAATCATCCAGCGTATAGATCTGCGGGCCGACGTGGTTGCGCAGGTTGGTGAACGGCTGGCCGTTCATCTTCCGCAGGCCCGGCTGGCTTTCGCCTTCGTAGATGTAATCGCCGTAGTGGAAGACGAAGTCGAGCGGTTCCTCGGCGATGCGCCGCCACGCGGTGTAGTGGCCTTCTTCGTAGTGCTGGCAACCTGCCACCGCAAAGCGCACGCGATCCACCGCTGCCGTGGCTGCCGGCAGCGTGCGGGTGCAACCGACCGCACTGGCATGGCCACCCACGGTGAAGCGGTACCAGTAGGGCCTTCCGGGCGCCAACCCGTCCAGCTCCACGTGCACGGCGTGACCGAGTTCGGGATGCGCCATCGCCGAACCCTGGCGCACTACCTTGCGCATGCCTTCGTCCGCGGCCAGCTGCCAATCGACCAGCATCGGCCGGGCCGGCATGCCACTGCCGAACACCAGCGGCTCGGTCGCCAGGCGCGTCCACAGCACCATGCCATCGGCCGAGGGATCCCCCGAGGCCACGCCCAGGGTGAAAGGTGTGCTGGCAAAGCGCGGCTTGGCCAGCAGGTTGCGCGGGTTCAGCGCGGTGGCATCGGCCCGCGCGGCCAGCGCATGTGCCGTGCCCATCCAGGCACCGGCAGCGGACAGGCCGGCCAGCGCCAGGAATCGCCTGCGATTGATCGTATCCACGGCTGTGCCCTCAGTTGTAGATGATGTGGAAGTAGAAGAAGCGGCCGTAGTCGTCGATCTCGGTTCGGAAACGCCCGTTCGGACCGGTGCTGTAGGTTGGCTGGGTGTTGAACAGGTTCTTGGCCTCGTACTTCAGCGTCACGTGCTTGCCGACCTTGTGGCTGAAAGCCATGTTGAACGTCAGGTATGGGTCGTAGTACGAATCCAGCCATTCGGTGTCGCCGAAGTCGACCAGCATCCGGCTGCGGTAGGTTCCGGACAGGCGCAGTTGGGCGCTCCTCCATGGCATGCGCCAGATCACCGAACCATTGAGCGACCAGTCCGGCTGGTACAGCAGGCGATCCAGGCGACGCTCGGTGCCGTCGCTGATGCGGTAGTTGGTCTGGCCTTCCAGCCGGGTTGCATTGAAGTACATGTCGAAGCGCTGGCGGCCCCACTGCAGATTGCGATTGGCCACCGCGAACTCGACGCCACGAAGCTTCGACTCGTCGGTGTTCATCGGCTGGGTGACCCGGTAGCGGGTATCACCCACGTTCTCGAAGGTGGTCAGGGTGTAGATGTCGTCCTTGATCACCTTGTCGAACAACGCCACCGAGACCAGGCCGTTGTTGCCGTTGAAGTACAGGTCCCATGCAAGGTCGATGTTGGTGGAACGGCGCGGCTGCAGATCGGCATTGCCCTGCTTGATGGTGCAGAAGCCCCTGCCCTCCTCGTCGTCGCCACAGCTGGTGCTGGTGGCCTGGGCGATGTTGCTCGGCGTCGGCCGGCCCAGCGTGCGGCTGGCGGAGAAGCGCAGGCGCTGGTCCTCGGTGAGCTTGAAGGTTGCGTTCAACGAGGGCAGCAGGTTGTTGTAGCCACCGCTCGTGTTGCGGAACGCAGAGGTATAGGTAGCGCCGCCATCATCGCTGAACGGGCTGTAGGCATCGAAGCGGGTGTGGTCGTAGCGCAGGCCGCCGATCAGCAGCAGCCGGTCCCAGGCGTAGTGCGCGGATACATAGGCATTGGTGATGTCCTCCACGTACTTGTAGTCGCTGGTGAAGTTGGCATTCGGATACGCCGCATTGTTGCTGCCCAGTTTCGGCAGCAGTTCCTCGGTCCACTTGCGGTTGTCGATCAGCGGGAAGCCGGGCACGCTGCCCAGCAGTGTCGAACCCGGATACAGGTAGTCGTTGAGCGTGGCGCTGCTCTTGAAGTAGTCGAAGTCGATGTCCTGCCAGATCTTCAGGTGGCGGTACTCGGCACCGGTGGCCAGGCCGAAGCCACGCGCATCGGCGTCGATGTTGTAGCTGAAGTCCGCGCGCAGGTTGTCGATGCTCTCCTTGGCATCGCGCGGAGAGACATAGGCCTGCGCCGGATTGAGCTTGAACGCGGAGCTGGTCAGCAGGCTGGAATCGGAAACCGCCACCGCATTGGGGAAACCGTGGCTGTCGTTTTCGTAGTCAACGAACAGATTGCTCGGGTAGGCGCGCACTCCCCAGTAGACCTGGCTGTTATGGAAGGTCTCTTCGGTGTGGCCACCGCGCAGGGTCAGGCGCGAACGGTCGCCGATGTCCCAGTTGAAGCTGGCGATGGCGCCACGGTTGCTGCGGTCCCAGCGGTCGTGTCGGTTCTTGATGTAAATGCTGTTGATCTGCGTGGTGCCGCTGTCCTCGGTCTGGTTGCGGATCGGAAACTTGGCGTTTCCATACAGATCCGTCTTGTTCATCGTCGAGTTCTCGTAGAACCGGTACGAGTACAGCAACAGCGATGCGTAGAACGGATCATCCGAGGGCTTCCACTCAAGCTTGGCGGAGCCACCGAAGTTGGTGATGAAGTTGGTATAGGTGCCGGTGCTGAAGTTGCCAGGCGCACGCAGGCCGTTCCAGCCCTTGGCCTCGTCCGGACCGGTGGTGCCGTCGGTGAGGTATTTTCCAGCGTCGTTGTAGTAGTAGTTCGACTCCACCCAGCGCTTGACGCTGTTGCGTGAACGCTGCTCATAGCGTGCCACCGCAACGATGCCGAACTCCTGGTCGGCGCCGAACTGGTCGGAGAACACCATCTTGGCGCTCTTGCCGAAATGGCCCAGGGTCTCGTGGTTGCCGCCAGCGCTGCGCTCGACGTTGGTCTCGGCTGTGGAATAGATGCCTGCCACGTCGGCAAACACGTACCTGCCCGACCGGTCGAAAGCACTGCGGCTGATGATGTCGATCACACCGCCGATCGCATCCGGTGCCTGCTCCGCGCTGAAGCTCTTGTAGATGTCGGTACGGGTGCCGATGTCGCTGGGAATCAGCTGCAGGTTGTTCATGCGCTCCCCGGAGCCACTGCCACCCACGCTGGCAATCGCGATGCCATCGATGGTGGTGTAGTTGAGGTTGGCCTGCACGCCGCGTACCGTCACGTAACGTGGCTCACCAGCATCCTCCACCGCACTCAGGCCTGGAGCGGCCATCAGGCTCTCGGCCAGGGTCTCGTCGCCGTAGCTGTCCATCTCGTCGTAGACCACCGAATCCTTGATCACCGGCGACGACTTCTTCTGGTCGATCACCTCGTGCGCGGCAATCACCTTCACCGTGTCCAGGGTCGGCGCCACCACCGCTCCGGCCTCGCGCGGCATCGGCGCGGCTGGCTTCGGCGCGTTGCGTGCGGGTGCCGGATCGATGGCGATGACATTGCCATCCACCACGGTGTAGCCCAGGCCGGTACCCGCCAGCAGTGCGTCCAACGCCTGCTTGACGGTGGCGCCACGTGGCACAGCCCCGGCCATGTGCGCTTCACCGCTACCCGAGTACAGGAACTGCACGCCGGAACTGCGCGACAACTGCTCAAGTGCACGGGCCAGCGGTTGCGCCGCGATCGGCGCCGACACGCGGGCTTCAAGGCCATCGGCAGCGGCCGCGGCCGCGGCCGCCATTGGCACGCTGCAGGGAGACAGGGCGAGGATGATCGACAGGTAGAGCGTGTTGCGCATCACGGGTCCTTGGAAGAGAGAAGGCAGCAGGCGCCGCTGCGTGGCTCGGCAGCGGCTTCTTCCAAGTAAGAGCCCGCATCCACCGAAGTGGAGAACGCGGATTCGATGAATTTTTTCTGACAGCCCACCACCGCGCGGGCCTCAGCGACTGCCGACCCGCACTGTGTCGCCTTCGCGCCTCACCACGAAGCGTGGGTCGCGTTCGAGGAAGGCCTGCAGCGCACCGATGCGATGCGCATCGAGGCTGCCGGACAACCGTGCCGATGCCGCGCCTTCGTCCAGCACGCGCACCTGCACCTGGTTGTGCCGGTTGAAGGCAGCTGCCACCTCATCGAGCCGCTCATCGAGGAAGGACACTTTGCGCTGTTGCCAGTCCAGCAGCATCGACAGCGGCATGTCCACTGACTCGACGGCATGGCTTCGCGCATCGACCTGCACCACCCGGCCCTGCTCCAGCTGGGCCAGGCGGTGGGCACCCGCGCCCTGGCTCCAGACCTCGACCTCGCCGGAGACGACGCCGATGCGTGTGCTCTGCAGCCGTCGCGATACATCGAACACCGTGCCGATATCCCGGATCTCCAGGCCGTTCACTTCCACCTCGAACGGACGACGGTCGCGGGCGATGTCGAACGTGGCCTCCCCCTGCAGCAGCTCCACCTTTCGGCTGAACCAGCCCATGCGTACCCGCAGTCGGCTGTCCGCGTTGAGCCGCACCTGGGTCTGGTCGGGCAGCACCAGGTCGCGAAGCTCACCCTGTCCGGCACTGTAAAGCTGCTCGGTGGGCATCACCTGCGAAACCAGGCCCACGCCGATCAGGGCAACACAGGCCGCGGCAGAGACCGTCCACCAGCGCACGCGACCGCGACGCAGCGCGGCGCGGGGCGGCGCGTGCGCACGACCGAACAGCGGCACCACCTTGGCGGCGACCTGCCGCGGTGGCACCAGCGCCTCATCAGCCAACGGCGATTGCAGCGCCTCGCCCACCTGCCGGTGCAACGCGAGCGCGCGCATGTAGGCGCGAACATGCTCGGGCGAGCGCTTCATCCAGTCCAGGAACGCGACACGCCCGGCCTTGTCCAGCACCCCCTCGCGATTGCACAGGAACCAGTGCGCCGCCTCACGTGCGACCTCGTCGTCAGGCCTGCGTGATGGATACCGATTCATGTGAGCTCCCTGGCGCCCAGCGCCTTCCTGCAGGCCTCCAGCCCCTTGCCGATATGCTTGCGCACCATGTGCACCGACACCTGCAGCTGCTGGCTGATTCCCGGGCAGTCCAGCCCGTCGCGGTAGTGCAGCTCCATCACCCGGCGCGTGGTCGCCGGCAACCGCGCGATGGTGCTGCGGATATCGTTCCAGCGCTGCGCACGCTCGAATTCGCGCTCGATGTCTTCTTCGCTTTTCAGCACTTCGGCCAGCAGATCGATGTCTTCCAGCGGCGGCAGCGACGACCGCACGCGGGCGTGCTCGCGCGCCAGGTTGGCCGCCACGGTGAACAGGTAGGCTTCCGGGTTCTGGACCGCGTCGGCATCCTCGCCGGTGCTGCGCAGCAGCCGCAGATAGACCTCCTGCGCCAGGTCTTCGGCATCTTCGCTGGCCGAACCGCGACGCAGGAAGAAGCCACGCAGCAGCCGGCGCCGCAGTTCGTAGCTCTTCTCCCAGATCCTCACGCTGTTCACGGCCGGCCAACCACCCCGAGGCTGGAAAGCCCAGCAGGGTGACCGCCATCGATGACAGTGGCGTTTCAACGACCGGCAGGCAGCCGCTAGAATGCCGCCCCTGCAATGTCCCGGCAGCCGGCACAAGGAGTGCCCAGCAATGAACGCACGCACCGCCATCCACACCTTCAGCAGCCTGCTGTTCCTGCTGCTGGTCGCCCACACCACCGCCTACCAGCAGCAGATGTGGCCGCCCAGCCGGGTCATCCATGTGCATCCGGTGATCGTCGCCCTCGCCTATGCACTGGGCGTGCTCACGCTGCTGCTGTGGATCGGCGGCGGTCGCGTACCAGAACCGGCCCAGCGTCTGGCGCGCTGGCTGCCCATCGTCGCCTGGTGCCTGCTGTGCGCCGGCGTGGCGGTCATCCCGATGTTCCTGCCTGGACTGTACCCGGCCTGATCAGCGGCGGTACGCAGTGCATCCGCGCATGATGCGGCGCCCGGCACCAACCCTTGCTTGCCAGAGACCCAAGCCGGGCCCGCCTATCGAAGCCGCGGGGCCAGGCCTACGCTTGTCTTCTCGGTGGCCGCCACGGTCGCCCTTCGCGTCACGGCATTGCCGTTGCGACCCCGCTCCAGTGCTGTGCGCCCTGATGGTGTTGTCGCTCAGGCAGACGTCCAAACGGCGCCCTCTGGAGACAGTCATGAACCAAGCCCTGATCCCCTTCGATACCGACCCGCTGGAAGCGCGGGAGTGGTGTGAATCGCTGGAGGCGGTGATGCAGGCCGGTGGCCGGCCACGCGCGCACTACCTGATCAACCAGCTGAGCGATCTGGACGCGCAACAGCACGGCGACCTGCATACCCGCGCATGGACGGCCTACGTCAATACCATCCCGCCCGAACGCCAGCCGCCCTATCCCGGTGACCTGGCCATCGAGCGCCGCCTGAACGCAATGATCCGCTGGAACGCGATGGTGATGGTGCTGCGTGCTGGATACAGGACGCGATCGACAAGTACGGCATCGACACTGGCAAGCACGATCCGTCCGCGGTGTAAGGCGGCTGCGTTCACCACGCCCGTTGTGCGAGCCTGGTGAACGCAGCATCGCTACGGCATGCGCTTGAACAGATTGGTCTGCAGGATCGGCGTGCCGTCGTGGCCGTAGAACGCCTTGGTCTCGGTCATCGTCGCCCGGTCATCCGCCACGGTGTAGATGCGGGTGGAGGCGGGCGTCCCGTGATCCACCAACTGCATCACCAGCGTATTCGGGGCCGGCAGTTTCAGGTTTGCCTTGTCCGCGCCGTAGGTGCCGGACAGGGCACCCGGCGTGCCATCCAGCGCCAACGTGCCGTCGGACTTCATGGTCTTGCCGTCGTGCAGGACGATATCCACGTGTGAGCTCCAGCGGCCACCGCCGGCGTCCTTGAACTCCAGCACCACCTGCTTCGGACGCTGCGCCTCGGGTAGTGCCGAGGTCGCGGTGTCCAGCGACCAGCGCCCCAGCAGCGGCGACGGGGACGCTTCCACGGCCAGCGCCGACCCGGCCGGCAGCGAACACGCACACAACAACACAGCGGACAACAGCTTCATACGTTGCTCCGTTCCAGTGAAGAAGGTGCTGCGTGACGCGTCGTGGGGCGCAGCGCTTCGGATCGTGCACAGCATCGGGGCCCCGCACAAGGCAGGGCGCTGAACGCGCGGCAACCTCGTTCGCGCCTCCCGCGATTCAGGTCTGGCGGCAAGGCCTCATCACGTCCTTGTCGATACAAATACTTACGTTATAACATTTCACTTCTATTTTACGAGTCCTGCCATGCGTCGCCACCTGCTTGCTGCCGCCACCCTGTTCGCCGTCCACACCGCCCACGCTGCGGACGCGCCTACCCTTCCCACCCTCCAGGTACAGGCCTCCCCGCTCTCGCGCATCGACAGCCGGGTCACCGTCGATAATCCACAGGCGCAGAACCGTACCCTCGGAAGCGTGCTCGAACATGTCTCCGGCGTGCAGAGCAGCGCCTTCGGGCCGAACGCGGGCGCCCCCGTCATCCGCAGCCTCAGCGGCAACCGCGTGCAGATCCTGCAGGATGGCCAGTCCATCCTCGGCATGAACGCGATCAGCGGCGACATCAACATTCCGTTCGATCCACTGTTCGTGCGCAGCGTCACCGTCAACAAGTCCTCGGACGCCGTGCGCTATGGCGGCAATGCGATCGGCGGCAGCGTGGAGATCGATTCGGGCCTGGTCCCGCGCCGCATGGGAGACAAGGAGCAGTCGATGGAACTGATCCTGCGCAAGGGCTTCAATGCCGCCGACGCTCAGGGCTTCCGCATGAACTTCAACAACCAGCGCAGCCTCTCGACCAACCTGCAGGTCTCGCGCCAGCGCATCTCGCACTACGACATCCCGGGCAACAGCAAATCCGACGTCTGCAACACCCGCCTGTTCCCGCCTACCGGCGGCGTCAACTCGGCGCTGGCCGACAGCTGCCAGAAAGAGGCGCGCGTCCAGCAGATCTACAACAAGGCCTCGCAGCCGTACATCGACCAGTTCATGACCGAGAACCCGGACTGGGCCGATGGTGACTTTTCGTTCTACACCAACAACCCGACCTCGGTCTGGCAGCGCCGCACCTACATCAATCCGGTCAACCCGGCCTACGTGCCCGGCACACCGTCGTACGTGCAGAAGCAGATCAACAACGATGTCACGCCCGACTACCATCACCGGCTGGGCAACAGCTACGCACGCAACTCGCAGGTGGCCTTCGGGTCGACGCTGTTTTTCGACCGTGGCTACGTGGGTGTCAGCATCGATGCCAAAGACAGCGAGTACGGCGTGCCGGGCTTCTCGATGCAGAATCTGTCGTTCGGCTCCAACGATGCCGATGGCCTGCCGGTGGGCGTGGTGATCAAGCAGGAACGCTACGCGCTGGAAGCCCTGCTGCGCGATCCGCTGCCGTGGTTCGAACGCGCGGAGCTGCGAGTTTCCAGGCTGGACAACACTTCGGGCGAGCACCTGGGCAGCACCCGGGCCAATGACTACGACTTCAAAAGCAGCCAGGTCGAACTGCTGCTCAGTCACCTGCGGCTCGGGCCGCTCAGCGGCCTGCTCGGCTTCAGCCACCAGTCGCGGCAGGTCACCGGCGGCGGTTCACTGCGCTACCTGCCCGACGTCGACACCCGCAGCAACGCGGTGTTCCTGAAAGAGGCACTGGACGTCGGCTGGGCCACCTTCGATGCAGGTGTGCGCCACGAGCGCGTCGACCACGAGCTGCAGCCCAGCCGCTTCAGGACCGCACGCAACGCCGCCAATACCAAGCTGCAGGACCGTTCCTACCGGCTCAACAGCTACAGCGTGGGCTCCCGTGTCGAGCTCGGTCCTCTGTTCGCCGCCAAGGTGCGCTACGCATCTTCGCAGCGCGCACCGGAGATCAACGAGCTGTATGCCAGCAACGCACACTACTCGGTGATGACCCAGGAAGAAGGCAACCAGAACCTCAAGCCGGAGCGCGCGAAGAACCTGGAGCTGACCGGCCTGTTCCACATCGGCGGCTTCGAACTGTCGGCCACTGCTTACCGGATGAAGTACGAGAACTATCTCTACCTCGGCCATTCCGGCCTGCAGACCGCCAACCGTCTGCCGCTCAAGTACTGGAAGCAGACCGACACCACGGTGAAGGGTTTCGAGATCGACGCATCGCAGGCACTTGACCTGGGCCGCTATGGCACGTTGAACATCTCTGCCTTCGCCGATCTGGTGAAGAACAAGGCCGACCACCCCGATCCGCTGCGCGCCCACAACGATGGCGAGTACCTGCCGAACATGCCGACCAACCGCTACGGCGCCAACCTGCAATGGCAGCGCGAAGGCTGGAAGGCGCAGCTGTCGAGCACCTACTACGACACGCAGGAGTACCTCGGCCGCAACGTCAGCGAGGAGATCCCGCTGGATGCGTTCAACCTGGTTGACCTGCAGGTCAGCCGCGAACTGCCGGTGCGCAGCAGCTACATCGCCGGCATGGAAGTGTTCGTCAACGGCAGCAACCTGCTCAATGAGGAAGCGCGTCCACACAACTCGCCACTGAAATACATCGCGCCACTGCCGGGGCGGGGCTTCCAGGTGGGTGTGACGCTAAAGCTCTGAGGAGAGCCTGATTCGGCCACCATCCAGCGATCAATGATCGCTGGATGGCACGCCGGGACCCTGCATCCGTGCAAAGAAAAACGCCTGCAGATCGATGATCTGCAGGCGCTTCTTTGTATCTGGCGGAGTGAGAGGGATTCGAACCCTCGATAGAGCTTTTGACCCTATACTCCCTTAGCAGGGGAGCCCCTTCGGCCACTCGGGCATCACTCCGGGGTTTTCTCCGCGTCTGGTGCGTTGCACCTCAGCGGGGCGTGAATCATAACGTTAATCGAGTGCGAAGGTAAAGCGTTATTCGGCAGAATTTTCGCTACCGGTGCCACCGGCTTCATCACCACGCTGGATGCGCTGATAGATCTCTTCGCGATGGACAGCGACGTCCTTCGGCGCGGTGATGCCGATACGCACCTGGTTACCCTTGACGCCAAGCACGGTGACGCTCACCGAGTCTCCGATCATCAGGGTTTCGCCGACGCGGCGAGTCAGGATCAACATTTTTGTAAGTCTCCATGGAACCGTGTGGAAGGGTATCCCCCACCGGCTTGACGCTCCGTCAAGAAGCGCTACCACGACAAAGGGAAAAGATTCGCAATGGTACCGTCAGCCGTCCCGCTCCTACAAGGAGGGGGACGGCCAGGTTCATCACAGGCGGGGGCTGACCCATTCGACGACTGCAGCCAGCGCAGTGGCAAGGGCGGGCCCGTCCTCGCCACCACCCTGGGCGAGGTCCGGGCGTCCGCCGCCCTTGCCCCCGATCTGACCGGCGATATGGGACAACAGTTCCCCGGCCTTGACCTTGCCCATTGCGCTGCCGTTCACGCCTGCGACCAGGGCGGCCTTGCCGTCCTGGGCGCCGGCCAGCACGATCACCGCGTCGCCCAGCTGCTGCTTGAGGCGGTCCATGGCGTCACGCAAGGCCTTGGCGTCGAAGCCCTCCAGGCGGGCGGCCAGCACCTTCACGCCAGCAACCTCGACGGCCTGGCCGGACAGGTCGGCCGTGGCACCCGCAGCAACCTTGGCCTTCACGCCTTCCAGTTCGCGCTCCAGCTGCTTCTGGCGCTGGCCGAGGGCACGGATCTTCTCGACCACGTCGGCAGCACTGCCACCGAGCAGCTCAGCGGCCTCGGCCAGGCGGGCCTCTTCGGCGTCCACGTAGTCCAGCGCGCCCTGGCCGGTGACGGCCTCGATGCGGCGCACGCCCGCGGAGACGCCACCCTCGGAGGTGATCTTGAACAGGCCGATGTCGCCGGTACGGTTGACGTGGGTACCACCACACAGCTCGGTGGAGTAGTCACCCATCTTCAGCACGCGCACGTGCTCGCCGTACTTCTCGCCGAACAAGGCCATCGCGCCGAAGTCCAGCGCTTCCTGCATGCCCATGGTGTGCACTTCGGCGGCGTTGTTGGCGCGCACCTGCTGGTTGACCTTGCGCTCGATCACCGCCAGTTCGTCGGCACTGATCGGCTGGAAGTGCGAGAAGTCGAAGCGCAGGCGGTCCGGCGCGACCAGCGAGCCCTTCTGCTGCACGTGAGTGCCCAGCACTTCGCGCAGCGCGGCGTGCAGCAGGTGGGTGGCCGAGTGGTTGAGGATGGTGGCGCCACGGCGCTCGCCATCGACCTGGCCGGACAGCACGTCGCCGACCTTCAGGCCGCCTTCGGACAGGGTGCCGACATGGCCATGGAACTGGCCGGCGAACTTCTGGGTGTCTTCCACCACCAGGCGCACGCCGTTGCCGGTCAGCACGCCGGTGTCGCCGACCTGGCCGCCGGACTCGGCGTAGAACGGGGTCTGGTTGGTGATGACGATGACTGCGTCACCCGCATCGGCCGACTGCACCGGACGACCGTCCTTGAGCAGGGCCAGCACGCTCAGGCCGTCGGCCTGCAGGCGGTCATAGCCCAGGAACTGGGTCGGGCTGAGGGTCGCCACCAGCTCGGCTGGCAGGGTCACGCCGCCACCGAACTTGCCGGCCGCGCGCGCGGTCTCGCGCTGCTGCTCCATCGCGGCATCGAAGCCGGCGATGTCGACGGTCAGGTCGCGCTCGCGGGCGATGTCCTGGGTCAGGTCGAGCGGGAAGCCATAGGTGTCATACAGGCGGAAGGCGTCAACGCCCGGGATCACGCCATTGCTGGCCTTGCCGGCCACGTCTTCGAAGATCTTCATGCCGGCATCGAGGGTTTCGGCGAAACGCTCTTCCTCGGCCTGCAGCGCACGGGTGACAGTGTCCACCGCAGCCGGCAGTTCCGGATAGGCCTCGCCCATCTGCTCGACCAGTGTCGGCACGAGCTTGCTGAAGAACGGCTGGCGCACGCCCAGCATCCAGCCGTGGCGCAGGGCGCGGCGGATGATACGGCGCAGCACGTAACCCCGGCCTTCGTTGGACGGCAGCACGCCGTCGACGATCAGGAACGAGCAGGCGCGGATGTGGTCGGCAATCACGCGCAGCGACTTGTTCTCCAGGTCGGCGGTGCCGGTCAGCTCGGAGGCCTTGCGGATCAGTGCCTGGAACAGGTCGATCTCATAGTTGGTGTGCACGTGCTGCAGGATCGCCGCCAGGCGCTCCAGGCCCATGCCGGTATCCACGCACGGCGCCGGCAGTGGCACCAGGGTGCCGTCGGGCTGGCGGTCGAACTGCATGAACACCAGGTTCCAGATTTCGATGAAGCGGTCGCCGTCTTCATCCGGGGAACCCGGGGGGCCACCGGCGATATGGTCACCGTGGTCGTAGAAGATCTCGGTGCACGGGCCGCACGGGCCGGTGTCGGCCATCTGCCAGAAGTTGTCCGAGGCAAACGGTGCGCCCTTGTTGTCGCCGATGCGCACGATGCGCTCTTCCGGTACGCCGACCATGTCGCGCCACAGCTCGTAGGCTTCGTCATCGGTCTGGTAGACGGTGACCAACAGGCGTTCGGCCGGCAGCTTCCAGACCTGGGTCAGCAGTTCCCAGGCCCAGGCGATCGCGTCCTTCTTGAAGTAGTCGCCGAACGACCAGTTGCCCAGCATTTCGAAGAAGGTGTGGTGGCGTGCGGTGTAGCCGACCTGGTCGAGATCGTTGTGCTTGCCGCCCGCGCGCAGGCAGCGCTGCACGTCGGCCGCGCGCACGTAGCTACGCTTCTCCGCACCAAGGAACACGTCCTTGAACTGCACCATGCCGGAGTTGGTGAACAGCAGGGTCGGATCATTGCCCGGCACCAGCGGCGCCGAGGGCACGATGGTGTGGCCTTTGGCCTTGAAGAATTCAAGGAAGTCGCTGCGGATCTGGGATGTCGTGAATTTGGCGGATGCGTTCATTGGGGGCTGGCAGTCTGCGGGCCGGCGGACCCGGACCACCGGCCGTGTTGGCCAGGGTCGCGAGGGAGCGCCGAAAACCTAAAGGGTATCAGGCCCGGCGCCGCCAGTCTCAGTCATCCGGGTCGTAGCGGGTCGCACGGCGGATGCTGTCGCCGTCGAAACCCCGTCGGGCCAGCAGATCGGCGGCCTTGCGCCGCTGCGTCAGGTCCTGCGGACCGGCCTCGCCAAAGCGCCGGCGGACCAGATCACGGGCATTTTCCTGCCAGTCGCCATCGTAACTGTCCATCGCCGCGGCAATCGCGGCACTGTCCAGGCCATGGGTGCCCAGCTCGGCGCGGACATGGATCGGGCCATAACCCGTATTGGCGCGCATCCGCACCAGGTTCTCAGCAAAACGGGTGTCGTCCTGCCAGCCCGCTTCGGTCAGCTTGGCGACAGCGGCCTGCGCGGCTTCGTCTTCGACGCCACGGGCGGTCAGCTTGCGGGTGAGTTCCTTGCGCGAGTGCTCGCGGCGGACCAGCAGGCCCAGCGCCCGTTGTACGGGAGTCTGCTCACGCTGCCGGCGCTTGCGGCCGGTAGGAATGTCTTCGGCGTCGGACATCGATGCTCCAAGGGTGGCGCCGTCCTTGGCGCCCTGCCCATCCCTGGGCGATTCGAACCTGTGGGACAGGGCGACGTCACTGACGGCGCCGCCCTGCCCCACAGCAAGCCTTACTCGTCGTCGCCTTCGTCGTCGCCTTCCTCGCGGGCCGCTTCGGCCGGCTGGAATTTCTCACGCAGTTCGGCCTCGAGCTTGGCGGCGACGGTCGGGTTGTCGCGCAGGTAGCCGCGGGCATTGTCCTTGCCCTGGCCAATGCGCTCTTCACCGTAGCTGTACCAGGCGCCGGCCTTCTCGACCAGCTTGGCATCCACGCCCATGTCGATCAGTTCGCCCTCGCGGCTGATGCCTTCGCCGTACAGGATCTCGGTGATGACCTGCTTGAACGGAGGCGCCAGCTTGTTCTTGACGACCTTGATCTTGGTCTGGTTGCCGATGATCTCATCGCCCTTCTTGATCGCACCGATACGGCGGATGTCCAGGCGGACCGAGGCGTAGAACTTCAGCGCGTTGCCGCCGGTGGTGGTTTCCGGGCTCTGGCCCGGCATCATCACGCCGATCTTCATGCGCAGCTGGTTGATGAAGATCACCAGGGTGTTCGAACGCTTGATGTTGCCGGTCAGCTTGCGCAGCGCCTGGCTCATCAGGCGGGCCTGCAGACCCGGCAGCTGGTCACCCATTTCGCCTTCGATTTCGGCCTTCGGGGTCAGCGCGGCGACCGAGTCGACCACCAGGATGTCAACCGAGCCCGAACGGACCAGCATGTCGGCGATTTCCAGCGCCTGCTCACCGGTGTCCGGCTGCGACAACAGCAGGTCGTCCACGTTCACGCCCAGCTTCGCGGCGTAGATCGGGTCAAGCGCGTGCTCGGCATCGATGAAGGCCGCGGTACCGCCCATCTTCTGGCATTCGGCGATGGCCTGCAGAGTCAGGGTGGTCTTGCCCGAGGATTCCGGCCCGTAGATCTCAACGACACGGCCCTTCGGCAGACCGCCAATGCCCAGTGCGATGTCGAGCATCAGCGAACCGGTCGGGATGGCTTCGACGGGCTCGACCACGCGGTCGCCCATGCGCATCACCGAGCCCTTGCCGAACTGCTTCTCGATCTGGCCCAGAGCAGCAGCCAAGGCGCGCTTCTTGTTCTCGTCCATCGTATTGGTCCTTGCAGAGGTCATGTCGTTGGGGGTGCTGTCTTTGGGGGTCTTCTTTGCCATGGGTTCACTTTAAGTCGGACGTATCGCACAGGCTGAGATTCTGCCCGGCGCTCTGAAAAGAATTATCGGACATCCGTACCAACCTCAGTGGAACCAGAGAATCGCCACAAAAGACCGCGGGGTAATGCACCATGGAGCGGGTCAACGATTGGGCCGAAGCAGGCCGCAATAGAGGCCTTCGATCGCAAAATCCTGGTCCGGCAGCACCTCGATCGGCTTGTAATCGGGATTGCGCGGCAGCAGGCGGATGCGGTCCTTGGCGATCTTCAGCAGCTTGACGGTGATCTCGTCATCGATGCGGGCCACCACGATCTGCCCGGAACGGGCGTCGCGGGTGCGGTGCACGCCGATCAGGTCACCGTCGAAGATGCCCTCATCGATCATCGAGTCGCCCTGCACTTTCAGCAGGTAGTCCGGCGCCGGCGAGAAGAACACCCGGTCCAGCACCACGAAATCGTCGGAGCCGATGTCGGCACCGATCGGCAGGCCGGCAGCGACCCGGCCCAGCACCGGCAAGCGCAGCACGCTGTCCGGAAGGCCCGGCTCGGCCAGCTTTTCGACCGGCGGTGCCTGCACCAGGCGGATGCCGCGAGCCTGGCCCGGGATGCGACGGATCGCACCGGCCTGCTCCAGAGCTTCCAGGTGGTACTGGGCCGCACGCACGCCCTTGAAGCCGAACGCGCGTGCGATTTCAGTCTGCGACGGCGGTGCGCCTTCGCTCTCGATACGCTCGGCGATCAACTGCAGGATCGCCTGCTGGGTGTCGGTCAGGTCCATGGTTAGTAGTATTACTACTAACGCACACAACTGCAAGTGCCGGGTACGACAAACAGGTGATGGGGATCTGTAGTGCCGAGCCATGCTCGGCAGTTGGGCCAATGGCCGGGCGGCAAAGGCAAAAGCAAGGGCAGCCGACCAGCGGTCGGCCCTACAGGAATCGCGCAGCGATTCCACGGTTCCGATGGGGAACCGCTGCGGCAAGCACACTATGTGTGCTTGCCGCTCCTCCATATGGAGAACAGGATCCACACGCCGCAGAAGCCGGCGCCGATGAAACCGCACACGCCCAGTGCCAGCAGCCAGCGACTGGAGACCCCGCCAACGCTGTGCATCACGATCGAGGACCCGATGATCAGCGCGGCGGTGACGATACCCATCACCAGCCGGTTCGCTGCCCGATTCACCTGTTCGCCAAAGCCCTGCAGCGCAGTGGTTTCCACCTTCAGCTGGAGGCGGCCGCGGCGTGCCGCCTGGACCAGCTTGCGCAGGTCGCGCGGCAGTTCCCCGGCGAAGTCGACCAGGCCCAGCAGGCTGCGTCGGCCACGCTTGAGCAGCGCCTTGGGCGCATAGCGCTGCAGCACCACCCGTTCCAGGAACGGGCGCGCGGCACTGGCCATGTCGAAATCCGGGTCCAGCTGGCGCCCCATGCCTTCCAGGGTCAGGAAGGCCTTGATCATCAGCGCCAGATCGGCCGGCAGGGTCAGGCTGTAGCTGCGCAGCAGCTGGGTGATATCGCCCAGCATCAGGCCGATGCGCAGGTCCTTCAGCGGCACGCCGCGATACTGGTCGACGAACTGGCTGATGTCGTGCTGCAGGCGGTTCTCGTCCACTTCCACGCCGCCGGCCCAGTCCAGCAGCACATCGGCCACGCTCTGCGGGTCCTGCTCGACCAGCCCGTGCAGCAGCTGCGCGACCTGGAAGCGGCGCACTTCGGACAACGCGCCGACCATGCCGAAGTCAATCACGCCGATGCGGCCGTCACGCAGGTAGAAGATGTTGCCGGGGTGCGGGTCGGCGTGGAAGCAGCCGTCCTCCAGCACCATCTTGAGCACGATGCCGGCACCGCGCCGAGCCAGTTCGCGCCGGTCCAGGCCCGCCGCATCGACGCCGGCCAGGTCACGCCCGGGAATGCCGTCGACGAAGTCCTGCACATTCAGGCTTTCACAGGTCCACTGCCAGTGCACGCTGGGGATCAGGATGTCGTCACGGCCGTTGAAGTTGCGTGCGATGCGTTCGGCGTTGCGGCATTCGGCGGCGAAATCCAGCTCGCGTCGCAGCGACACGGTGAACTGCTGCACGACCTCGGCCGGACGATAGCGGCGCAGGTCCGGCAGCCGCGCCTCGACGATCTCGGCCAGACGCGCCAGCAACCGCAGGTCGGCCTCGACCACGTCGCGGATACCCGGGCGTCGTACCTTCAGCACCACCTCGCGGCCGTCATGCAGGCGCGCGCGATGGGCCTGCGCCAGCGAGGCGGCGGCCATCGGGATTTCATCGAGGAAGGCGAACACGTCTGCAGGCGAGCCGCCCAGGTCGGCCTCCAGCTGCTCGCGGATATCGGCATACGGCAGCGCGGGTACCGCGTTCTGCAGCTCGGACAGTTCAGCGATCCATTCCGGCGGCAGCAGGTCGACGCGCGTCGCCAGCACCTGACCGAGCTTGACGAAGGTCGGGCCGAGATCCTGCATCGCGCTGCGTACGCGCACCGGCGCGGTCATCCGCAGCAGTTCCTGGCGATCCTCGTTCCAGTGCAGCAGGCGCCCAGCGCGCTCCAGCGTGGTGGCCAGGCCGATGCGCCGCACCACGTCACCGAAACCATAGCGGATCAGGACAACCGCAATTTCCTGCAGTCGGCCCAGGTCACGGACCGTGCCCAACGTTTCCCACATCATGCGTGCTCCGGACGATTACCGGAGCAGCATGTCACAGCTGGGCGTCGATGCCGCGCAATGCCGCCGCCACGGTTTGCCGGCGGATGGCTTCGCGGTCGCCCTCGAACTGGAACAGCTCGGCGCGGGCGTAGCCGCCGCGCCGCTTCCAGCCGATCCAGACGCTGCCGACCGGCTTGCCAGGGCTGCCGCCGCCGGGACCGGCGATGCCGGTCACTGCCACCGCGATGCCGGCCCCCGAGTTGACCAGCGCACCGGAAACCATTTCCAGCACGGTTTCGCGGCTGACTGCGCCAAACTGCTCCAGCGTCTGTGCGCGCACGCCGAGCAGGCGCTGCTTGGCTTCGTAGCTGTAGACCACCATGCCGCAGTCGAAGAATGCCGACGACCCTGCGATGTCGGTCATGCACTTTGCAATCCAGCCACCACTGCAGCTTTCAGCGGTCACCAGCTGCAGCGAGGCCTGCTCGAGGCGCTGCCCAAGCGCGGCGGACTGGATATTGAGTTCAGCGTCGGTGGGGATGGACATCGGCATGACGGTGGGGTGAAGAACCTGCACGTTGTACCGCAGATGACAGGCAGATGTCGCGCCCATCCGGGACGGTTGCGCTGCCGGCCGGCGGCCGGCACTCGCCGGCCCTGCCAGGTGCTACCTCACCACTCCGGCAGTTTCTCCGGCAGCAGCGCCCGGATCGGTGCGCCGTCGGCACTGGCGGCCAGCTTCTCGGCTTCGGCAATCGGCAAGTCGACATGCAGCAGCCAGCCTTCCTCATCAGCCTGCTCGCTGCGGATCACTTCCAGCTGGTGCAGGCGCGCGCGCAGGCGGCCGGCATCCGGCGGCAGGCGCAGTTCGCCGGTGACATGCTGCAGGCCCAGGCGCTTGCCCAGCACCGCCTGCAGCAGCTCCAAGCCCTGACCGTCACGCGCAGAAATCCACACCCGCTCGCGACGCGATTCGTCCGGGATACCGTCCTGGCCGTCGTGGCGCACGTCGGCGCCGTCAATGCGGTCGATCTTGTTGAACACCAGCAGCTGCGGCAGATCGCCGGCACCGACTGCGGTCAGCACTTCGTCCACCTGGGCGATGCGCTCCTCGCGGTGCGGGTCGGCAGCATCGACCACGTGCAGCAGGAAATCGGCCTCGCGCGCCTCGGACAGGGTCGAGCGGAACGCAGCGACCAGGTCATGCGGCAGGTCGCGGACGAAGCCAACGGTGTCGGCCAGCACCACGTTGCCGCCCGGCACCGCGATGCGGCGCACGGTCGGATCCAGCGTTGCGAACAGCTGGTCGGCAGCATAGGCCTCAGCGCCGGTCATGGCGTTGAACAGGGTCGACTTGCCGGCGTTGGTGTAGCCCACCAGGGCCACGCGCGGCAGCTCGCTGCGCACACGCGCACGGCGCATCTGGGTGCGCTGCACTTCGACCTTTTCCAGGCGCTTCTGCAGCTGCTCCACCCGCTTCTGCAGCAGACGGCGGTCAGTTTCCAGCTGGGTTTCACCCGGTCCGCGCAGGCCGATCGAACCGCCGCGCTGGCGCTCCAGATGGGTCCAGCCGCGCACCAGCCGCGTAGCCAGGTGGCGCAGCTGTGCCAGTTCGACCTGCAGCTTGCCTTCGTGGCTGTGCGCACGCTGGGCGAAGATGTCCAGGATCAGGCCGGTGCGGTCGATCACCCGGCGCTCGAGGAAACGTTCCAGGTTGCGTTCCTGGCCCGGGCTCAATGCATGATTGACCAGGATCAGGTCGGCCCCGCTGGCGTCGGCCGCAGCCTTGATCTCGTCCAGCTTGCCGCTGCCGATCAGGGTCGACGGATTCGGACGGTCCAGGCGCGCAGTGATCGTCGCGGCGATGCTGGCCCCGGCCGAGCGGGCCAGATCACCGAATTCTTCGAGCACATCGTCTTCCAGCTTGCCGAAATGGGGCTGGATCAACAGGGCGTGTTCACCCTTTTTCGAGCGGTCAAACATTCACCGCTCCGGTATTACTCGTCTGCTTCATCACCTGCCTGACCGCCTTCACCCGACTGCACGTAACCACCGCCCGGACCGACCTTCACGTTGCGTGCCGGAACGACGGTGGAAATGGCGTGCTTGTAGACCATCTGACTGACCGTGTTGCGCAGCAGGACCACGAACTGGTCGAACGACTCGATCGTGCCCTGCAGCTTGATGCCGTTCACCAGGTACACCGAAACCGGCACGCGTTCGCGCCGCAGTGCGTTCAAGAAAGGATCCTGCAGCGATTGCCCCTTGGACATTGCACACTCCTGATTATTGTTCTTATTGGGTTGCCGACGGTTGCCGCGGCCCCCGAGCCGCCCGCCGACCGATGATGTTACACGGCTGGCGGGGATTCAGCGTGCGACGAAGGTCGACACCGCGCTGGCCAGGCGCTCCCCATCAACATGGGGGTCGAACCAGCGCGCATCAAGCTCGCCGCGCAGCCAGGTCAGCTGGCGCTTGGCCAGTTGCCGGGTGGCGAAGATCGCCTTGTCACGGAAACGGACGGCATCACCCTCCCCGTCCAGGTACTCCCAGGCCTGCCGATAGCCGACCGCACGCACTGCCGGCAGGTCCAACGGCGCCTCCACGGCTGCCATTTCCGGCATCGCGCGCAATGCCCGCACCTCGTCGAGAAACCCCTGCCCCAGCATGGCGTCGAAGCGCGCCTCGATGCGCTGGTGCAGAACCGCACGGTCGCGTGGAGCGAGAATCAGCTTGAGGGTGCGCACCGGCAATGGCGCTACGCCCGGCCGGCGCTGCCATTCAGTAATGGGGATACCGGTCAGGCGATAGACCTCCAGCGCCCGCTGGATGCGTTGCGGATCGGTCGCATGGATGCGTGCGGCGGCGGCCGCGTCGACCTTGGCCAGCTCGGCGTGCAGTGCCACCCAGCCACGCTCGGCCGCCTCGGCGCTGAGCGCTTCGCGCATTGCCGGGTCGGCCTCCGGCATCGGCGACAGGCCCTGCAGCAGCGCCCGGAAGTACAGGCCAGTGCCACCGGCCAGGATCGGCGTCCTGCCACGCGCCACGATGTCGGCCACGACCCGCCCGGCATCGGCGGCGAACTCGGCCGCCGAGTAGGTCTGCCAGGGGTCACGCAGGTCCAGCAGATGGTGCGGCGCCTGCGCGCGCTCCGTCGCATCGGGCTTGGCCGAACCGATGTCCAGGTGGCGGTACACCAGTGCCGAGTCGACGCTGACGATTTCGCCATCCAGCTGCCGTGCCAGGGCGATCGCAGTGGCGGTCTTGCCACTGGCGGTCGGCCCCATCACGGCGATCGCCAGTGGCCGCCGATCGATACCCATCAGTCTTCTTCCGGCCAGCGGATCGTCGGCGCAGCGTCGGCGCGCGGCGTCGGTACGGCTTGCACCGCCTGCCAGATCTTCAGCGCATCAACTGTGGCCGCCACGTCATGCACGCGTACGATGCGCGCGCCACGCTGGACCGCGATCAGGTGCGCGGCCACCGAGGCCGCTACCCGCTCGGACGGCGTATCGCGACCTGTCAGTTCACCGAGACTGCGCTTGCGCGACAGGCCGGCCAGCATCGGCACGCCCAGTTCCAGAAAGCGCTCCGAACGCGCCAGCAGGGTCATGTTGTGGCCGGTGGTCTTGCCGAAGCCGAAACCGAGGTCGATCAGCAGGTTCTTCCTCGCGATGCCTGCCATCTCGGCAGCGAACAGGCGCTGCACCAGGAAGCCGTGCACCTCGCCGACCACATCGTCGTAGTGCGGATCGGCCTGCATGTGGCCCGGTTCGCCCTGCATGTGCATCAGCACCACCGGCACGCCGGTTTCCGCAGCGGCCTCGAGCGCACCCTCCTGACGCAGGCCGAAGATGTCGTTGATCATGCCGGCGCCAGCGGCCACGGCCGCGCGCATCACTTCCGGCTTGAAGGTGTCGATGCTGATCGGCACATGGGTCCGGGCCGCCAGCTGCTCGATCACCGGAATCACCCGGCCCAGCTCCTCCTCGACCGATACCGGCGTGGCGCCCGGGCGGGTCGATTCGCCGCCGATATCGAGAAGGTCCGCGCCCTCCTCGACCAGCTTCAGGCCATGAGCGATTGCGGCCTCGGTGGTGTCGTGCGCGCCGCCATCGGAAAACGAGTCCGGGGTGACGTTGACGATGCCCATGACCTGGGCACGGTCGAGGCGCAGGATGCGGCCGGCGCAATCGAGCTGGGGCGAGGTATCGAACATCGGTAATCCTGCTGGAACAACGGCGGGTAGTTTAGTTCGGCAGGGCGGCGCCCTGCACCCGCAGAGGCAACGGCCAAAGCCAATGCGGCTCTGGATTGCTGATGGTCTGGCGGGACGGTGGGGGGCTGCAGGACACGCCGTAAACCCATCCTTGGGGGCTCGATGGCGCCATCCATGGCGCCAACGGTCCTGCAGCCCCACACCGCCCCACCTCCGACAGATTCCCGGTGACGGTTGGATGGGGCCCGGTAGATCCACGCCATGCGTAGATGAATCTCCGTCGGAATCGAATATTTCGAATTGGAGTCGAAATGCATCCACGCATGGCGTGGATCTACCGTGTCGACCAAGGTCGACACCTACCAACAGCAGCAGAAATCTGTCAGAGGTGGGGCGGTGTCGGAGGGCGGGGTGTCAGCCGCATGGATGCGGCTGCCAAGCTTACAGGGACGTACTTGCAGCGTCCCCGCACTCCGACACCGCCCCGCCATCCCACGGAAAGCCCGCTTTTGCTTTTGCTTTTGAGGTTGCCGGCCAGCGGCCGGCACTACCACGGGTGCAGGGCGCAGCCCTGCCGACACCCTCAACGGCGGCGACGCTTGCGGTCCACGTACAGGGTCCTGGCGATGCTCAGCACGATGCCGACCGCGATACCCACCACGCAGCCCAACAGCAGATTGTCGGCTCCGAGGCCCACACCCACGCCGACCACGGTGGCGATGACCATTTCGGCGGTGTGGGAAATCGGTTCGGGCTTCGGGGCAGACATGCGGGCTCCAGCGTCAGTTCGGTTCTTCGGAATGGGCCGGTAGCCCAGAAACGACGAAGCCGGGTTGCCCCGGCCTCGTCTGGTGTCACGCGCAGCGGGCCGTCAGTGCGATTCGGCCGGGCCCGCGATCGGCGGCAGCGGGCGGGCGTCGCCGCCCTTGTCGTTGCCACCATCCTTGTTCGACTTGTTCCAGCCGGCCGGCGGCGGCGGATCGCGGCCTTCCATGATGGCGTCGATCTGCGGCGCGTCGATCGTCTCGTACTGCAGCAGCAGCTGGGACATCGCGTGCAACTTGTCCAGGTTGGCCGTCATCAGCTCGGTAGTGCGCGCGTAGGCTTCGTCGAGGATCTTGCGCACCTCCTCATCGATGCGACGCGCGGTGTCGTTGGACACGCTCTTGTGCTGGGTGACCGAACGGCCCAGGAACACCTCGTCATCCTCTTCGCCATAGGCGATCGGGCCGAGCTGGTCGGACAGGCCCCACTTGGTGACCATGTTGCGGGCCATCTTGGTGGCGCGTTCGATGTCGTTGGAAGCGCCCGTGGTGACCTTGTCGGCACCGAAGATCAGCTCCTCGGCCACACGACCACCGTACAGCGAGCACAGCTGCGACTTGATCGCCACGCGGTTCATCGAATACTTGTCGCCCTCCGGCAGGTACATGGTCACGCCCAGCGCACGGCCGCGCGGGATGATCGTGACCTTGTAGACCGGGTCGTGCTCGGGCACCAGGCGGCCGACAATGGCGTGGCCGGCTTCGTGGTAGGCGGTCAGGGTCTTCTCTTCTTCGCTCATGGCCATCGAGCGGCGCTCGGCACCCATCAGGATCTTGTCGCGGGCACGGTCGAAGTGGTCCATGCGGACTTCCTTCTCGTTGCCACGCGCGGCGAACAGGGCCGCCTCGTTGCACAGGTTGGCCAGATCAGCACCGGAGAAGCCCGGGGTACCCCGCGCGATCACCATCGGCTCGACATCGTCGGCGAGTGGCAGCTTGCGCATGTGGACCTTCAGGATGTGCTCGCGACCCTTCACGTCCGGCAGGCCAACCACGACCTGGCGGTCGAAGCGACCCGGGCGCAGCAGCGCCGGGTCCAGCACGTCCGGACGGTTGGTGGCGGCGATCACGATCACGCCTTCACCGCCCTCGAAACCGTCCATTTCGACCAGCAGCTGGTTCAGGGTCTGCTCGCGCTCGTCATGGCCACCGCCCAGGCCGGCGCCACGGTGACGACCGACGGCGTCGATTTCGTCGATGAAGATGATGCACGGGGCATGCTTCTTGGCCTGCTCGAACATGTCGCGCACGCGACTGGCGCCGACGCCGACGAACATTTCCACGAAGTCCGAACCGGAGATCGAGAAGAACGGCACCTTGGCTTCGCCGGCGATGGCCTTGGCCAGCAGCGTCTTGCCGGTACCCGGCGGGCCCACCATCAGCACGCCGCGCGGAATCTTGCCACCCAGCTTGGTGAACTTGGACGGGTCGCGCAGGAAGTCGACCAGCTCACCCACTTCTTCCTTGGCCTCGTCGCAGCCGGCGACGTCGGCGAAGGTGACCTTGATCTGGTCCTCGCCCTGCAGCTTGGCGCGCGACTTGCCGAAGGACATCGCGCCCTTGGCACCGCCGCCACCGCCCTGCATCTGGCGCATGATGAACAACCAGAAGCCGATGATCAGGATGACCGGGAGGAAATTCATCAGGATCGCACCGAGGGAGATGCCGCTGGACGGCTCCTCCTGCACGATCTCCACGTTCTTGGTGCGCAGCACGTTGATCAGGTCGCGATCGAACGGTGCGGTGATGGTGGATGTCTGCCCGCCGCGGGTGGTGTAGGTCAGCTGGCTGGTGCCGCCGCGCATGTCGCCGCCAAAGGCGACCTTCTGCACGTTGCCGCTGTCCACCTGGTCCAGGAACTGCGAGTACGACGCCCCCTGCGCGCCGGCTCCGGAGGACTTCGGCGAGAAGCTCTGGAAGACCACCATCAGCACGACGGCGACGACCACCCATAGCAGGAGGTTCTTGGTCAAGTCGTTCATCCTCATTGGCTCCGGTGTTCCTCTCAGTGCTGGCGTTGCGTGGGGGTCGAACTTGCGTACATTGCGAGCTTACTTCATGTGGGCGCGTTTTCCCTGACCCAAGGCGTACACCTCGGGAGAGCGCTTGCGCGAGGCTTCCGGCTTGCGGATGGAGACCTTGTCGTACCGGCGGCGCATGTCGCGCACGTAGTCGTCAAAGCCCTCGCCCTGGAACAGCTTGATCAGGAATGCCCCACCGGTCTTCAGGTGGTTGTCGGCAAAATCCAGGGCCAGCTCCGCCAGGTGCATCATCCGCGGCTGGTCGACCGCGCCCACACCACTCTTATTGGGGGCCATGTCCGACAGCACAAGGTCTACCGGCTGATCCCCGAGCATGGCTTCAAACTGCGATAGGACGGCTTCTTCCCTGAAGTCACCATGAAGGAACTCCACGCCGGCCAGCGGCGGCATGTCCAGGATGTCCAGGGCCAGCACGCGGCCGGTGTCGCCGATCTGTCTCCTAACCTGCTGAGACCAGCCACCCGGCGCCGCGCCGAGGTCGACCACCACCATGTGCGGCTTCAGCAGCCGGTCACGTTCAAGCAGCTCTTCGAGCTTGTAGGCGGCGCGCGAGCGCATGCCTTCGGCCTGCGCCTTCTTCACGAAGGGGTCGGAGAAGTGTTCCTTGAGCCAGCGCTGGCTGCTTTTGCTGCGGGTAGCCATTGAAAATAGGGGCTGATGGGGTCCTCATGATACCCTGATCGCCCCATTCAACCGTGTTTTCCTGCATGTCCATCGCCCTGACCGCTTCCCAGACCCGTTTCCTGCGCGGCCAAGCCCACGACCTGAAGGCCCTGCTGCAGACCGGCGGCAAGGGTGTGACCCCGGCCTTCATCGCTGAGCTGAACGAAGTGCTGGAGCGCCACGAACTGGTCAAGGTGAAGGTCGCTGCCGAGGATCGCGACGCCCGTGACGTGATGATCGGCGAGATCGTCGAAGCCACCGAGAGCGCTCTGGTGCAGCGCATCGGCCACGTCGCCGTGCTGTACCGCCCGAGCAGGGAACAGCGCCAGATCGTGCTGCCGCGCGGCTGATCGCCCTACCGTCATGCAGCTGAACCACGAACCGCCCGACTACGCCTACAGCCTGCGCGCCGCCAATGGCCGCTCGGCCAAGGTCAATGACCAGGTGCTGGACGGGAGCTTCTTCCTGACCCCGGACCAGCTGGTCGCGCATTGGCCGGTGGCGAGCGCCGCTGCGTTGCAGCTGGCGGACCTGGAGCCGATCCTGGCGCTGAACCCGGCGCTGATCGTGCTGGGTACCGGTGACCGCCAGGTGTTCCCATCGGCGGTGGTGATGGCCGCCTGCCTGTCACGCGGCATCGGCCTGGAAGTGATGAACAATCCAGCCGCCGCACGCACCTTCAACATCCTGGCAGGCGAAGGCCGCAAGGTCGCGGCTGCTTTCATTCTGGAAGGCTGAGTTCTCGAGTCACCGGTGCCTCCGGCCCCTAGCGGCCTGAAGGCGCGCAGCGGAATGCCGAGAACTCCTGGAGCCGTCCGATCAGGTGGCCGCCCTGCCCCCAGCGGATATCCATGACCTTCCAGTCCCGGTCCTGCCGCTGCAGCAGGACCCGGTCGGTCCATCGATAGTCGCCCACTGCCATGTCGACGCGGATCCAGGTCGCGTCACCCCTCGATTCGGGCATTCCCACCGCGACCGTGTCCGGTCGGTCCGGCGCCAGCAGATACAGGCTCTGGTCGAGCATGTGCGGCTTCTCGTCGTGCGCGGCCAGCGCGGTACAGGCCCGCTCGTAAGCATGCTGCGCATCGACCGCCGAGCGCAGGGCATCGCCCAGCAACGGCGGGATGGCTGCTTCATCTGAAGCCGGCGCCTGGACTACGGCGTAAAGACGGGTGACCACGTCGCGCGGATCGCTGGCCGCGGTGACCAGCGGTGCGACGATCAGCAAGGCGAGAACGGAAGCAGGACGCAGCATGGGGTACCGGGTCGACTGGGACCGCTCAAGAATGCCGGGTATCCGGTCCGCCGTGAAGGTGAGCCTGCGGCACACAGGATCGCAAACGACCGCTCCGCAGTCGCTGAGTCGAGCACGGCTCTACAGGTCAGGAACGCCAGGCATGGCCCGGCACTCCCTGTTCCAACCGCGTCAACGTGCCGGCAGGTACTGCTGCGGATCGACCGGCTTGCCGTTGTAGCGAATCTCGAAGTGGACCATGTCGCGGTTCGCACCGGTGCGGCCCATTTCGGCGATCTGCTCGCCAGCCTTCACGCTCTGCCCTTCATTGACCAGGCGCTTGCGGTTGTGACCATAGGCGGACAGCCACTGGTCGCTGTGCTTGATGATGATCAGTTCGCCGTAGCCGACCAGGCCGGCACCGGAGTACACCACCACGCCGTTGGCGGTTGCCTTGACCGGCTGGCCGCTGGTACCGGCGATGTCGACGCCCTGCTTGGTCGCGTCACCGGCCACGTAGCGGCCGACGATCGCGCCATCGGCTGGCCAGCGCCAGGCGATGTTGCTCTTCACCGGCCCGACCGGCGCCGGGGCCGGCGCGGTGCTGCCGCCACTGCTGCCAGCCGAACGCGGCGGGGTGACCACCGTGGTCGGCGCACGGCCGCTGGTGGCCCCCTGCGGATACAGGCGGATCACCTGGCCGGGGTAGATGGTCGACGGGTTGTCCAGACGATTCCAGGCAATCAGGTCGGCCGGGGTGATGTCATGGATGCGGGCCAGCGCATAGATGGTGTCGCCCTTGCGCACCACCACGGTCTGCCCGGGCTTGGGTACCGAGGTCTTCGGCGTGGTCACGCCGCCAGCGTTGCCGCCGCCCGGGCGGACCACGGTGGCGGTACCGCAGGCGGCCAGTGTGGAAACCAGCAACGCCAGCGCGCCGATGCGCACTCCCTTGCTCAGACGATCAGGATTCATGCGAACTTCGACCTCCATACAAGCCAGGCGATCAGCACCACCACCAGCACGGTGGCGATCCAGCCCAGCGGTTCAATCCAGCGACGCAGCGCCGCTTCGGCACGCGCACCACCGATACGGATGACCGCGGCCAGCACGAACACGCGCTTGCCACGACCGATCAACATGCTCAACAGGTACTGCGGCATCGGTACGCCGACGATACCCGATGCCCACGTGAAGACCTTCATCGGGATCGGCATGAAGCCGCCCAGCACCAGGAAGGTGAACACCGCCCACGGCGATTCGGCCATCTTCGCCTGCACGGTGGTGATGCCCTGCTCGATCGCCGGAAGCATGCCCATCGCCTCGAACACCGGCTTGATCGCCTCGAAAGCGTAATGACCCAGCGCGTAACCAACCAGCGCGCCGACCATCGAGCCCGCCAGGCTGAGGGTGGCGAACCACCAGCCACGCCTGGGCTGGGCCACGCACATCGGTGCCAGCATCACTTCCGGCATCACCGGGAAGATGATCGCTTCAAAGAAACTCAGTACCGTCAGGTAGGTCGGCGCGCGTTCGTGCGCCGCCCACTTCATCGCCCGCTCGTACAGCGGCCCGAAAATCTTCATGCAACCCTGCTCCGTGGATTAGTCGAGCATGCCAGACAGCAGCGGCACGAACGTGACCGGCGCCAGCACGCGTTGTTCGATGCTGCCATCGGGCTTGCGGTCCAGCTGCACCAGCGACTGTCCGCCCGGGCCACCCACCGGCGCCACCAGGCGCCCCCCTTCAGCCAGCTGCCCGACCAGTTCATCGACCAGTGCAGGCGCGGCGGCGGTGACCACGATGGCATCGAACGGACCGTGCTCGGCCCATCCGGCGCGACCGTCGTCATGCTTGGTGCGGATGTTCATGCCCAGTGCGCGGAAGCGCTTGCGTGCCTGCCGCAACAGGTCACCGATACGCTCCACGGTGTAGACCTCCAGGCCCAGCGCGCCCAGGATGGCGGCCTGGTAGCCCGAGCCGGTGCCGACTTCCAGCACGCGCTTCGGCGCGACCTGGAGCACCGCCTCGGTCATCCGGGCGACCACCCAGGGCTGCGAGATGGTCTGGCCATGGCCGATCGGCAGCGCGGTGTCCTCATAGGCACGCGAGGCCAGTGCTTCATCGATGAACAGATGGCGCGGCACAACCCGGATTGCGTTCAAGGTGGACTCGTCGACGATGCCAGCTTCGCGCAGGCGATCGACCAGACGGTCACGCACGCGCTGCGAGGTCATGCCGATGCCGACAGCTTCCGGCTGCAGTCGCAGGCGTGGACTCATGCCGGCCGGTCCAGCGCGGCGCTGAGGCCACCCACCCAGCTGGCCACTTTCTCCAGCGCCTGGTAGCGGGTCAGGTCCACCTGGATCGGGGTGATCGAGATGTGGCCGGTGCGCACCGCGTGGAAGTCGGTGCCCGGGCCGGAGTCCTGCTCGCGCCCGGCCGGGCCGATCCAGTACACCTCGTTGCCGCGCGGATCCTTCTGCGCGATGCAGCCTTCGGCACGATGGCGGTTGCCGAGGCGGGTGACCTCGAAGCCCTTGACCTCGCTCCAGGGCAGATCCGGCACGTTGACGTTGAGGATGGTGTCGGCCGGCAGCGGATCGGCCTTGAGCCGGGCCACGATCTCCACTGCGGCGCGCGCGGCGGTGTCGAAGTGCTTCGGATCGTGGTTGCGGGTAACCAGCGAGACCGCCACCGCCGGCAGGCCGAGGAAGCGGCCTTCCATCGCCGCCGAGACGGTGCCGGAATAGATCACGTCGTCGCCGAGGTTGGCGGCGTTGTTGATGCCTGACACGACGATGTCCGGCTCGAATTCAAGCAGGCCGGTCAGCGCCAGGTGCACGCAGTCGGTCGGCGTGCCAGCCACCGAGACGGTGTAATGGTCGATGCGCTTGAGCCGGATCGGCAGGTCCAGGGTCAGCGAGTTGCTGGCACCGGAGCGATCGCGGTCGGGCGCGACCACCGTGACTTCGTGTCCGGCCTCGCGCAGGACCGAAGCAAGCATCCGGATGCCTGCGGCGTCGACACCATCGTCATTACTGACCAGGATTCGCATCTTCGATTTAACCGCTTGATTTTCCAAGAATTCGATTCCGTCACCGTGCAGTGTGGGCGGGACCGTCGTACTCCCCTGCGGAAGCCGTCGACCCTGCAAGGGCATCGTCTATTGTGCCGCATGCGAGCCGCCGGTCCTACCCTGCCGGCGGTCACGGCCGACATCGAACCGTCATAGGCAGACCCGCGCCGGCGGTTTACCCTGTGCGCATGTCGCACCCTGAAGACGAAGATCCGGCCGCGCTGTTCCGTGCGGCCATCGGTGAAGTGACGCCGCTGCGCAAGGATGCCGAACCGGCGCCTGCTGCGCCCCGGCCCAAGCCGCGCGCACGCATGGCCGAACGCGACGAGGCCGAAGCTGCGGGCGAGTTTGCGCGGCTGCTGCGCGACAGTACGCCGCTGGAAGCGGGCGACGTGGCCAGCTACCGCCGCGACAACCTGCCACCGCGCCTGTTCCAGCGTCTCAAGCGCGGCCAGTATTCGGTACAGGATGAGCTCGACCTGCACGGCGCCACCGCCGCGCAGGCGGAAACCCTGCTGCGCCAGTTCCTGCTGGAAGCGCATGCACACGAGTATGGCTGCGTGCGCATCATCCACGGCAAGGGCCTGCAGTCCGATGGCGGTGCACCGGTGCTGAAGAACCTGGTTGATCGCCTGCTGCGGCTGCGCAACGACGTGCTGGCGTTTCATTCGGCGCCGACCGGGCAAGGCGGCACCGGCGCGGTGCTGGTGTTGCTGGCGCGGCGTTGACAAAAAGGGGACGGAGGGAATTAAGTCGTTTGTGCCACAAACGACTTAATTCCCTCCGTCCCCTTTTTCTGTCAGGCCTGCGCGGCGTCTTCGACGGGGCCGAGTTCGTGCAGCACGGCGGTGGCGTAGCAGCCCGGCGGCAACGCGAACGAGAGTTCCAGTACATCACTGGCCAACCACTGATGCTGCAGCAACGCCGGGCGCAGGCGCAGCGCGCGGCGCTCCTGCTTCAGCCGTGCGTCTTCCAGGCCAGCGCGCAGCGCCTTCGATTCCTCGTCGTCCAGCGCGGCCAGCTCCAGCTCACGTGCAGCGTCGGCGCTGCGCAGCTCGCCTTCGCCCCACAGCGGCGCGCTGGGATGGATGTCGAAACGGGCCAGGCGCTCGGCCAGCACGTCGGTGTAGGGTTCGGGGCCGAACACGCTGCGGCTGCCATCGAGCATCCACACTTCACCGTCCAGCGGTTGATCCCAGTTGCCCAGCTCCACGCGCGCGGCGAGCACACGATTGAACAGCGCCGAGCGGGCAGCCGACAGCAACAGCGAACGCTGGTCCTTGCGCATGCGGCGGCCACCGAACATCGCCAATGCGGCAGGCACGTTGCCGCCGTCGCGGCCGAAGCGCTGCTCGCCAAACCAGTTCGGCAGGCCGCGCCCGGCGATCTGCTGCAGGCGCTCGCTGATCGCCGCAGCATCGCCCTGCACCTCGCGCAGCACCAGCCTGAAGCGGTTGCCGGCCAGTGCACCACGCTGCAGCTTGCGGTTGTGCCAGGTCGCTTCGAGCACTTCGATCTCATCACTGGCCAGCTCGGCCAGATCCGGCGCGACGCGCTTGGGCAGGTGCACGCTGAAACGCTGGGTGGTGACCGCATGCCGATCCTTCATGCCGGCGTAGCTCACCGCCATTTCCGGCAGGCCCGCCCACTTGGCCAGCCGCTTGGCCACATGCACGGTGTTGGCGCCGCGCTTGCGGATGTGCAGCAACAGGTGCTCGCCTTCACCGGTGGCCTCGAAGGCCGGCAGTTCATCCACCTGGAAATCGTCCGGCGTGGTGCGGATGCGCGCCGTCAACAGCGGCGCACCAAACGCCAACGGCAGCGGGATCATGCCGCCACCAGCAACACGACCGCCTGCGCGGCGATGCCTTCGCCGCGGCCGGTGAAGCCCAGCTTCTCCGAGGTGGTCGCCTTGACGCTGACCGCGTCCAGCGGCAGCTGCAGCAACCCACCAATGCGCTCACGCATGGCCAGCGCATGCGGGCCAACCTTCGGCCGCTCGCAGATCACGGTGATGTCGGTGTTGCCAACGCGCCAGCCACGCTCGCGCAGCAGGCTGTCGCAATGGCGCACGAAATCGCTGCTGTCGGCGCCCTTCCAGCGATCATCGCTCGGCGGGAAATGCTGGCCGATATCGCCCAGCGCCAGCGCACCGAGCATGGCATCGCACAGGGCGTGCAGGATCACGTCGCCGTCGCTGTGCGCCAGCACGCCGCAGCTGTGCGGTACGTTCACTCCGCCGAGCATGATGTGATCGCCTTCACCGAAGGCATGGACGTCGTAGCCCTGGCCGATGCGGACGGGCGGGAACGGTGCGGTGCTCATGGATGCAGCCCTTGCAGCAGGGCCGCGCGGGCAGTCAGCCGGCGCGGCGGGAAAGTACGAATTCGAACCGGTCCAGATCGGCCGGGGTGGTGACCTTGAAGTTGTCCTCGCTGCCTTCCACCAGCAGCGGGCGCTGGCCCTGGCGCTCCATGGCCATGGCCTCGTCGGTGACTTCAACACCGGCAGCGGCGGCGTCGGACAGCGCGCGGCTGAGCTGGTGGCGGCGGAACAGCTGTGGTGTCAGTGCACGCCACAGCCGCTCGCGCGGTTCAGTGCCATCGATGCCACCGTCGTCGCCCGCACGCTTGAGGGTGTCGCGCACCGGTGCGGCCAGGATCGCCCCGACCGGATCGGCACGCCCGACTTCAAGCAGGCGGCCAAGATCGGCCAGCGACAGGTTGGGGCGCGCGGCGTCGTGGACCAGCACGAATTCATCAGCGCGCACCGAGTCCGGCAACGCCTGCAGCCCAGCCAGCACCGAGGCGGCACGGGTCGCGCCGCCGATGCAGGTCAGCACCGGTTTGCCGGCCCATTCGCTCCAGCCCGGCCAGTCGCCGTCGTCCTGGCCGATCACCACCATTGCGCCGGCCACGGCCGGATGCGCCAGCAGCGCGTCCAGGGTATGAGCGAGCAGGATCTGCCCGCCCGCCTGCAGGTACTGCTTGGGCAGCGGCGCACCAAAGCGGGCGCCACGGCCGGCAGCCGGAACCACCACCCAGATCGCCGCGCTCATGGCACGTCCGCCGGGTGATCGCCGGCCTGGACAGTGACGCCTGCAGCGGGCTGCGCCGGACGGACCGGCGCATCCTCGACCACGCGGTAGAACTTCTCACCGGGCTTGATCATGCCCAGCTCGCTGCGCGCGCGTTCCTCGATGGCGGACTGGCCTTCCTTGAGGTCCTTCACTTCGGCGGCCAGCGCGTCGTTGCGCTGCTGCAGACCCTCATTGTCCCGTTCCTGGTTGGCGACCTGGGCTTCGAGCATCATCACTTCACCCGAATTGCCCGGACCGAACCAGAAGCGGTACTGCAGCCAGCCCAGCAACAGGGCCAGCACCAGCAGCATCCAGCGCCAGTCGCGCATCGGCTCAGCGCTTCAGCGAAACGAACGCGTCACGACCGGCGTAACGCGCGCCGGCGCCGAGGGCTTCCTCGATGCGCAGCAGCTGGTTGTACTTGGCCACGCGATCGCTGCGGCACAGCGAGCCGGTCTTGATCTGGGTGGCGGTGGTGGCCACGGCGATGTCGGCGATGGTGGTGTCTTCGGTTTCGCCCGACCGGTGCGAGACCACGGCCGCATAGCCGGCGCGGTCGGCCATGGCGATCGCTTCCAGGGTTTCGCTGAGCGTGCCGATCTGGTTGACCTTGATCAGGATCGCGTTGGCGGTGCCCGAGTCGATGCCTTCCTGGAAGATCTTCGGGTTGGTCACGAACAGGTCGTCACCGACCAGCTGCACCTTCTTGCCGATGCGGTCGGTCAGCAGCTTCCAACCCGCCCAGTCGTTCTCGGCCAGGCCGTCTTCGATCGTGATGATCGGGTACTGCGCGGCCCAGTCGGCGAGGAAGTCGACGAACTGCTCGGAAGTCAGGCGCTTGTTCTCGCCGACCAGATTGTACTTGCCGTTCTCGAAGAATTCGCTGGAAGCCACGTCCAGGCCCAGCAGCACGTCTTCACCGGCGGTGTAGCCGGCCTTGCCGATCGCTTCGAGGATGGTGTCCAGCGCTTCGACGTTGCTGCGGAAGTCCGGCGCGAAGCCGCCTTCGTCGCCCACCGCCGTGCTCAGGCCGTGGCCCTTCAGCACCGACTTCAGCGAATGGAAGATTTCGGTACCGGCGCGCAATGCTTCGGAGAACGAGGTGAAGCCGACCGGCAGCACCATGAACTCCTGGAAGTCGACGTTGTTGTCGGCATGCGCGCCGCCGTTGATGATGTTCATCATCGGCACCGGCAGCGACGGGGTCACGCCGGTCCGGGCAGCCAGGTACTGCCACAGCGCCTGCTTGCTGGATGCGGCGGCGGCGTGCGCGGCGGCCATCGAAACACCCAGCAGTGCGTTGGCGCCCAGCCGACCCTTGTTCTCGGTGCCGTCCAGATCGATCAGGCGACGGTCGAGGCCGGCCTGGTCGGTGGCTTCAAACCCCTTCAGCGCGGCGGCAATCGTGGTGTTGACGTTGTCAACGGCCTTGCGCACGCCCTTGCCCAGGTAACGGGTCTTGTCGCCGTCACGCAGCTCGACCGCTTCCTTGGTGCCGGTCGAGGCGCCTGAGGGAACCGCGGCGCGACCGAACGAACCGTCCTCCAGGATGACTTCGGCTTCCAGCGTGGGATTGCCACGGCTGTCGAGGATTTCACGGGCGTGGATGCTGCGGATCGTACTCATGGTCGGGCCGGTTACCTGTCTGGAGAGGGGGCGACAAAACGAATGCCGCGTGATTATCCCCGGCTGCCCGCCACTTGCCAAATGGCGTGGCCTGCATCAGCCCCAGCTCGACCCGATCACGATAAGGACCAGCGAGACCAGCATCACCAGCAATGCACCGGCAATCGCCGCAAGGATGGGGCCACGCCGCCGTCGCCAGGCCAACACCATCGCCACCGGGCTGCCGAGAAAGCACAGCACCATCGTGACCAGCGCGCCCAGCATCCACCACTGCGTGGCCTGCACGCCATTGTTTCCGTCCCCGGGCGGCCGGAAGCCGGCGGTGAAGGCCAGCACGCCCACCACCAGGGCCATCCAGGTCAACACGGACAGCGCCAGCGCGATCAGGCCCCAGGGCCAGCCGCGCGCCGATGGGGTCGTATTCATCAAAGCCATCCGTAGGACAGGGTGCCGATCCACAGAGAAAGCAGGATGATCGCCAGCCCTGCCGGTACCTTGCCACGGTTCAATCGCCAGGCCAGCACAGCCGAAGCGACGCACCCTGCGCTGGCCAGCAGCTCTCCGACCACAAGCGCAATGAAATACGCCCGAAGATCGAGCGCGCTGCCGCCATCACCCGGTGGGCGCACTGACGCGGCGCCGATCAGCACCAGGCAGAACAAGCCCACGGTGAACACCGCGGACAGCCCCAGCGCGATCAGGCCCCACGGCCACTGTCTCCAGTGCCGGCGGCGGCGCTGGGTTTCCAGCGCCACCCACGGGTCACGACTCACGCGAAGCGCGAAAAGCCGTGCTTCTTGGTCACCGCGTCGAGTTCCATCAGGGTCTCGAGCAGGGCCTCCATCTGGTCCAGCGGCCACGCGTTGGGACCATCGGACAGCGCCTTTGACGGATCCGGATGGGTTTCGGCGAACAGGCCGGAGATGCCCACCGCCACCGCGGCACGGGCCAGCACCGGCACGTGCTCGCGCTGGCCGCCTGAGCTGGTGCCCTGCCCGCCCGGCAACTGCACCGAGTGGGTGGCGTCGAACACCACCGGGCAACCGGTCTCGCGCATCACCGCCAGCGAACGCATGTCGCTGACCAGGTTGTTGTAGCCGAAGCTGGCACCGCGCTCGCAGACCATGATCTGCTCGTTGCCGGTGGCCTTGGCCTTCTCCACGACCGGCTTCATGTCCCACGGCGCCAGGAACTGGCCCTTCTTGATGTTGACCGGCTTGCCGGCCGAGCACACCTTGCGGATGAAGTCGGTCTGGCGGACCAGGAACGCCGGGGTCTGCAGCACGTCCACCACCGAGGCCACTTCGTCCATCGGGGTGTATTCGTGGACGTCGGTCAGCACCGGCACGCCGATCTGCTTCTTCACTTCGGCCAGCACCTTCAGGCCCTCTTCCATGCCCGGGCCGCGGAATGCGGTACCCGAAGTGCGGTTGGCCTTGTCGAAGCTGGACTTGAAGATGAAGTTGACGCCGAGCTTGTCGGTGATCTCCTTCAGCTTGCCGGCGGTATCGAGCTGCAGCTGCATCGACTCGATCACGCAGGGGCCGGCGATCAGGAACAGGGGCTGGTCCAGCCCGACCTCGAATCCACACAGTTTCATGGCGTTTCCTTGTTGTCCGCAGCACCGGACGGGGCGGTGCGCTGGGGGTTGAAGCATGCAGGATGGGGGCCGAAGCCCCCATTCACAAGTCAGGCGCGCGCTTCGGAAAGCAGCTTGCCGCCGGCCTTGCGCTCGCGCGCGGCACGGATGAAACCAATGAACAGCGGGTGTCCGTCACGCGGCGTGGACAGGAATTCCGGGTGCGCCTGGCAGGCCAGGAACCACGGGTGGGCATCGCGTGGCAGCTCGACCACTTCCACCAGGGTGTCGTCCATCGACTTGCCGGCGATCACCAGGCCCGCATCTTCCAGCTGGGTGCGGTAACGGTTGTTGAACTCGTAGCGGTGGCGGTGGCGCTCGGCGACCACGTCCTTGCCGTACAGCTCGCGGGCCAGCGTGCCCGGCTTCAGGCGTTGTTCCTGCAGGCCCAGGCGCATGGTGCCGCCGAGGTCGCTCTTGTCGTCACGCTTCTCGACATCGCCGCTGGCGGTGCGCCATTCGGTGATCAGGCCGATCACCGGGTTCGGCGACTGGCGGTCGTTCTCGGTGCTGTTGGCACCTTCCAGGCCGACCACGTTGCGCGCGTAGTCGACCACGGCCGCCTGCATGCCGTAGCAGATGCCGAAGTACGGCACCTGCTGCTCGCGGGCGAACTTCGAGGTCAGCACCTTGCCTTCGAAACCACGGTCACCGAAGCCACCCGGCACCAGGATGCCGTCGACATCGGCCAGTGCAGCCATGTCGGTGCCTTCCAGGTCCTGTGCTTCCAGCCACTTCAGGTTGACCTTGGTGCGCTGGCGCAGGCCACCGTGCTTCAGTGCTTCGCCGACCGACTTGTAGGCATCCTGGTGATCGACGTACTTGCCGACCACGGCGATGGTCACTTCGTCCAGCGGGTGCAGGGTCGCATCGACCGCGTCTTCCCACATCGACAGGTCGACCGGACCGGCCTTGTCGGCCAGCTTCAGCTGGTTCACCACGATTTCGTCCAGGCCCTGTGCATGCAGGCCAGACGGGATGCGGTACAGCACGTCCACGTCCGGCACGCTGATCACCGCACGCTCGGAAACGTTGGTGAACTGGGCGATCTTGCGGCGCTCCGAATCCGGCACCGCCTGCTCGGAGCGGCACAGCAGGACGTCCGGCTGGATGCCGATCGAGCGCAGTTCCTTCACCGAGTGCTGGGTCGGCTTGGTCTTCAGCTCGCCGGCGGCGCCGATGTACGGCACCAGGGTGAGGTGCATGAACAGCGCCTTCTCCGGGCCACGTTCGGTGCGCACCTGGCGGATCGCCTCCAGGAACGGCAGCGACTCGATGTCGCCAACGGTGCCGCCGATCTCGACCAGTGCCACGTCATAGCCTTCGGTGGCTTCGTCGATGCAGCGACGGATCTCGTCGGTGATGTGCGGAATGACCTGCACGGTCGCGCCCAGGTAGTCGCCGCGGCGCTCCTTGCGGATCACGTTCTCGTAGATGCGGCCGGTGGTGACCGAGTTCTTGCGGCTGAGGCGGGTGCGCACGAAGCGCTCGTAGTGGCCCAGGTCGAGGTCGGTCTCCGCGCCGTCGTCGGTGACATAGACCTCACCGTGCTGGAACGGACTCATGGTGCCCGGGTCGACGTTGATGTACGGGTCGAGCTTCATCATCGTGACCTTCAGGCCACGGGCTTCGAGAATGGCGGCCAGCGACGCGGCGGCAATGCCTTTGCCGAGCGAGGACACCACGCCGCCGGTTACGAAAATCAAGGGAGTCATGGCTGCAAGCATCCTGTCTGGAAATGGAAAACGGCAGCACCACGCGCACCCGGAGGGCGGGCATGGTGCTCAGAGGGGGTTTTCCGGTTCGCTGTGGCAGCGAGGGAGGTGCGGATCCGTGCGGCGGCAGGCGCCGGACGGGAACCATCGTGCGAGGTCGGGGCGGCCGTGCCGGTCAAATCGACCGTCACCTGCGACCCGCCATGCTGGAAGCCACGCTTGGCCGCTCCAGCCCATTCGCAAAGGGTGGACACGCACTTACTCCCGGAAAGCCATAGTTTACAGATTGATGGCCGCCAACCCAAGGGGCTTGTGCGGCCGATCCAACAAAAAACGCCCCGCTGGGCGGGGCGTTTCGGTGCGCAACCCTTGTCGCAAGGGCGCCTGGCAGGTTGCGGGATCAGCGCTTCTTGCGCGCTTCCTCTTCCTCTTCCTGCTGCGGGGCCGGCTGGCCCTGCGCCTTCATTTCGGCATTGGCCTGGGCCCGACGCTTGGCCTTGGCATCGGCCTCGGCCTGCGCCTTGTCGGCCTGGTCACCCTGCTGCGGGGCCGGCTGGCCGGCGTTCTGCGCCACCACCAGCGGCACTGCAACGGCGGCAGCGGCCAGGATCGCAATGGTCAGCAACTTCTTCATGAGGTCCTCCTCGCGGTATGGCTTGGACGTTCAGACCCAACGGGGCCGCCGGCGTTCAGATTCCAGCGAGGGCTATTTTACCTCCTCTGCGCCGCCGAGACTGAACCGCAGGCGTGCAAATTCCCGTGCCAGACCCCACACTTGCCCGTCGCTCCAAGCTTTCGAAGACAGATGAACGCCCGCTATAACGCCGCCGATATTGAAGTCCTGTCCGGCCTTGACCCGGTCAAGCGCCGTCCCGGCATGTATACCGACACCGCGCGCCCGAACCACCTGGCGCAGGAAGTGATCGACAACTCGGTGGACGAAGCCCTCGCCGGTCACGCCCGTTCGATCGAGATCACCCTGTACAAGGATGGCAGCGTGGAGGTCAGCGATGACGGCCGCGGCATGCCAGTGGACATTCATCCGGAGGAGAAGATCCCGGGTGTCGAGCTGATCCTCACGCGCCTGCACGCGGGCGGCAAGTTCAGCAACAACAACTACACCTTCTCCGGCGGCCTGCACGGCGTCGGCGTCAGCGTCGTCAATGCGCTGTCGACCCTGGTGGAAGTGCACATCAAGCGCGACGGCGCCGAACACCGCATCACCTTCCGCAACGGCGACCGTGCCACGCCGCTGGAAGTGGTCGGCAGCGTCGGCAAGAAGAACACCGGTACCCGCGTGCGCTTCTGGCCGGACCCGAAGTACTTCGATACGCCGAAGTTCGCGGTGCGCGCGCTCAAGCACCTGCTGCGCGCCAAGGCCGTGCTGTGCCCGGGCCTGACCGTGAAGCTGACCGATGAAGCCACCGGTGAAGTCGATACCTGGTACTACGAAGACGGCCTGCGCGATTACCTGAAGCTGGAGCTGGGCGAGCGCGAATCGCTGCCGGCCGACCTGTTCGTCGGCAACCTGAAGAAGGACACCGAGGTAGTTGACTGGGCCGTGGCCTGGCTGCCGGAAGGCGAGCTGGTGCAGGAAAGCTACGTCAACCTGATTCCCACCGCGCAGCACGGCACCCATGTCAACGGCCTGCGCACCGGCCTGACCGAAGCGCTGCGCGAGTTCTGCGACTTCCGCAACCTGCTGCCGCGTGGCGTCAAGCTGGCCCCGGAAGACGTGTGGGATCGCGTGTCGTTCGTGCTGTCGCTGAAGATGACCGACCCACAGTTCAGCGGCCAGACGAAGGAGCGCCTGTCCTCGCGCCAGGCCGCCGGTTTCGTCGAAGGTGCCGCCCATGATGCGTTCAGCCTGCTGCTGAACCAGAACGTGGAACTGGGCGAGAAGATCGCGCAGATCGCCATCGAGCGTGCCAGCGCGCGCCTGAAGACCGAGAAGCTGGTCGTCCGCAAGAAGATCACCCAGGGCCCGGCCCTGCCCGGCAAGTTGGCAGACTGCATCAGCCAGGACCTGTCGCGCACCGAGCTGTTCCTGGTGGAAGGTGACTCGGCAGGCGGCAGCGCCAAGCAGGCCCGCGACAAGGATTTCCAGGCGATCATGCCGCTGCGTGGCAAGATCCTGAACACCTGGGAAGTCTCGTCCAACAGCGTGCTGGCCTCGGAGGAAGTACACAACCTGGCCATCGCCATCGGCTGCGACCCCGGCAAGGACGACATCAGCGGCCTGCGCTACGGCAAGGTGATCATCCTGGCCGACGCGGACTCCGACGGCCTGCACATCGCAACGCTGCTGACCGCGCTGTTCCTGAAGCACTTCCCGGCACTGGTCGATGCCGGCCATGTGTTCGTGGCGATGCCGCCGCTGTTCCGCATCGATGTGGGCAAGCAGGTGTTCTATGCCCTCGATGAGGAAGAAAAGCGCTCGATGCTGGACAAGATCGAGCGCGAGAAGATCAAGGGCGCCATCAACGTCACCCGCTTCAAGGGCCTGGGCGAGATGAACCCGCCGCAGCTGCGCGAGTCGACCATCCACCCGGATACGCGCCGCCTGGTACAGCTGACCGTGGACGATGGCGAGCAGACCCGCTCGCTGATGGACATGTTGCTGGCCAAGAAGCGCGCGTCCGACCGCAAGGGCTGGCTGGAGTCGAAGGGCGATCTCGCCTCCCTGGAAGTCTGACTCCCGCAGCCCTCCTGTAGAGCCGAGCATCGGCTCGGCTCTACAGAGATTCCGCCCCCATCGGCAAACCCGGCGGCGCCATAATGCGCGTCCATCCGTGCGGACCACCGTATTGGCCAGCCACTCGCTGCTGTTCCCCGACCTGCCGCTGCACAGCGCACGGCTGGTCCTGAGCCCGATCCGCCGTGACGACGCCGCCGCGCTGTTCGCGCTGCAGTCCAATCCCGACGTGATGCGCTGGTGGAATCATCCGGCCTGGACGCGACAGGCCGAGGCGCGCGAACAGATCGACGATGATCTCGCCGCCCATGCCATCGGTACCCAGCTGAAGCTGGCCGTGCGCGAATCGCTGGAAGGTCCACTGCTGGGCATCTGCGTGGTGTTTGCAGTGGACCGCACTGCAGCCCGCGCCGAGATCGGCTACCTGCTGGCACCGGATCGCCAGGGCCAGGGCTACATGCACGAGGCCCTGCAGCAGGTACTGGCCTACCTGTTCGGCACCCTCCACCTGCATCGCGTGGAAGCCGAGATCGACCCGCGCAACGCACCCTCCGCGCACGTGCTCGAACGCCTGGGCTTCCGCCGCGAGGGAGTGCTGCGCCAGCGCTGGCGCATCCAGGGGGAACTGGCCGACTCGGCCGTCTACGGCCTGCTGGCCGATGACGACGCGGCAGCCACCCTGCCCGCTTGACCCAATCTGGCCAGTAGCGGGCTCAACGCACGGCCATGCCTTTGGACACATACGACATGGGCCGCCACCGGCCTAGCATCGCAATCCCCTTCCGCTGCCCACCCAGTGCCATGAAGTCCCTGTTGCACACTGCCGCGCTCTGCGTCGGCCTGCTCATCGCCCCAGCCAGCGTGCTGGCCGCGCCTGATGCCGACGCCAAGCCCGATCCGAAGGACGACAAGACCGAGGCACCTGCGTTGCCCGCAGACGCCTCGGCCCGCCAGAGCATGCGCCTGGCCGGCCGCACCCTGGACTACACCGCCACCGTCGGCACCCTGCCGGTACGCGATGCCAAGGGCAAGGTGATCGCCGACGTGGTGTTCACCGCCTACACGATGCCGGGCAAGGACCGGCCGGTGACCTTCGCGCTCAATGGCGGCCCCGGGGCATCGTCGGTCTACCTCAACATGGGCGCGATCGGGCCCAAGGTGGTGACCTTCGGCTCCGAGGGTGACAGCGCGTCGGCGCCGGCGACGCTGCACGACAACCCCGGTACCTGGCTGGACTTCACCGATCTGGTGTTCATCGATCCGGTCGGCACCGGCTTCAGCCGCGCGCGCATCGGCGACGACGAAGCCAAGAAGGCGCTGTACAACCCCAGCGCCGACATCGAATACCTGTCACGCTCGATCTACGACTGGCTGCTGCGCAACCAGCGCATGTCGTCGCGCAAGTACCTGACCGGCGAGAGCTACGGCGGCTACCGCGGCCCACGCATCACCCACTACCTGCAGACCCGGCTGGGTGTTGCGATGAACGGCCTGGTACTGGTCTCGCCATACCTGAGCCCGACCCTGGAAGACAACGCCGATGTCTCGCCGATGGCGTGGATGCAGACCCTGCCGTCGATCGCCGCCGCGCACCTGGAGCGCCAGGGCAAGCTGACCGATGCAGCGATGCGCGAAGTAGTGGAATACACCCGTGGCGACTACGCCACCGCGTTGATGAAGGGCCGCAGCGATCCGCAGGCGACCGAGGCAATGCTGCGCCGGGTGACCGAACTGACCGGGCTGGACCCGCAGTTCGTGCGCCGTGCCGGTGGTCGGCTGGAAACCCAGGCCTACCTGCGTGAAGTGTTCCGCGACAAGGGCACGCTGGGCAGCCGCTACGATTCCAACGTAACCGCGTTCGATCCATTCCCGAACGATCCGGAGCAGCGCGCCAACGATCCGCTGCTGGACAGCATCATCGCGCCGACCACCACGGCGATGGTCGACTTCGTGACGCGCGTGGTCGGCTGGAAGGTGGATGCGCGGTACCAGGCGCTGAACTACGACGTGAACCGGCTGTGGGACCGCAATGGCGAGCTGCGCGATGGCGCGGTGACCCAGCTGCGCCAGGCCGTGGCGATCGACCCGCACCTGCAGGTGCTGATCGTGCATGGCTGGAACGACCTGTCGTGTCCGTTCATGGGTTCGATCCTGACCGTGGACCAGATGCCGACGATGGGCAGCAATCCGGACCGGGTGCAGGTGCGCAGTTATCCGGGCGGGCACATGTTCTACAGCCGGGCCGACAGCCAGGCGGCGTTCCGCAGGGATGTGCAGGCGCTGTTCCAACGCAATTGAGGGGTTCGGCCGGGCCTGCGGCCCGGCACCCGCTGACTGCCACGGCCACTGCAACTGCAAAAGCGGGCATTCCGTGGGTTGGCGGAGCGGGTCCGGTTGCGGGGGACGCCGTAAACCCGTCCATGGGGCTTGGTCGCGGCATCCATGCCGCTCACACCCCCGCAACCGGACCCACCCCGCCTTCGACAGTTTCCCGCTGCTGCTGGTGGGTGCCGACCGTTGGTCGGCACGGGATCGGATCCCTGTTTCTGCTCTGGTAGGTGTCGACCTTGGTCGACACGTTGTGTGCGGAAAAATTCTTTGCCCATGAAAAAGCCCACCGGATATCGGCGGGCTTTTTCGTGTGCACCTTGGCGTGGCGATCAGGTCCAGCCAAACAGCTCGAACAGCTTCAGGATCAGGTACGCACAGCCGCCGGCGGCCGGGATGGTCAGGATCCAGGCCCAGACAATGCGCTCGATCACGCCGAACTTCAGCGAACGCGGGTTCTTGGCGAAGCCCACGCCCATGATCGCGGTGGAGATGCTGTGCGTGGTCGAGACCGGCATGCCGAAGTGGGCCGCCAGGGTCAGGATGGTGGCCGAGCTGGTCTCCGCGGCGAAGCCGTGGATCGGGTGCAGCTTGACCATCTTGTGGCCCAGGGTCTTGATGATCTTCCAGCCACCCGAGGCGGTACCGGCAGCCATCACCACTGCACAGGTCAGTACGATCCACATGGCGATGCCGTCACCGGCGTGCGCGTCCGGGTGCATGAACGCCAGCCAGGACGGCAGATCGTTCAGTGCGCCGGTGGCTTCGGCACCAATCAGGGTCATCGCGATGATGCCCATGGTCTTCTGCGCGTCGTTGTGGCCGTGGGCGAAGCCCATGTAGGCCGCCGAGGCGATCTGCGCCTTGCCGAAGAAGGCATTGACGATGCGCGGACGGGCCAGGCGGCCGATGGCGCCACCGACCTTGGCCAGGCCGGCGATCAGCGCCCACAGCAGCACCATCACCACGATGCCGAGCAGGAATCCGGCGATCGGCGAGGTGATCATCGGCACGAACACCTTCCACAGCAGGCCCTTGTTCTGCGCCCAGCTGCCCAGGCGCTCCGACCAGATCAGCGCGTCCCAGTTGTTGTGGGCCGCGGCCAGACCGGCACCGCAGAGGCCACCGATCAGGGCGTGCGAGGACGAGGACGGCAGGCCCTTCCACCAGGTGATCAGGTTCCAGATGATGCCGCCCAGCAGGGCGCACAGGATCACCTGCGGAGTGACCTCGACCACGTTGGTGTTGAGCAGGCCCGAGGCGATGGTCAGCGCCACCGCCGTACCGGTCAGCGCACCGATGAGGTTCATGAAGGCGGCCAGCATCACCGCCCAGCCGGGCGAGAGCACCTTGGTCGCCACTACGGTGGCAATGGAGTTGGCAGTATCGTGGAAGCCGTTGATGAACTCGAAGACGAGCGCGGCCAGGATCACCACCAGGACAAGGGTCAACATGCGGCGGCGTCCGTCAGCTGTTCTTCAACACGATCTGGTACGCCACCACGCCGGCCTCGCGGCAACGGTCGATGGCCTTTTCCAGGATCTCGAAGAATTCCTTCAGCAGGAACATCTGCAGGTTGTCCAGGCGACCGGAGTAGATGTCGCGGTACAGCTCGAGCATCAGGCGGTCGGCCTCGTTCTCCAGCGAGCGCAGCTTCTCGTTCAGCGCGGTCATCCGGTCCAGGTTCATGTGGCGCAGGTCGGCCACCATCTCCACCACCACGCCGGCGGCCTGTTCCAGCATCGCCGCGCGCGGCGCGAAGTCGATGTGCTCCAGGTGGGTCGTGGCCAGCGAATAGCGATCGGCGAACTTCTCGATCTGCTTCGGAATCTTGTACAGGGCCGAACCCAGCGCTTCGATGTCTTCGCGCTCGATCGGGGTCATGAAGCTGTCGACCAGCGCCTGGCTGATCTTGTCCGAGGCCGCGCGTTCGCGCAGGCGGGCCAGCTTGAAGGCGTCCAGCGCGGGCTGGCGGTCGGCCTCGCGCAGCATGGAATGCAGCGCCTTGGCGGCATCGGAAGCCGCGACAGCAGCCTCATCGAGCAGGGTGTAGAACTGTTTGCCGGAACCGAAAATGGTCTGCAGAGAGAACATTGAGAAACCTGTCAGCCGTCGCGGGAAGGACGGCACCAGAGCGAATTATGACGGCTAGATGACCATCACGGGTATCCCCGCGCCCTTTCCTGGCTCTGGGACCCCCAACCTGAACAGGCGGTTGCCACCCTGCCACGCCCCTTTGCTAAGATGCCAGCGCGCCTTCGGGCGCACCTTATGGACGACGACCCTTATCCCCCTGCGCCGCGCCGGACCCCGTTCCTGAGCGCCTGCCGCCATCGCAAGCACCCGCCCTCCCTGCCACCAACCGGGGACGACGCCCGTGTTTGAAATGATCCTGATTGTCTTCGCGCTGGTTCTGCTGAACGGCTTCTTCGCCATGTCCGAGATGTCGGTCATGACCTCGCGCAAGAGCCGCCTGAAGCAGATGGCCGCCACCTCCAAGCGCGCCGCCAAGGCGCTGGAGCTTTCGGAGAAGCCGGAGAGTTTCCTGTCCACCGTGCAGATCGGCATCACCGTGATCGGCGTACTGACCGGCTACCTCGGTGGCGATGCGATCGGCGACGCGATCGCCGGCTGGCTGCAGGGCCTGATGCCCGGCTTTGCGTACGCGCGCGAAGTAGGCACCGCTCTGGCGGTCTCGCTGATCACCTTCATCACGCTGATCTTCGGCGAACTGGTGCCCAAGCGCCTGGCCCTGACACGTTCCGAGGCCATTGCCGGCCTGGTCGCGATGCCGATGAGCTGGCTGGCCAGGCTCGCCCTGCCCTTCGTCTGGCTCCTGTCCAAGACCACCCAGCTGGTGCTGAAGGTGCTGGGCCTGGGCAAGGACGAGGCCGCGCAGGTGACTGAAGAGGAGATCCGGATGCTGGTGGCCGAGAGCCACGAGGCCGGCGTGATCGACGCCCACGAGCGCGACATGATGAACCGGGTCATGCGCCTGGGCGACCGCACCGCCGACAGCCTGATGACGCCGCGCAACCGCATCGCCTGGCTCGACACCCAGGCCGGGCTGGAGCGCAATCTGGACATCATGGCCGAGCACGAGTTCTCCCGTTACCCGGTGTACCGCGACAACGACATGGACGTGGTCGGCGTGCTGGAGCTGAAATCGCTGGCCACGCGCATGGCGCGCGGCGACAACGCGCTGTTCCAGACCCTGCGCGAACCGCTGTACGTCTCCGAATCGACCCACGCGATGAAGCTGCTGGAGATCTTCCGCGAGGAACAGCAGTCGATGGCGCTGGTGGTGGACGAGTACGGCGAGATCCAGGGCCTGGTGACCATCAGCGACCTGATGGGCGCCGTGGTCGGCCGCCTGCAGGCCGTAGAAAATGCCGACGAGGATGCGCTGGTGGTGACCCGCGAGGACGGTTCGCTGCTCGTGGATGGCTCACTGCCGATCGAAGACCTGCGCGAGCTGATCGGCAGCAACGAGCTGCCCGATGCCGAGGACGGCGATTACTACACCCTGGCCGGCATGTGCATCCATTATTTCGGCCGCATCCCGCACGCAGGCGAGTACTTCGACTGGGCCGGCTGGCGCTTCGAGGTGGTCGACCTGGACGGTGCGCGGGTGGACAAGCTGCTGCTGCGCACGTTGTCCGACGAGCAGGCCGATGAGCTCACCGCCTGAGGCTGGCCAGGGCCAGGGCGCTCAGCGCGCGGCCTACCGCAACGAGGGCATCCGCACCCTGCTGGAGATGTTCGCCTCCGGCGATCCCGCCGAGCACATGCCGCTCGGCCAGATCCTCAGCAACCTGCAGCAGAGCGCGTTCGGCGTGTTCCTGTTCGTGGCGATCCTGCCCTCGTTCATCCCGATCCCGGGCATGGGGGGGGCGGTCAGCGGCCCACTGGTGGTCCTGATCGGCCTGCAGATGCTGTGTTGCCTGCACCGGCCCTGGCTGCCCGGTTTCATTGCCCGACGCGGGCCGAAGCGCGGCACCATGCACCGCTTCCTGGACCGTATCGATCGCCCGTTGCGGCGGCTGGACAGGATGCTGAAGCCTCGCCTGCCGCAGTTGCTGACACCGCTGCCCGCGCACGCCTTCAGCGGCCTGCTGCTGGTACTGCTGGGCATCCTGCTGTCGTTGCCGATTCCGTTCACCAACTTCCTGTTCGGCTTCCAGCTGCTGCTGTTCTCGCTGGCACTGCTGGAGCGCGATGGTGCATTGATGCTGTTCAACTGGATCGCAGCGCTGGTGGCGATCGCGTTCTTCGGCTTCAGTTCCGGGCAGCTGGTGGGCTATACAGTGGAGCTGTTCCAGCGCTGGTTCTGAAGTGGCATCCGGTAGAGCCGGCCGCGGGCCGGCTGCCACGTTTCCAGGGTTGCCGGCCAGCGGCTGGCACTCCCCGCATCCGGTAGATCCACGCCACGCATGGATGCAGCAATCACCGAAGGTCGACGAATCCGTTGTCCGCCAGCGGTGCCGGATCGTCCTGCACCGCCGACAGCACGAAGCTCAACGCCTTGCCCAGCAAGGTGCCCGGGCCATCCCAGTATTCGGCGCTATCGGCGCGCACGTGGATCAGGCGAAGGTTGGGGTCTTCCTTGCCGGCGGGGAAGAACAGCTTCATCGCCGGCGACCACAGCTCTTCGATCTTCGCGCGATCATCGACAACCCGCGCCCGCCCCGCCACAGACACATAGGTGTTCTTCGATGGCGAGGCATAGGCCACATTGACGCGCGGGTCGAGCGCGATCTCGGCCACCTTCGGGCTGTCGGCGGTGATCACGAACCACAGGTCACCGTCGAAGGCGACCTGCTGGGTGGCCAACGGCCGGCTGTAGAGTCGCCCGTCGACGCCGGTGGTGGTGAACATCGCCACCTCCACGTCCTTGATCAGTTCAGCCAGCTGGGCAATGTGTTCGGCGCGGGTCTCGGCCATGGTGGGGACTCCAGAAGTGGGGAGCCCCCATCAGACGCGGATCGGCCGCAACGGGCCGTGACGCGGTTGTTCAGCCCGCGTGGCGGCCATGCCAGGCATTCATCGCCAGCTCGAAGGAACGCAGGCGCGCACGATGGTCATGCAGGTTGGCAGTAAGCATCAGCTCGTCAGGCTTGTGCCGCTCAACGAAAGCGGCGATACCCTCGGCCACCTGCTGCGGATCGCCCAGCACGGTGCAGGCCAGGGCCCGTTCCACGCCCAGCTTTTCGTGCGGCTCCCAGAAGGCTTCAATATCGTCGATCGGCGGCGGGATCTTGCCCGGCCGGCCGCGGCGCAGGTTGACGAAACTCTGCTGCTGGCTGGTGAACAGGCGACGCGACTCGGCTTCGCTGTCGCTGGCGACAACGTTCAGCGCCAGCATCGCGTGCGGCTGCTTCAATGTGGCCGAGGCACGGAATTCGCGGCGGTACACCGCCAGCGCTTCGTCCATCGCGTCGGGCGCGAAGTGCGAGGCGAATGCATACGGCAGGCCCATCGAGGCCGCCATGCGCGCACCGAACAGGCTGGATCCCAGGATCCAGGTCGGCACCCTCAGCCCACCACCGGGAACGGCCTGCACGGCCTGGCCGGGCTGCACCGGCTCGAAATAATGCAGCAGCTCGCGCACGTCCTGCGGGAACTGGTCGGCGCTGTCGAAATAGCGGCGCAGTGCACGTGCGGTCGGCTGATCGGTGCCCGGCGCACGGCCCAGGCCAAGGTCGATGCGGTCCGGATACAGCGAGGCCAGCGTTCCGAACTGCTCGGCCACCTGCAGCGGGGCATGATTGGGCAGCATGATGCCGCCCGCGCCGACCCGGATGCGTTGGGTGCCACCGGCAACATGGCCGATCAGCACGGCGGTGGCGGCACTGGCGATGCCGGGCATGTTGTGGTGTTCGGCCAGCCAGTAGCGGCGGTAGCCCAGCGCATCGGCGTGCTGGGCCAGTTCCAGCATGTTGGCGAAGGCGGCAGTGGTGTCACTACCCTCGCAGACCGGGGCCAGGTCAAGGATCGACAACGGGATCATCAGGCGTTTTTCCGTCACAGGATCACCTTTGCATGGGGGCGGCCGGGCGCAGCGGCCAGTGACGGTGGCGGGATGCTGATTCCCGCAGGGCAGGTTCAGCGCCCACCGGATCGTGTAGAGCCGAGCCCATGCTCGGCTGCCTTTCGTCGACCAACAGCAGCCGAGCATGGGCCCGGCTCTACACAAGCGCGGTCAGAACGCGCTGGGGCGCGGCTCGGGCAGCGGCTGGTCGACCATCGGCTTCAGCTCGGCATCCAGCGCCACGCGCTCATCGAACACGAAGCAGCGGCCTTCGTAGCCTTCGCCGCCCACCTCCTCGAAGTAGCCGAGGATGCCGCCATCGAGCTGCAGCACATTGTCCATGCCGTCATTGACCATCCACAGCGCGGCCTTCTCGCAGCGGATGCCGCCAGTGCAGAAACTGACCACGGTGCTGTCCCGCAGCGCATCGCGATGCGGCGCCAGCGCCTCGGGCAGGTCGGTGAACTTGCGGATGGGCAACACCAGCGCATCCTTGAAGGTGCCGTACTCCACTTCCTGCAGATTTCGCGTATCGAGCATCACCACCGGCTTGCCGGCATCGTCATGGCCCTGCCGCAGCCAGCGCTGCACGGTGGCAGGATCGACCGACGGTGCGCGCGGATAGTCCAGCGGCTGGCCGTCATCGCGGCGGAAGCTGATGATCTCGTCCTTCACCTTGGCCTTCAGCCGCGCGAACGGCTGATGCTTGCTCAGGCTGGTCTTGACCCGCATGTCGGCGAAACGCGCATCGGCATGCAATGCTGCATAGAAGCCCTCAACCGCCTCCGGCGCCCCCGCCAGGAACAGGTTCAGTCCCTCGCCCGCCACCAGGATCGTGCCGCGCAGCTCCGCCGTCTCGGCACGGGCCAGCAGCTGGTCGCACAGGGCCTGGGGGGCGTCGATGACGGCGAAATGATAGGCAGCGGTATTGGCGATCATCCCGCCATTTTAGCGCCTCCCGCCCGCACAGACAGATTCAGGGGTCAGAGCCCTCTGCGCGGCAGAGGGATCCGACCCCGGCAGGTACCCAGAACCTGTCAGAGGCGGGGCGGTGTGGGCAGGCGGGACCGTTGGCGCCATGGGCCCGAGGCATGCCTCGGGCGGGTTGGGCAGGACGCCCAACCCCGGTCTTGCCGTGTGCGCAGGACAGCGCACACGAGCAAGGCGCCATCGAGCCCCCAGGGGTGAGGCGCTTTGCTTGCGAAGCACTGCTTCGCAGGCGCCCGAACGCCCAGCCGCCAGCGGCTGGGCCGGACCGCGAAGCGGGGTCTACGGCGTGTCCCGCCTGCCCACACCGCCGCGCCATCCCACGGAAACCAGCTTTTGACATTGCCGTTGCCTCTGCGGGTGCCGGGTGCAACCCGGCCGCACCCCCTTACCCCCGCAACAGCACGAACGGCAGCAACACCAGTGCCGCCGCACCGGCCATCGCCAGCAGCACCAGCACCACATAGGCCGGCCGGCGCCGGAACAGGCTGCCGAATGTCTCCGCCGTCCCCTCGCGCAATGCCTGCTCGCGTTCAGCCCGCACGCGCACGCCGCGCGCCGCCTGGTACTCCGCCATCAACACCTTCGCACGCGGATGATCATCGTCGTCGCGCAGCCACAGGCCACCGTTGGAAATGCCCCACGGACTGGGTTCAGTGCGATACCAGGCGATGCCGTGCTGGTCGAGCAGCGTGCAGACATCGGCATATTCGTCGTCACCGACATTGCGCAGATTGAGCAGGAGTTTTGCCATGACCCCATGATACCCGGCGCCGATGCGCTACCCTTGCCGCCCTCGCCCCGCGCCCTTCTGGAGACGCCCGATGCGCCGCCTGCTGCTTCCCCTGCTGCTGTCCCTCGCCGCCGCTGGCTGCTCGACCGAACCCTCCGGCCCGCCGCCCGGCGGCACGCTGACCACCTTCCAGCGGATCGATACCGTACCCGGCACCGGCGCCGAAGCCATCGCCGGCAACAAGGTCACGGTGCACTACACCGGCTGGATCTACGACAACCGTACCGAAACCAAGCACGGCAAGACCTTTGACAGCTCCTTCAAGCACGGCGAGCCGTTCACCTTCGCGCTCGGCGCCGGCCAGGTCATCCGCGGCTGGGATGAGGGCGTGGCCGGCATGAAGGTCGGTGGCAAGCGTACGCTGATGATTCCGCCGGACTACGGTTACGGGGACCGCAAGGTCGGCCCGATTCCGGCGGGCTCGTCGCTGGTGTTCGACGTCGAGCTGCTCGATGTCAAACCGTAATGCCGCCATGCCCCATCGGGTGGTCGTCATTGGCGGCGGCCCGGCGGGCCTGTTCGCCGCCGAACGCCTGCGTGCCGCTGGGCTGGAGGTCGACCTGTACGAGGCCAAGGGGTCGCCTGGCCGCAAGTTCCTGATCGCCGGCAAGGGCGGCCTCAACCTCACCCATTCCGATCCGCGGCCGTTGTTCGACAGCCGCTACCGCGAGCAGGCCGCTGTGGTCGGCAGCTGGCTGGACGGCTTCGACGCACAGGCACTGCGTGACTGGGCCAACGGCCTGGGCGTGGAAACCTATGTGGGCAGCTCCGGCCGCGTGTTCCCTGTCGACCGCAAGGCGGCGCCGCTGCTGCGCGGCTGGGTGCGCCGGTTGAAGGAGCAGGGCGTGCGCCTGCACGCCAACCACCGTTGGATCGGCTGGAGCGACGACGGCGCCCTGCGCTTTGCCACCGATGCGGGCGAAGTCGATGTCCGCGCCAATGCCACCGTGCTGGCGATGGGTGGGGGCAGCTGGCCGCAGCTGGGCAGTGATGGCGCCTGGGTCGTGCCACTGCAGGCGCGTGGCGTGGACATCGCGCCGCTGCAGTCAGCCAACTGTGGCTTCGACGTGGACTGGACGCCGTTCTTTGCCCAGCGCAATGCCGGCGCACCATTGAAGCCGGTGATCGCGCACTGGATCGACCTGGCTGGACAACCGCGGTCGCTGCAGGGCGAGTGCGTGGCCAGCGAATATGGCATTGAAGGCAGTCTGGTCTACGCGTTGGCCGCCGACCTGCGCGAGACCATCAACCGCGATGGCCACGCAATGCTGTGGCTGGACCTGGTGCCCGGTCGCGACGAGGCGCGCCTGCTGGCCGACCTGTCACGCCCCCGCAAGGGCCGAAGCTTCGGCGAGCACCTGCGCCGCCAGGCAGGTCTGGATGCGGTGAAGGCCGCACTCGTGTTCGAGATTCTTGGCAGGGAGGCCGGCAACGACCTGGCGGCTGTGGCTGCCACGCTCAAGCGCCTGCCGCTGCGCCTGCTGCGCCCAAGGCCGATGGCCGAGGTGATCAGCACCGCCGGTGGCGTGCGCCTGGATGCGCTGGATGACGGCCTGATGCTGCGGGCCGTTCCCGGCGTGTTCTGCGCCGGTGAAATGCTGGACTGGGAAGCCCCCACCGGCGGCTACCTGCTGACCGCGTGCTACGCCAGTGGCCGGCGTGCCGCCGAGGGCGTGATCGGTTGGTTGGCGGAGCGGTGACGCCTGCGGGGTAGCGTCGAGCCCATGCTCGAAGCCACATCACCACGGCCTGCGCATGCTCACCGAGGCCAACGCCACACCGCTGGGATGCGCATAGGCTTCCTCACGCACGCTGACAAAGCCCTGCCGTTGATAGAACGGCACGGCATTGAGCGACGCCGACAGCACCACCTCGCGCTCACGATCGGCCATTGCCAACAGGCGCTGCATCAGCGCCTGGCCGATCCCCTCGCCGCCACGATCGGGATTGACAAACAACGCGTCGACTTCATTGGCATCGACATCAAAGACGCCGAAGCCGAGCAGGCCACCCTGCCCGTCCTCGGCCACCACGCATCCGCCCTGCGACAACAGCCGCGCGTACTGCGACGGTGGCGGCGAGGCCGACCACGGTGCAATGACCTCGGGAGGGTAATGGCTGCTGCAGGTTTCGCGCACACAGCGCGTGCGCAGCGCCCACAGCGTGGCGACATCGTCGATGCTACCGGTCCTGAACTGCATGGCGCCTCCTTGTAGCGCCGAGCCCATGCTCGGCTGCCTTTCTGTAGAGTCAAGCCATACTTGACTGCTTTTCAATCAGTCATCGCGAGGTCGGAACGAAGAACAGCCGAGCATGGGCTCGGCTCTACAACATCACGCTACCGCGACTTGCTGGCGCGCAGAGCCTGGATCTTCGGCGGCGGCTGGAACGAGTCGCTGCGCGCATCGGCCCAGAATGCATGGAACACCGCATGGTCGGGCACCGTGTGCAGCAGCTCGCCCGGTTCCAGGTAACGGTAAAGCGACGCCAGCGAACGGATTTCCACCGGCGACACGCGACGCAGGATGTGCTCCGGCCCCAGCTCGGCCGGATCGTTCAGGCCCGCCGCGCACAACAGTTCCTTCAAGGCATGCAGCGTGTGCTCGTGATAGCTGTACACACGGGTGGCCTTGTCCGGTGCATCCAGATGCTTCCAGCGCGCGGGGTCCTGGGTCGCGATGCCGGTCGGGCACTTGTCGGTGTGGCAGCTCAACGACTGGATGCAGCCCAGCGCGAACATGAAGCCTCGGCCGGCATTGCACCAGTCGGCACCCAGCGCGACGGTGCGCGCGATGTCGAACGCACTGGTGATCTTGCCAGCGGCACCGATGCGGATGCGCTCGCGCAGGTCCAGGCCGACCAGGGTGTTGTGCACCAGCAGCAGTGCTTCATGCATCGGCACGCCGACATGGTCGACGAATTCAGCCGGTGCCGCGCCGGTGCCTCCCTCGGCGCCATCGACCACGATGAAGTCCGGCAGCAGCCCGGTTTCCTGCATCGCCTTGGCGATGCCGAACCATTCCCAGGGGTGGCCGATGGCCAGCTTGAAACCGACCGGCTTGCCACCGGACAACTCGCGCAGCCGGGCCACGAACTGCAACAGTTCGACCGGCGTCGAGAATGCCGAGTGACGCGACGGCGATACACAGTCCACCCCCATCGGAACACCACGGGTCACCGATATTTCGGCGGTCACCTTTGGTGCCGGCAGCACGCCGCCGTGGCCCGGCTTGGCACCCTGCGACAGCTTGATCTCGATCATCTTGACCTGGTCATGGGTAGCGTTGGCGACGAAGCGCTCTTCGCTGAAACCACCCTTCTCGTCACGGCAGCCGAAGTAGCCCGAGCCGATTTCCCAGACCAGATCGCCGCCCATCTCGCGGTGGTAGGGCGAAATCGAACCTTCGCCGGTGTCGTGGTAGAAGCCGCCGCGCCGCGCACCTTCGTTCAATGCGCGGATCGCGTTGGCCGAGAGCGAACCGAAGCTCATCGCCGAGATGTTGAACACGCTGGCCGAATAAGGCTTGGCGCAGTTCGGCCCAATCAGCACGCGGAAATCATGCTTGGCAATGGAGGTGGGAGCCAGCGAATGGTTGATCCACTCGTAATCCACCGCATAGGTACTGCGCAGGGTACCGAAGGGCACCGTGTCCATTTCGTTCTTTGCGCGCTGGTAGATCAGCGCACGCTGCTGGCGCGAGAACGGCACGTCCTCCAGGTCGCTCTGCACGAAGTACTGGCGGATTTCCGGGCCGATTGATTCCAGGCCATAGCGGAAATGCGCCATCACCGGATAGTTGCGGCGCAGCGTGCTGCGCTTCTGCAGCAGATCCCAGGTCCCCAGCGCCACCATCGCGGCAGTCAGGCCGACGCCCCAGTACCAGGCCGGCCAGATCGTGGCCAACCACAGGCAGATGGGAAACATCAGGATGGCGAGCAGGTAGACGATATACCGGTGCATGGCGTTCCTTGGTTGCAACTGCCTGCGAGTCTACCGCGCCGGCCGTCACCGGCGTTTACAGGCGACCGTCAACCACATTGCGCGGCCAGGCCGATTTCACGTCGTAGACGATGCCGCCCGGTGCCAGCAGCGCCTGGATTGCGGCGTCATCCATGGCTTTGAATCTGGCATGGGCCACTGCCAGGACGACGGCGTCGTAACTCCCCGCCACCGGCTCGGCCAGCCAGTGCACGCCCGCGTCGGCCAATGCCGCCGGGCCGACCCACGGGTCGCTGACCTCCACCTGTGCGCCGGCATCACGCAGGCGCTGCGCCAGTTCCAGCGCGCGGCTGTTGCGCAGGTCCGGGCAATCCTCCTTGAAGGTCACGCCCAGCACCAGGATACGCGACTGCGCAGGTACGCGGCCACGTTCGGCCAGCATTGCCAGCACACGCGACGCCACATGCTCACCGACGCGGTTGTTGACCTGCCGCGCGGTGTGGATCAGGTCCGGGTGGTAGCCCACGCTCTCGGACTTGTGCAGCAGGTAGTACGGGTCCACGCCGATGCAGTGGCCGCCGACCAGGCCCGGGCGGAATGGCAGGAAGTTCCACTTGCTGCCGGCGGCGTCGAGCACATCCTGGGTGTCGATGCCGAGCCGGTCGAAGATCAGCGCCAGCTCATTGACCAGCGCGATGTTGACGTCACGCTGGATGTTCTCCACCACCTTGGCCGCTTCGGCCACACGCATCGACGGCGCCGGGAAGGTGCCGGCGGCGATGATGCGCTGGTACAGGCCATCAATCACCGCAGCCACTTCCGGTGTCGACCCCGAGGTGATCTTGCGGATATCGGCCAGGCGCCGCTGGCGGTCGCCGGGGCTGACCCGCTCCGGGCTGTAACCACAGTAGAAGTCTTCGTTGAAGCGCAGCCCGGAAAGCTGCTCCAGCAACGGCACGCAGACCTCTTCGGTGGTGCCGGGGTACACCGTGGATTCGTAGATCACCAGGTCACCCGCACGCAGGTGGCTGGCGATCAGCCGCGTTGCCGAACGCAGCGGCTCCAGATCGGGCTGCTCATAGGCGTCGATCGGGGTCGGCACGGTAACGATGTAGACATTGCAGGCATCGAGCAATGCCGGATCGCTGCCGTACTGCAACTGCTGTGCACTGGCCAGCTCATCGGCCTCCATTTCCAGCGTATGGTCCTGGCCGTCGCGGAGCTCGGCGATGCGATCAGCATCGATGTCGAAGCCCAGCGTGGGCCAGTGCCGGCCGAAGGCCACCGCCAGCGGCAGGCCCACGTAGCCCAGCCCGATCACCGCGAAGCGCGGCGACGCTGCTGCCGCAAGCGGCGCGCTCAACGCCGCATCCCATGCAACGGCTGAAATCGCATGCGTACTGCCATGGGCATGGCCGACCTACTCATTCGCTTTGCCACTCCGGGAAGATCCATGCCAGAAAGGCTACAGCCTAACGGCCCGGGTGCCCGGCCGCCAAGGTGGGGTCAGGAGCCCAGTGCGACCGCGGCCGGCTCCAGTTCACCATCGGCGCCGGTCCAGGCCTGCAGCAGGCGCTCGAAGCCACCGCAGCCAAGCACGAAGCCCGGCCATGAGGCGTCGACGATCTGTACCAGCAGTTCTGCCTCAATGCGCCGGGTCCCCATCGACCAGCGCGGGAATGCCCGCTGCGCCACCGGCGCGCGGCACAGCACCTTCAGTTGTCCATGGCTGCGCGCATTGGCGATGCGCTGGTACACCGAATCGATGCCATCCTCCGGGCCTTCCAGGTACTGCAGGAAACGGCTGCCATCGAACATCAGCACACCCGTGACACCGGCTACTCGGTTGAATGCGGTGGCATCGGCCAGCAGGCGGTCAAGATCGGTTGTCTGCAGGTCGGCGCGGGCCTCGCTGGCATAGGCAATCGCGTGCAGCGACATCGGGTGGCTCCCCCCTGGGAACGATGCTTTGGACTATGACATGAATGGGAGCGACAGTTAAGCACACCGCCGCTCCACTGCAATCGGGTCGGGATCCCGCAGCTGGGCTACAATCGGCGCCGCGCTGCAGGCCCGGATGGCGAAACTGGTAGACGCATCGGACTTAAAATCCGCCGGGGGCAACCCCATGCCGGTTCGATTCCGGCTCCGGGCACCATCGCACTTTTCACGACGAACGTCAGATTGCACGCGAGTAGCGCGGCTGCTCGCAGGCCGCACGCAGGTACGGGTCGAAGCACATCGCCAGCAGTCGCAGCAACGGCCGTCCAGGCTCGCTGGCGCGCACTACACCGTCACGGTACTCGGCCAGACCGTCCTCCTGCAGCCGCTGCACCGAACGCAGGTCTTCGGCGAAGTACTGCTCGAAATCCACGCCATGGCGCTGGCCCAGCACCGCACCGTCCACTTCGCCCTGGCACATCAGCTGCTGGATCAGTTCTGCGCGCAGCTGGTCGTCGGCACTGAGCGCCACGCCGCGCCACACCGGCAACTGCCCCTGGTCCACGGCATCCTCCCATGACGGCAGGTCGCGCGGATTCTGGCTGTAGGTGGCACCGATGTGGCTGATCGCACTCACGCCCAGGCCGAGCAGATCGGTATCGGCGTGGGTGGTATAGCCCATGAAATTGCGATGCAGCTGGCCGGCGCGCTGCGCGCGTGACAGATCTTCTTCCGGCAGTGCGAAGTGATCCATGCCGATGTACTGGTAGCCCGCAGTGGAGAGCCTCTCCACCGCCAGGCCCAGCAGCGCCAGCTTGTCTTCCGGCGAAGGCAAGCGGCGTTCGTCGATCTGCTTCTGTGCGCGGAACAGATGCGGCAGGTGTGCGTAGCCGTACACCGCCAGGCGATCCGGGCGCAATGCCAGCACCCGTTCCAGGGTGCGGCCAAATCCTTCCAGGCTCTGTCCCGGCAGCCCATAGATCAGGTCGACGTTGACCGAACGCATGCCGCTGTCGCGGCAGGCCTGCAGGATGTCCAGCGTCTGCTGCACGCCCTGCACGCGGTTGATCGCTTCCTGTACCTGTGGGTCGAAATCCTGCACGCCCAGGCTGGCGCGGTTGAAGCCCAGCCGCGCCAGCATGGCGACATCGCGGGTATCGATGAAGCGCGGATCGAGTTCGATCGAGAAATCGCGCTGCGGTGAATCGCTGAAATCGAAGCGCCGGCGCAGCCCTTCCACCAGCGTGGTCATCGCCTCGGCCTCGAGGAAATTCGGCGTGCCCCCGCCCAGGTGCAGCTGGATGACCTCACGGCCGTCCTCGAACTGCGGCGCCAGCAGGTCGGCCTCGGCCAGCACGCGCGCGACGTAGCTGTGGCCACGGCCGCGGTCGCGGGTGATCACCCGGTTGCAGCCGCAGTAGAAGCAGGGACTGGAGCAGAACGGTACATGCACGTACAGCGACAGCGCGCGGGCCAGCTGGTTGCTGTCGGCGATTGCCTGGCGCAGTGCCGGCGCATCGAAGCCATCGTGGAAGTGAGGCGCGGTCGGATACGAGGTGTAGCGCGGCCCCGGCCGGTCATGCCGGCGCAGCAGGTCGGGGTCGAAGGTCCAGGCAAGACCGCCGGCGGCGGGTGAGAACGTGTCCATGCCGCCAGCATCGCGCCGGGCGGACGCCACCGCCTTGACCCAGATCAATCGCGGGTGGGGATTTCCAGCACCGGCAGGCCGACCTGCGGCCAGCGCAGCATCTGGTAGCGCTTCCAGAAGGTGTCACCGATGCGCGCGGCCACGTCGTTGGCCAGCGCCTGCATGGGCGGGTTGCCGCACTCGGCGCTGGTGATCCGGAACAGCACCAGCCAGCGGTCGAACAGGTCCTTGTCCAGCTCGATGGCCATGTGCTTGGACATCGGCGAGCCCTTGAAGCGGCGCGTGCCGCGCAGCATTGCCGACCAGAAATCGACCAGCTGCGCCAGATGTTCCGGCCAGTCGTGGACGTGTGCTTCGAACACAGGCCCCAACCGCTCTTCCTCGCGCACGCGTGCATAGAAGTCGTGGACCAGGCGGGTCACTTCCTGCTCAGTGCACAACCCGGGCGAGGAGACGGGCAGGACAGGCGGCGGTATTGCGTTCATCGGGGCACCCAAAGCTTGCCGGCAGTGTGCCGTAGCCGGCCGGCACCGCCGTTGATCCAGATCAATGTCGGCGCAGTCCGCTGCACCTAGTCTGGCATTCCTGCAGGAAGCATGCCCTGCGGATGCTGCGCCAGCCTCGGCGGAGTATACGCGCCGCCCTCATTCCGACCCGGGACAGCATGAACAGACCCTCTCCCAGCCGCCGCCAGCAGCTGATCCAGCACTGGGGCGCCATCCTCTGGCCCAGCTTCATCGCTGCAGGCCTGGCCAGCGTGGTGTTCTTCGCCTTTGTCGACCCGCTGCGTCTGCAGGCGATCAGCTTTCCGGGTACGGCGATCAGCCGCGAACTGGGCTATACGGCAGGATTCTTCATGTTCTGGTCGGTGACCGCACTGTCCAGCGCGGTCACCTGGTACCTGCAGCGACCGATGCCAAGCGACGACGACGACGAGCTGCCGCTGGGATGAGTACGGCCTGCACCGGAATCCCACGCCGCTGGCATTGGCGCGCCGCGCTCAGCATGCTCTTGCTGGCCATGTTCTATGCCCTGCCATGGCTGCGCTGGAATGGGCGGCAGGCCCTGCTGCTGGACATCAACGCACGGCGCTTTGACCTGTTTGGCTGGACATTGTGGCCCGGCGATGTTGGCGTGCTGATAGGGTTGCTGGCGGTGCTGGCGGTGGGCCTCGCGCTGCTCACCCACCTCGCCGGCCGCATCTGGTGCGGCCACGCCTGCCCACAGACGCTATGGCGCCGCGCCTTCGACTGGATTGCGCGCGCCATGGCCCGGGCCTTGCCAGCGCCCGCCGTGCGCCCTGCCACCCAGGTGGCATGGGGGCTGCTGTCGCTGTGGACCGGCATCACGTTCGTCGGTCTGTTCAGCCCGATCGAAGAACTGGTGGTCGCCGCGCCGCATGCCGGTTGGAGCGGCTGGGAAACGTTCTGGGTGCTGTTCTATGCCGCCGCCACCTGGGGCAATGCCGGCTTCCTGCGCGAGCAGGTGTGCCGTTCGCTGTGCCCTTTCGCGCGCCTGCAGCCGCTGCTGACCGATCCGCATACACCCCGCATGTTGTACGACGCGCGCCGCGGCGAACCGCGCGGCATGCGTCCGTCGGGGCTGGGGGGCGTGCTCGGACGCGGCCGTGGCCTGCTCGACCCGACCACCGCACAGGACTACGTGTTCCGCGCTGCACATCCGCTGCTGGCCGGACCGATGCCCACCTTCAGCGCCGACCGCCTGGGCGACTGCACCGATTGCGCTGCCTGTGTCAGCGCCTGCCCGATGCAACTGGATATCCGCCAGGGACCTCAGGCCGATTGCCTGGCCTGCGGCGCCTGCCTGGAGGCCTGCTCGCGGCAGCAGCACCAGGCCGGTTTCGGCCCGGGGCTGGTGCGCTACTGCAGTCCGCAGGCCATGGCCGGGCAACCGCGGCAATGGTGGCGACCGCGGACCCTGGCACTGCTGTCGATACTGCTGGCGCTGTTGGCCTGCGGCGCCTGGCGCCTGCTTTGAATCAACGGATCAACGCGGCCCGTTGGCGTGCGGCGGCACCAGCTGCGCACGTCGCACGATGCCCAGCTGCTCGATGATCAGCGCCATTTCATTGGTGACTTCGGTACGCTCGGTCCCCTGCGGGACCAGGCGGTCCAGCACCTGCTGGTAGGTATCCCAGAACGCCGGACCGCATCCGTGTTTGTGATAACTGGCTTCCAGTTCGCGGCGTACCCGTTCAGCCAAGCCATGCATGCCGTATTCCATACGACCTCCGTTGGACTTGTTCTGCATCGTTGACGGTCTACCGACTCACTTGCGAGCTACTGAAAGACTCCCGGGCTTCACGTCCGGTTGATCCAATTAGTCATAGATTTCACGACAGGTCAATTACATACCGCGACTTTCGTGATCGAAATTATTAATCGTTCACGAAACCACATACGGGGAGACGGGGTGCCCGGATGGGTCGGACCCGACACACTGCCCCGATTCCCCCGGTTCCGCCCTGGTAGGCGCCATTGATGGGCCAGCCCCGTTTCATCGAAGTTTCCAATGTTGCTAAGCATACTTAGCAAATGCCGCTTAGGGTGCTATATGCGACAAAAGGCGGCGCAGTTGAGGCTTACTCGCCCTGCGCATCCTCAGTCGCGGGGAACAGGTTGGGATAGCGCTGATGCAGGATGTATTGGCGTAGCGCAGGAATCGGGAAGTTCTTGGGCCATTGCGACACGGCAGATCGGCTTATGCCAAAAAAGCGCGCCAGTTCGGCATCGGTCCGGAAACCCAGCCGGGCGCGTACCTGCCCCTTGCTCCAGAATTCGGTCACGGTCGGTCCTTCTGTTAACCAGACTTATTCTTGGAACAAGGGAACTTTGCGATCCACGCGTTAAGCTGGCTTGCATAGATGAATACTCTCGGCCAACGACTCGCCATTGCCATGAAGAAAGCCGGGCACCCTCGCCCGGCCGATCTGGCCCGCGCCGCCGATTCGACGACGGCAACCATCAGCAACTGGCTCAACGACCATGTCAGCCCCGCCCATGTGAAGGCCGAACAGCTGTTCCGCATCGCCGATGCGGCCAAACTGGACGCGCGTGAACTGCTGTACGGCGTGAGCGGGCTTGGCGTCGGTGAGCGGGGCAATACCTATATCCCCAGCCAGGCCCACCTGGATGTCTGGCAGGACGCCTATGAACTGGTCAGCCACCTGGTGGAGGAGAAAGGGCTGGAGATCGACCACCGCCGCCACGCGGCCCTGGACCTGCTGGCCTTCGAACTGCTGATGGACGGCTTCAGCCGCAGCAAGGTCATCCGGGTGCTGACGACCTCGATGACGTGAATGCACTACCACTGGTAGCATGGTCGCGGATGGGGATGGGGCTCCCCCGATAACCGCCTGAAAGGGCTGATGGCTCCTGCCAGGACGAACCGGCGTTCGTCGATGGCGGGCCGTGCCTGTCGTCGGCGTTCGCCATCGAATCAGCGAACCCGCAACCGAGGCATGTGATGCACGCATTGAACAATTATCTGCTGGTCTTCGTCGGCGGCGGGCTCGGCGCCTGCCTTCGCCATGCCTGCAACCTGATCGGTACGCGGGTAGCGGTCGGCAGCCCGTGGCCGTGGTCGACCTTCCTGATCAACATCAGCGGTGCAATGCTGATGGGCGCGCTGGTCGAAGCCTTCGCCCTGCGCAATGGCGCGTCGCCGCAGCTGCGCCTTCTGCTGGCCACCGGCGTCCTCGGCGGCTACACCACGTTCTCCACCTACGCGCTGGAAATCGGTCTGCTGCTGCAGCGCGGCCAGCATGGCCTGGCAGCGTTGTACGCCGGCGGTTCGGTGGCACTGGGCCTGGTTGGCCTGTTCGGTGGCATGAAACTGGCCCGGCTGGTGCTGGGCTGAGGCTCAGCCCGCGCCGGCGCGGGCCTGTCCGCGCCACTCCCGCGGCGACTGCCCGGTATGTGCCTTGAATGCGCGCGACAGCGCGGCTTCGCTACCATAGCCAACGTCATCAGCGATCCGCTTCAACGGGCGCCCCTGACGCAGTGCCTGCTGCGCCAGGCCCACCCGCCAGCCCTGCAGGTACTGGCCCGGGGTGGTGCCCATCGCCTCACGGAAACTGGCAGCAAATACGCTGCGTGACATGCCGGCCACCTCGGCCAGGTCTTCCAGGGTCCAGGACTGTGCGGGCGCTTCATGCATCGCCACCAGCGCCAGCCGCAGCCGCGGATGCCCCAGCCCGGCAAACAGGCCACCACGCATCTCCCCCCCTTCCATCAGCTGCCGCAGCACCTGGATCATCACCACCTCGAACAGCCGGTTGACCATCGCCGCACGCCCGCAGCGCTGCTCGAAGGCTTCTTCGAACAGCAGCTCCAGCGCTGTGTTGCCGCCGTACAGATCGGCCAGCGGCAGGCAGATGAAATCGGGCAACGCCGCGCTGATCGGGTTGAGCCGCCCGCCCTCGAAATGCAGATTGGCGCAGGCCATGTCGGCGCCGTGCTGCGGATCGGTGCTGAACCGATGCGGCATCGGCCGTGGGTACAGCAGCAGGCTCGGCACCTCGACCTGGACGGTCTGCTGGCCATGGCTGACCTGAAGCGGGCCACGTCGCACCAGGTGCAGCTGCCCGGCGTCATCCTCGCCCGCCAGCGAGTTGATGCCGCACAGCGCGCCGGCATGGAACACCGAGGCAGTGACCGCAAAGCGGTCAAGCAGAATGGCGAGCCGGTCGACCATAACGGGACCCTGGGTAAAGTAGAAAGAGATCAAGGCGACACATCGTATCGGAATCCTCCCGTAGCGGACGTGATCGACTCGGGGAGCGGGCGCCCCCAGCCCGCCCTTCCTGCGGCAGTGCAGCGCGCGCAGGCTGCTGGCGGCGTCTAAGCTGACGCGATTCCCGGATGGAATGCCCGTGATGTGTCGATGGCTACGATGTGCCCTCAACGTCACCCTCGCCCTGCTATTCCCCGCGACACAGGTGATGGCCGCACCCGCTGCATCACCGCGCACGTTCAGTGGCGAACTGCAGGGCGCCCCGTGGCGACTGGATGTGCCGGCTGACTGGAACGGTGACCTGGTGATGCTGGCGCATGGATACGAGCCGGTAGGCATGCCACGTGCTACGCCAATGGCTGCCAATGACGGCACCGCGCCACTGCTGGCTGCAGGCTACGCCGTCGCGCAGAGCGCCTATGCCAGCCAGGGCTGGGCGGTGGCCGATGCGATTACCGACATGGAACGCCTGCGCCGGCATGTAGTGGCTGAACTCAAGCATGTGCGCCATGTCTGGATGCTGGGATTTTCGATGGGCGGCGCCGTGACCCTCGCCAGCCTCGAGCGGTTCCCGCAACACTACGCCGGTGGTGTGTCGCTATGCGGCGCCAATCTCAGTGGCGAACAGATCGCGAGTAATCTGCTGACCACGCTGGTCGCTTTCGATTACTTCTTTGCCAAGGCCGAAGGCCTGCCGGCTGCGGGACTGGTCTCACGCGAAGCGGCTGCGCTGCCACAGGGCGAACTGTACCAAGGCATCTCCAATGCGCTGCAACGCAGCCCGTCGCATGCCGCGTTGCTGGCACAGCGGCTGCAGGTGTCCGCTGATGCACTGGCCGGCACGATCAGCCTGCATGCACTGGTCCTGCACGAACTGGCCACGCGCAGTGGCGGCATGCCGGTGGGCAACAGAGGGGTGGCTTACAGCGGCTTCGGTGACGACATGGCGTTCAATGCCGGCGTACAACGTGTCGATGCCGTGCCTGCCGCGCAGGCCGCTGTCGGCAGGGAGCTGGCATTGAGCGGTGCGTTGAGGCGACCGCTGGTGATCCAGTTCAACAACAACGACCCGACGATCGTGCCGCGCATGCAGACGGTGTATCCGCAGACGGCCGCACGGGCCGGCGCCCGTCCGCTGCCACAGGTGCTGCCGCGCGTTGGCGAAGGCCATTGTGGCTTCTCCGGCGCGCAGATCATCGAGGCGTTGAAGGCCGCGCAGCGTTGAGCAATCGCGGCCCGCGCGCAGCTCAGCCGCCCAGCGTGCCCATCGTGAAGGTGTAGCCCGAGCTCATCAGGAATTCGCGCATGCGCATTTCCGCGCGCCGTGGCGAGGCCAGGTTGGCCGGCGCGTACAGGGCATACACCAGGCCCGACCCTTCAATATGCTCGCGGCGCACCCCGCAGCGGGCGGTTTCCGAGGCGATGACCCATCCGTCCTTCAGCCGATCAGGGCCAATGGATTGCCCGTTCTTCAAGCGGAAGGTCAACCAGCGCACATCTGCCGTGACTTTGCTCATTTCCGTTTCGCTCCGTGGCTGGAACGACGCGTGATGTCCTTGCTCGCCATTGCGGCTCCCTGAGACGTGGAACTCGACCATAGCGCCTTTCCATGTCGTGGCCGGCTGAGACTGGTGACCGGGGCCTGGCGGACTGCTGCAGGTGAAGCAGCGCGGCGTCGGAAATGGCGGCGGCAGGGAGCATCCTGCCGGCGCAGTTCACAGGCAGGGAACCCGACTCACGCAGCGCGGTCGCTGCCCTGGTTCAAGGCGTGCAGCGCATCGGCCAGCGCCTGGATTTCGGCACGCAGGGCCAGCCGCTGCAACCACCGCCCGGGGATTCCGCGCGCACCATGGAATGCGCCCGCCAGCTGCCCCGCGATGGCGGCCGTGGTGTCGGCGTCCTCGCCAAGATTGGCCGCCTCGAGTACGACGGCTTCAAAGGTGTCGTGGCGATCAAAGCACCAGAGTGCAGCTTCCAGGCTGTCGGCAACATAGCCATTGCCACGGATCTGCTCACGCGTGGCACCGCGGTAGCCGCCCGCCGCGATCTGCCGCAGCCGCGCGCTCTCGACAGGGACATTGCTGAGATCCAGCACCGCGTCACGGGTGCCACCTGCCAACGCCCGCTCCAGCGCGACCGCCAGCAAGCGGCACGCCTCCAGGCACTCCTGTGCAGCGTGCGTCGTTCGCGAACTCAGCTCGGCCATTGCCTGCAGGTCGGAAGTTCCGGCGTAGCGCAATGCCACCGGCGCCAAACGCATGATCGAGCCATTGCCAGCGCTGCGTGGGTCGTCACTACCCGCCAGCGGTTGGCCGTCCTGCAGGAACCGGTCGATGGCAGCCCGCGTTGCCATACCGATATCGAAGCACTCGCCGGTCGCACTCCAGTACCCATGCCGGTACCAGTTGGCGTAGCGGTTCATCTGATCGTGCACATCGAAGGTGTCACAACGCACCAGGCTCTCGGCCAGGCACATCGCCATGGAGGTATCGTCGGTCCATTGCCCCGGCTGCAGCTGGAACGGCCCACCACCCACCATGTCGGTGATAGGAGTGAAGCTGCCACGAGGCTTGAACTCCAGCGTGGTACCGACGGCATCGCCGCACGCGAGGCCGAGCAAGGCGCCGCGGAAGTGATCAATCTGGTTCATCACACGAGTGTAGCGCCACCGCATCTGACATGACTGACTGCCGGGCGGTGATCGCGCGAGCGGAAATTGATCGCAGCCAAACAAAAAAGCCCTGACCGGAGTCAGGGCTTTTCAATTGGAGGCCTCAAGCGGAATCGAACCGCTGTAAACGGATTTGCAATCCGGTGCATAGCCACTCTGCCATGAGGCCAACGTACTGCGCGCCAGGAACGTAGCCCTGACAAGACAAAACCCCAAGATGGGGCCTGTCGGAACATGGAGCGGGAAACGAGACTCGAACTCGCGACCTCAACCTTGGCAAGGTTGCGCTCTACCAACTGAGCTATTCCCGCGTAAGCCGACATGCTACCGGAAATCCGGAAAACACACCAGCGATTTCACTTTTCTGACTGCGCGCAAAGCCTTGTGGCCCAACGCGCCCCGCCTTGCCGTGGCGGGAGAAAAACAAGGCCCCTACCGGGGCCTGTAGAATCTGGAGCGGGAAACGAGACTCGAACTCGCGACCTCAACCTTGGCAAGGTTGCGCTCTACCAACTGAGCTATTCCCGCAGATTCCATTCGACCTGCGTCGAAGGAGCGCTATTGTGTCCAAGTTCCTTCACGCCGTCAACAGTCTTCACATCATGCGGTCACTGGCGTCCGCACTGGGTTACGCTGCTCCGCCCAAGCACGGACACCCCCGATGCCGAGACGCTACGTCCGCCTGTTCTGGTTGCTGGTCGCGCTGACCTGGTTGGCGCTGATCGCCGCACTTGTCAATGCTGGCTTCACTCCGGACTACTGGCTGCTGCATCGCCTGGAAGGCGCCCAGCTGCCCTATCCGACCAGCACCGTCATCGTGTTCGCGTTGCTGGGCACGGTTGAACTGGTGGTGGCGGCACTGATCGTGCGCCCGTGGAAACTCAAACGCCTGTGGCTGCGCCTGCTTATCGCCTTCGCCCTGCTGCTGGTGTGGTCGATACCGTGGATGCTGTCGGCGATGCACCAACCGCCGGTACAAGGCATGCACCTGCTGTGGTTGCTGCTGCTGGACGTGGGATTGCTGCTGGCGCTGTGCATGGTGTCGGCGGTGAGCGCGTGGCGGGCGCTCTGGCGGCGCGGGTCACCACAGACTCCCCCGCCGCAGCGCTAGAGGCCTACTTCCGGAACTCCACCCGCACGTGCTGGCCGAAGCGCGCCTTGGCTTGCCCGTCGAACTCCAACACGCACTCCACCACCTTGGCCATGCCACGTCCTGCATCTTCAGGCAGGCGTGCCTGCGCAAACACCGGACTGATGCGCACCACGCGTGCAGGCGGCAGCGTGCCCATGTTCTCCGCACCATCACTGTCCGGCACAACGGTAGCCTTCATGCCCACCTGCACGGCATCGGCGTAGGCGGCGCTCAGTTCGGCACGCACCTGCAGCGGACGCGCCGGCAACAACGAGATCGCCGGCTTGCCCGCCTGCACGAAGGCACCGACGCCCGGCACCTGGCCGACCACGGTGCCGGCTTCCGGCGCGCTCAACGACATCTGCTGCAGTTTCAGCTTCGCGTGCTCCAGCTTGTGCTGCGCCATGTCGACCTGCGCACCGGCCACCTCGACATCGGCACGCACACCGGCCAGCTGCTGTTTGGCCGCATCGGCCTGCTGGTTCGAGGACACACCTTCGCTGGCGCCCGTGGACAGGCGGGTGGCGTTGCGTTCCAGTTCGCGCAGCTGCGCCTGGCTGCCCTTCAGGCGGTCATTGGCCAAGGCCAGATCGGCGGTGGCCATTGCCACTTCCTGCTGCAACAGGGCGCCATCCAGCGACAGCAGCAACTGCCCCTTCTTCACCGTGGCGCCTTCCTTCACCGGCGCTGCAGTGATCGAGCCATCCACCGGCGGTGCCAGTGCGATCAGGCCACCTTCGACGTCAATGATGCCCCGCGCCACGGCGACCTTGCCGGCGGCGGCAGTACCCTCCCTGCCTGAGGGGGCCGATGCAGCGGTGGGCGCTTCCCTGGAACAGGCGCCGAGCAGCAGTGCCGCGGACAGGGCCAGGTTGAGGGGAAGCAGATGCGACGTCTTGGTCATGGGGCGGACTCTACGGTTTCGTTCTGGCGGCGGTCATCACGGACCATGCCGTCTTCCATGGCGATCACCCGATCGGCATGCCGGATCAGGCGCGGATCGTGGCTCACGCACAGCACGGTGGCGCCATGCGCACGTGCGTAGCGATGCAGGATGTCGATCACGCGCTGGCCGTTCTCGGCATCCAGCGCGCTGGTGGGTTCGTCTGCGAAGATCAGGGTCGGCGACTTGGCAAACGCGCGGGCAACCGCCACGCGCTGTTTCTCGCCACCGGACAGCTGCGCCGGGCGCATGTGGCTTCGATGGCCGAGGCCGACTTCTTCCAGCGCCTTGCGGGCCAGCGGCTCGCTTTCGCGATTGCGCATGCCGCGGTAGCCCAGTGGCAGCTGCACCTGCTCCAGCGCGGTCAGTGCCGGGAACAGGTTGAAGCCCTGGAACACGAAGCCGACATGGTGCAGGCGGAAACGCTCCACTTCACTGCGGGTCATGTGGCCCACGTCCTGGCCCAGCGCGTGCACGCGACCGCCATCGGGCGCGGACAGGCCGGACAGCAGCGACAGCAGCGTGCTCTTGCCGCAGCCGGACGGGCCGGATACCAGGGTCAGCTCGCCGGGATAGATGTCCAGCGACAGGCCACGCAGCACCGGCACCTGCACATCACCGGACATGAAGCCTTTTTCCAATGCGTCGGCCTGCAGGGTCGGGGCGACGGTGCGTGCGGAAGTCATCGGCCGGTCCTCAACGCAGCAGCAACGATGGATCGGAGCGGACGACACTGCGCACCGCCATGATGCTGGAGAGCATGGCCATCACCGCCACCAGCGCCACGCAGCCGAGGATCACCATCGGCGTCAGCTGCACCGGTACGCGCTGGGTCTGCGCGATCAGCAGCACCAGGGTGCTGAACGCCGCCGCCAGCAGCATGCCCACGCCACCAATCAGCAATGCCTGCTCGAACACCACCCGTGCCAGCGCATAGCGGCCTGCACCGAGTGCATTGAGCGTGGCGTACTCGCGTACCGAGCCGGCCACCACCGAGGCGAACGACTGGTTGGTGATCACCGCACCGACGAAGCAGACGATCACGGCCATGAACAACACGGCGATACCTGCGCCGGTATCGAACAGCCAATACTGCTGCGAACGGCTGGCGAACGCCGGCGCGGTCCAGAACTCGACCGGTGTGGCCTGGCCCATCGACGCGGCCAGGCGGTCACGCACGCGGTCGGCCAGTTGCGGCGAGCGCAGGCCCGCCACGAAATAGGTGCTTCCCTCGTGTGGGTCGGTGCCGGCGATGGCGCGCGCGGTGTCCAGCGAGGCCAGTACATTGACACCGCCAAGGCCCCGCAGGCCCGGTTGTGCAGCGACCACGCGCACCGCCTTGCCATTGATCCAGGCACGGTTGTTCTGCAGGTCCACGCCCAGCGTATCCAGATCGGCGCTGTCGACGATCACCGCACCCGGCTCGCGCAGCTGCGCGCGCAGGTTGGCAGGGAGGATGCGCGCGAACATCATCGCATCGTCCCGGGTGGAGATACCGGACAGGTACACCGACACATTGCCGGTGCCCTGCGCGACGGATCGCCATTCGCCATCGACCCACTCGTAGGGCTCGACGCGGGTGACATCCGGGTCCATGCGCAGATGGCTTTCCACATCCGCGCTGATTGCATGGCCGTAATTGACACTCTGGGTGCCGGGGAAACCAGCCCAGATATCAGCCGAGGACGCTTTCACATAGATCGCAGCGGTACCGAAGATGCCCAGCACCAGTGCGGCCTGCACGATCAACAGCACACCGGCGAAACACATCGCCAGCACCACCGGCAGGAACCGGCGCCACTCATAGGCCAGGGTCTTGCGGGCGAGTGCGATCATTGCGGTTCGCCCTCACCCTCGGCAGGCAGCGGGGCACCGCCGAGGGCGCGGTACAGCGATGCAAAGGCCAGCACGCGCGCACCCTGCGCAGCGATCAGATCAGCCTGCGAGGCGAGTGCGGCGCGTTGCGTGTCGAGTCCATCGAACTCGCTGGACAGACCCAGCTGCACCTGCCGCGCCTGGCGCTTGACCTGCTGGCCGGCGGCGTCGTTGGCCGCGCGCAACGACTGGATGCTGCTGTCCTGCCGCGCCAGGCTGCCCAGCGCGCCTTCCACTTCGCTCACGCCTTCCAGCACCGCCTTGCGGTATCCCAGCAAGGCGGCATCCAGCTGCTTTTCATTGGCATGGAAGCGCGCGCGACGCTGGCCCCAGTCCCATAGCGGAATATCGATGTACGGGCCGATCGACGGGCTCGAATCGGAATTGGAGCGGGCGTTCTGGGTGAGGTTGTACGCGTACAGGATGGAGCCGCCAAGGCTGACCCGTGGATACATCGCTGCGCGCGCCGAACCCTTGCTGGCCGCTGCCTGCATCACCTCTGATTCGGCCAGCAGGATCTGCGGGCGGTGGCGCAGCAGATCCGCAGGGACCTGATGCAGCGAGAATGCACCGAGCTTCGGCGGCGCGCGGTACGCGCGCCAGGCGGGATCCGGCCCGTCACGCCCCAGCAGCAGCGCCAGCGCGCGGGCCGCGTTGTCCGCATTTTCGCGGGCCTGCGCCGTCGCTGCCCGGGTCGCCGCCTGGCGCGCGCGCAGGCGTTCCAGCTCGCCCGGCTCATCCAGGCGCAGGCGCAGGCGAACCCGTGCCAGTTGTTCGCCGCGATCATCCACGGCCTGCTGTCTGACCAGCAGATCCTGCTGGGCCTGCGCTACGGTCAGGTCCAGATAGCTGCGCACCACGTCGGCAATCACCGCCACTTGTGCGGCATTGCGCAACGCCTCGGCATTGCCGGCCGAGGCCTGCGCGCTGAGATGGGCACTCTCGGCGGCGCCGAACAGGCCCAGGTCCCAGATCGCTTCGATGCCTGCATGGAAATAGGTGTCGACCGCGGCGGCGTCCTGTACCTGCTTGGCGCTGGCCGAGATCTCCGGCAGGAAGCGCGAATCCGAGGTGCCGGCGACGATCCGCACTGCCTGCAGGCGCAACGTGGCCTGCTGCAGATCAAGGTTGCCGGCGATGGCTTGATCGACCAGGCCGTCCAGCGCCGGGTCGGCCAGCACCTTCCACCACTGCCTGGCATCCACCGCCACGCCCTGGCCCTGCGGCACCTGGGTCCAGGTGCTGGGGGTGCGATCAGGCAGGTCCGGAGCCGGCACCGACATGCAACCTGCCAGCGCCAGGCTGGTCAGCAGTGCGCCCGGGCGCAGCAATGCCTGCAGGGAGAGTCCGCGCCCGGTCCTGGGCACTGCCACTGGAGTGATACGCCTGACCACCAGCCCGCCAACGTGTAGAAGGAGCATGAAGGCTACCGTGCGATTGTGGAGCGAACATGGAGAATTGGTCCGAAAACGGTCACAACACGCGTGCGGTTCAGGCAACGATGGTGTTGGCCTTTCGCCAGCCTTTCAGTGCATGCGACGCGCGGAACGCTGGTGCAACATCCAGGCCATTGCGTCTTGTTGACGCGCTCTCCGCTTCCCTCGCCTGCGGTCGTCCCCACGACCGATGCGTCCCGCCATTCCGATTGCGACACTGACCTCGGATTCGTCACGCCGGGCCAGTGATATCACGCCCGCTATGAAGATGCCGTGGCGCGACTGTAGCGGCCCCTGCCGCCAACATCATGACAAATGAAAAACGCCCCCTTTCGGGAGCGTTCTTCATGAATCTGGAGCGGGAAACGAGACTCGAACTCGCGACCTCAACCTTGGCAAGGTTGCGCTCTACCAACTGAGCTATTCCCGCAGATTTCGTTCGACCTGCGTCGAAGGAGCGCTATTGTGTCGATATTGCTGCACGGCGTCAACAGGAATTTTCGGCCGCATTGTGGGGCGGCGTTCAGGCCCTTGGACTTGGCCCTCGGGTCCGCAGGCCACGCCGGGCTTCCCGCAACAGAGCTACGTTCTCGTTGATGCGCCCCTGGATCATGATCAAGGTGTCTTGAGCAATAACGTTTGAGTACATGCTGTTGGCGATTTCCGTGAACTGGCTGGCCATGTCGCAAATGCGGCCAATCGCCAGACTGGCGTCCCCGTGCTGCACTTCTGCCTCTTCGGCAAGGCGAAGCAGGTCAGCACGGGAAATCTCCAGTGCCTCCCCCATGACGTCCATCTGGTGATATCCGTTGGGTCCTTCGCAGAAGGTCACGTCGTAGGCCGGAGCCAAGCGCCATTGCCCATCCGGCGACATGATGTAGGCAAAGTTTTTCGGATGATCGTCCCGGTTGTTGAACGCAACGTTGAAGACCGCACGTTCGAAGGCCACGGCCATTTGCCGCACGTCATTGGTGCACAACCGGGTCGCGCGCAGGAAGTTGACATAGTCCAACGACCCCGCCGTCTGGTAGTTGGCAGCCGTGAATGCAGCAAGACTCTGCATCGGCACACGCAACCCATCGTGGCGATCAAAGCGCTTGCTGGCGAACGCGGCCAGCCCGTTGGGCAGGCTGAAGTACTGCGTGTCCGGGGTCTCGATGCCACACCTGCGCAGGCACTCGGCGTAGACCATTTCGATGGCGCACACCTCGGCATGCTCTTCTCTGGCCGGGAACTTGATCAACCAGGCTTCGAAGCCGGGCGTGACAGCCGTGGTGAACGCGCCCGATCGCGGATCGCGATAGACCAGGGCCTTGGGCCTTGCACCTTGGGGCGAGCCACCCACCAGCAGCAAGGTCTGCAGGAATTCACCTCCTTCTCCGTGGAGCACCTCCTGCACTTCCGCGGAAAGCTGCTCCAGCGGTATATGGACCTGCGGCGCCTCACCTTCGGGCGCCACGGGCTCAAACGTCATGGCCCCCATCGCGTTGCCACCGATATAGGCCAGCCGCTGGAGCGGGCCAATGCGTGCTGCGTTGATTCCGCGGCGCCTGAACATGCGGTCCATCAGCAGCATGCCCCAGCCGTCTGGCAACGCGTCATACACAGGTCCGGGCAGTTGCAGTTGATGGTCCGGAAAATCCCGCCGCAACGGAGGGCCGGCCAGCGGCAGCTTGTACGAAGACAGTTCCAGCCCCCTTCGCCGGGCCTCGTTGCTGTACTCGAACGCGATCAGCGGGCGGCCGGTCAGGGCGAGGCTGGAGATCAGCGTTCCCCAGTGCCATCGCTCTCCCCACCCTTCGTAGAAGACCTTCACCTGTTCAGGCATTACGGGGCTTCCTCTTCGTCCGGAGGCGGTTCGCAGCCTCTTCGTAGCGCCGAATGTCTTCGATGCTGTCCAGCTTTGGCTGGAACAGGCCTTCGAGCTCGTTGATCCGACCAAGGACCATCGCCACGCGGACCACCGCCTCGAAGCCAACATTGCGCCCGGCCTCCAGGTTGGACACGGTGTTGGTACCAATGCCGGCACGCCCGGCCAGATCCGACTGTGTCATGCCCAACGCCATGCGTTCTGTGCGCAAGCGCCCGCAGAGTCGCTTGACGACCTCGCTGGGCTTGCTGAAGCTTAAATCCAACATAGCGTGCATGATCCTCTATCTATGCCATTTAGCACCCCAAATTATAGAATTAACCCCAACTCCATTCAATTGATTTAACTCCCGGATTTTGTGCTTTATTTGCTCATTCAGTTATATAAATACAGAATTCTGGAATTACATTGGTAAAGCGCGCGTCACGTGCGCAGGCCACGGCGGTGGAAGTAGACCTGCTCGGCAATGCGCCGCGTGGCCGCCGTGTGCAGCAGTGCATTGAACGGCCAATCGGGCTGCAGATGATCCATCGCCCAGCGCAGCAGGCGCTTTCCATGGAACGCCGGAGCCACCTGCCGCGCCACCCGTTCCGCTTCCGGCCCTTGCCCACGTAGATGGCGGGCCATCGCCTCGCCGACCGCCCAGCCGTGCCGCCACGAGGAGTGAATGCCCCCGGCGGACAGCGGCGAGACGATGCCCGCCGCGTCGCCGGTCAGGATCACGCGTTGGCCGGTGATCGGCCCATCCGGTCGGCCGCAGGGCACCAGGCCAGCACGGGTGGCCGAGGGACGCGCAAATGGCGGGATGCCGACCACATCGCGCACATGCTCAAGGAAACCATCAATATCCGGCGGCCGCGCCTGTCGCGGATCATGACGCAGGGCCAGCCCGACCTGCAGGCCGGTCGGATTCTGGGCGACCCAGCCGATGTAACCCGGCGCGTAGCGCTTGCTGACGAAGCAATGCAGCGCGTCGCCCTGCGCGACCTGCAAGCCAGCGAACTCACGTTCGACGCCGTAGAGGTTGTCACGCACCTGGCCGAGCCCGGTGCGCCGGGCCACGCGTGAGCGTGCGCCATCAGCGCCAACCAGATAGGCACATCGCCCTGCCTCATCCACCAGCCAGCCATCACCGCAGCGACGGGCGTCGGTGAAGGACTGCTGCAGGCGCAGGTCGACACCGTTCGCGCGCAGTTCGCTGGCCAGCCAGCGCATCAGGTTCGGCGTATCGGTGGTGAGGAAGTAATAGCCCGGCGCGGCCAGCAACACGCTGCGCAGGTTCGGCGCATACAGACGCACGTTGGCAACGCGCTTCACGAGGTGCTCGGGCATGCGCCCCAGCCAGGTCTGCTCCATCGCCTCTTTCACCACGATGCCGGTGGTGTGCAGGCGCTCGCCGGGGTCGGCCTTGCGTTCCAGCACGCAGACGCGCAAGCCGTACTGGGCAGCAGCCAGTGCGCAGGCGGCACCGGCAAAACTGGCGCCGACGATGACCACATCATGGTCGTAGGCGGAAGGAGTTTGGGGCATGGCTGCATCGTTCTGGAGGAACACAGATGCAGCTTCGAACTGGCGCGTGGCGAGGCGAAGGAGTGGCGGTGAAGTGGGGATGAAGCAGGCGCCAGGCAAACGAAAAACGCCCCCTGTCGGGAGCGTTCCTCTTGAATCTGGAGCGGGAAACGAGACTCGAACTCGCGACCTCAACCTTGGCAAGGTTGCGCTCTACCAACTGAGCTATTCCCGCTTGGGAGGCGAAATTCTACCTATTCTGGGAATGGCGTCAAGCGGTTTTTTCGGGGCCTGCGAGGCGCCTTGCACCGCGTATCCACGCATGGCGTGGATCTACTACAGCATCCCCGCACACCGTTGGATCCGCATCATCCGTGGATGCAGCATTTCCAGTAGATCCACGCCATGCGTGGATGGCAGCAACCGTGGGGTCAGAGCCCTTTCCTGCGGAAAGGGATCCGACCCCGGGGCTCAGTTGCCCAGCTTCTTCTGCCGCGAGCGCTCGCGTGCGGCGCGCTCGTCTTCGCGCAGGCTCGGCCAGGCGGCGTGCAGGTACTGCAGGCCCGACCACAGGGTCAGCACCGCGGCAATCGCCAGGGTCCAGTCGCCGATGTGGAACACCGGCCAGCCCATCCAGATGTCTTCCACCGGCACGTTCGGCGCCACCGAATACAGCAGGCACAGCAGCGCGACCATCTGCGCGGTGGTCTTGATCTTGCCGATCATCGCCACGCGCACCTTGGCGCGCTGGCCCAGCTCGGCCATCCACTCTCGCAGCGCCGATACCGCGATCTCGCGGCCGACGATCACTGCCGCCCAGAACGCCATCCACGGCGTCGGATGGCCCTGCACGATCAGGAACAGCGCTACTGCCACCATCAGCTTGTCCGCAACCGGGTCGAGGAACGCGCCGAAGGCCGACTCCAGCTGGTAACGGCGTGCGATCCAGCCGTCGAGCCAGTCGGTGATCGCGGCCAGGCCGAAGATCGCCGCCGAAGCGAAGTTGGTCCAGGTGTAGGGCAGGTAGAACACCAGCACCAGCACCGGGATCATCACGATCCGCAACAACGTCAGCCAGGTGGGCAGGGTCAACTTCATGCTTGCGTGCTTCTCTCTCTACTCGGCCGCATCAGGCGTGGCCAACCCGTGCAGGTTAGCGTAGATACGTGCCGCGAGGGCGTCATTGATGCCTTCCACCTTGGCGATTTCCGCTTCGCCAGCGGCTTTCAGGCCCACAAGACCGCCGAAATGCTTGAGCAGGCTGGCGCGGCGGCGCGGCCCGATGCCGGGGATATCCTCCAGCTTGCTGGTCATCCGTGCCTTCTGGCGGCGCCCCCTGTGGCCGGTGATGGCAAAGCGATGCGCCTCGTCGCGCACCTGCTGGATGAACTGCAGCGCCGGGTTGGCCGCGCCCGGGCGCAGCTCGCGGCCATCGGGCATCACCAGCGCTTCGTGGCCGGCGCGGCGCTCCACGCCTTTGGCCACGCCCACCAGCAGCACGCCTTCCACGCCCAGGTCGGCCAGCGCGGCCTGCGCCTGCGCCAGCTGACCGGCACCACCGTCGATCAGCAGTACGTCCGGCAGCACGCCCTGCTCTTCCACCGCACGGCGGAAGCGCCGATCGATGGCCTGGCGCATCGCGGCGTAGTCGTCGCCCGGCTCGATGCCGCTGATGTTGAAGCGGCGGTACTGCGCGCGTACCGGACCGGCGGCGTCGAACACCACGCACGAGGCCACAGTGGCCTCGCCCAGCGTATGGCTGATATCGAAGCACTCGACCCGCTTGACCGGCTCGGCCAGGCCCAGCATCTCGCGCAGTGCATCGCTGCGCGCGTGCTGCGCGTTGCGGCTGTTGAGCTCGGTGGCCAGGGTCAGCTGCGCGTTGCGACTGGCCAGCTCCACATAGCCGGCGCGCTCGCCGCGCACGTTCCACTTCAGCTGCACCTTGCGCTCGGCCGAGGCCGACAGCGCCGCAACCAGCAGGTCGGCATCGGGAATCTCGCGATCCAGCAGGATCTCGCGCGGCGGCTCGAATTCGATGTAGTACTGCGAGACGAACGCGGCCAGCACTTCCTCCGGACTCTCCTCGCCATTGGTGCGCGGGAAGAACGGGCGGGTGCCGAGGTTGCGGCCATCGCGGAAGGCCAGCAGCAGCACGCAGGCCTGCGAACCCTGCATGGCCACCGCCAGCACGTCCAGGTCGGCGGCGCGGCCGTCCACGTACTGGCGCGTCTGCATGCTGCGCAGCGAGGAGATCAGGTCGCGCAGGCGCGCGGCCTGCTCGAACTCCAGGGCCTCGCTGGCGGCCTGCATCTGCTCGCCCAGCTCGCGGGTCAGCTCGTCGCTCTTGCCTTCCAGGAACAGCGCAGCACGGCGCACCGATTCGGCGTAGTCCGCGGCCGGCACCAGCTCCACGCAGGGCGCGCTGCAGCGGCCGATCTGGTATTGCAGGCACGGCCGCGAGCGGTTGCGGAACACGCTGTCCTCGCAACTGCGCAGCTTGAACAACTTGTGCATCAGGTTCAGCGTTTCGCGCACTGCGGTCACGCCCGGATACGGCCCGAAATAGCGGCCGGGAATGGCGCGCGGGCCCCGATGCAGGGCGATGCGCGGCCAGTCCTCGCGGGTCAGCAGCACATGCGGGTAGGTCTTGTCGTCGCGCAGCGAGACGTTGTAGCGCGGCGACAGCGACTTGATCAGCTGATTCTCCAGCAGCAACGCCTCGGCTTCCGAGCGCGTCACGGTCACGTCCATGCGCGTGATCTGCGAGATCATCGACATGATCCGCGCGTTCTTCGGGCTGCCGTTGAAATAGCTGCCGACGCGGTTGCGCAGCGCGCGCGCCTTGCCCACGTACAGCAGGGTGTCGTCGGCCGCGTACATGCGGTACACGCCGGGGGCAGTGCTGAGCTGGGCCGCGAAGGCCTTGCCGTCGAAGGCCGGGGCGGGAACGTCGGTCATTCGCTGATCGGGACTTCGCTGAGCACGCCGCTGTCGGGGTCGAATCGCAGCACGGCATGGGCGTCGGTCTCGGCGATCCACACCGCACCTGCGCCCACGGCCAGGCCAGCCGGGCCGTGCAGGCGGCGCGGCAGCGGCTGGGTGGTCAGTTCACCGCCGCCCAGGCGCAGCGTGCGCAGGCGACCGTTGCCGGTGTCGGCGATCCACAGCAGCGGGGCGTCCGCGCCCAGTGCGATCGCCTGCGGGAACTGCAGGCTGGCCTGCGCGCGCGGGCCGTCTTCACTGCCGAAGCGCCACGGCCCCTGCCCGACCAGTGTCTGCACCAGGTCACCACGCAGTTGCAGTGCACGGATCGAGGATCCCAACGCATCGGCGACGTACAGCACCTGCTGCACCACGGCCAGCGCGGTCGGTTGCGCGAAGGCAGCCAGATGGCCACTGCCATCACGCTCGTCGATGGAACCACTGCCGGCGCGCCATTGCAGGCTGCGCTGGCCCAGGTGGTAGCTCCAGATGCGGTTGTCGCCGGCCATTGCGATGTGCAGCTGGTTGTCGGCGATGGCCAGGCCAACCGGATGGTCCAGCGAGACCTGCCGCGCCTGCGCCACCGGGCCCTCCACCGGCGCGCCGGGTCGCCCGTTGCCGCACAGCGTGTCGACGATGCCGGTCAGCAGATTGATGCGGCGCACGGCATGGTTGCCGGTATCGGCGACGTACAGCGAATCGCGCTCCAGCACCAGCGCCTGCGGGCGGTGGAACGCTGCTTCGGCGAGATTGCCATCCATGAAATCGGCGGTGCCGAGGCCGAACTGACGAAGGATGCGGCCGCCATGGCTGCATTCGAGAATGCGGTGATGACCGCTGTCGGCGATGTACAGACGTTCGGTGCTGACCGCCAGCCCCTGCGGGAAGCGCAGGGCCTGGCGCGGTTCCGGATGCAGTTCGCTGCCGCCACGCGGCGGCGCCGAAGGTGCGCCCTGGCACAGCGCGTTCAAGGCGCGCTCCAGTTCACCGGGCGCGCCCTGCCCGACCAGCCGTTGCTGTTCACGGCCCTGCGCGTCCAGCAGCACCATGGTCGGCCAGGCGGTGACGCCGAAGCGGCGCCAGCCATCCCAGTCGGCATCGAGCAGCACCGGCATGGTCAGGCCCTGACGGCGCAGCAGCTTCAGTGCGGCCGTGGCATCGCGTTCGAAGTCAAAACGCGGCACCTGCAGCACCAGCGGCTGCAGCTTGCCCGGGTGGCGCGACAGCCATTGGCCGAACTCGGCCAGGCGTTGCGCACTCCAGGCGGAGGCCGCATTGACGAACAGCAGCGCGACCGGCCGGCCGCGCAGTTCGGTCAGGGTGCAAGGGGTGGCATTGAGCCAGGTGGCGAATTCGGGCAGGTCCGGGACGGGCTGGACGTTCATGAACTGATTATGCCGGAGTCGGCGTCATGCAACAGTCGTGCCACCGCACGTTTTGCAGCATCGTCGACCAGCGACCAGACCTGTTCGAAATGATCGCTGCCGCCGGTGTAGGGATCAGGGATGGCTACCCGCCCCTGCCCGCCGGACCAGGGCAGATACAACGCCAGCCGTTCACGCTGGGCCGCCGTCGCCAGGCGCCCGGCATCACGCAGGTTGGCCTCGTCGGCACACAGGATCCAGTCGAAACGTTCGAAATCCACGGCCTGCAGCTGGCGTGCGCGCAGGCCGCCGATGTCAACGCCGTGCCCGGCCGCGCAGGCGATCGCGCGGCGGTCCGGCGGCTCGCCCACGTGCCAGTCGCCCGTGCCGGCCGAATCGACCTGCACCCGCCCGGCCAGCGGCGCGGCATCCAGGTGTGCGCGCAGCGCGCCTTCGGCCATCGGCGAACGGCAGATGTTGCCGAGGCAGACGACCAGCAGCCTCATCGCGCGGCCATCGCCTGCAGCAGCCCCTCGGCGCGCTCCAGGTCCTCGGGCGTATCGATGCCCGGCGGGAACGGCTCGGGCGAGATCGCCACGCTGATCGGGTAGCCCGCTTCCAGCACGCGCAGCTGCTCCAGCGATTCGACCTGCTCCAGCTGGCCAGGCGGCATCGCCGCGAACTGCTGCAGGAAGCCGGCGCGATAGCCATAGATGCCGATGTGGCGCAGCCAGTGATGGCCGTGCGGCAGCGTGTCGCGGCTGCGTGCGAAGCCGTCGCGGTGCCAGGCGATCGGCGCGCGGCTGAAGTACATCGCCTCGTTGCGCACGTTGCGCACCAGCTTCACGACGTTCGGGTCGAACAGGGTGTGCGCGTCCTCGACGGTCGTGGCGAGAGTCGACATCGGCGCAGTGCCAGCGACCAGCGCATCGGCCACCGCGCGGATGCCGGTCGCCGGCGCGAACGGTTCGTCGCCCTGCAGGTTGACCACCACCGTGTCATCGGCCCAGCCGGCAATGCGTGCGCACTCGGCCAGGCGATCGGTGCCCGAGGCATGCGTGGTCGCGGTCATCGCCACCTTCACCTCGGCCAACCCGGACAGCGCATCGGAAATGCGTTGGTCGTCGGTCGCCACCCAGACCTCGCGGGCACCGGCCTGCAGCGCGCGGCGCGCCACATGCAGCACCAGCGGCTCACCGCCCAGCGGGCGCAGCGGCTTGCCCGGCAGCCGCGAGGCGGCAAAGCGGGCCGGAATGGCGACGACGAATTCGGTCATGCGGGCGGTTCTCGGCAGGCTCGTTACAACGGGAATGCGGCCAGCGGCGCGTGAATGCAAGCGCCGCCGCGCCACTCAGTTCGGTCGCAGCTTGTCCAGGCGATCGGTCAACGCCACCCAGAACGCGGCGGGCAACTCGGCACGCAGCGGAACCGCGTAGTGCCAGTCGTTGCCGAACGCCCGGCATTTCACCGCATCCTTTTCGGTCATCAGTACCGGCAACTGGCTGCCGAAGGACAGGTCCTGCGGCTGGTAGGCCTGGTGGTCGGCAAACGCATGCGGCACCACGCCGATCCCGCGCGCGCGCAGCATGTCGAAGAAGCGCTGTGGATGGGCGATGCCGGCCACCGCGTGCACGCGCTGGCCCTTGAAGTACGCCAGCGGGCGCGCGCGGCCACCGGCCAGCGGCTGCGCACTGTCGATGTGCAGGGACATTGGCCACTGGCCGAAGCCACAGGCCTGTGCCGCGGTCTCCTCATCGGCCTGGCCGAGGTTGACCACGCGGAAATCGCACTCGCTCGCGCGGCTGACCGGCTCGCGCAACGGCCCGGCCGGGATCATCCGGCCATTGCCATAGCGACGCTGGGCATCGACCACTTCGATCTCGATGTCGCGCGCCAGCCGGTAGTGCTGCAAACCGTCGTCGCAGACGATCACATCGCAGCCGGCCTCGATCAGCGCCTTGCCGGCGGCGACACGGTCACGGTCCACGCGCACCGGCACGCCGGTCTTCCAGGCGATCAGCACCGGTTCGTCACCGCCCTTCGCGGTTGGCGTATCGGCCTGCACCCACAGCGGCTTGTCGGCGTCTTCGCGACCATAGCCGCGGCTGGCCACGCCCGGCTTCCAGCCGGCCGCGCGCAGGCGCTCGACCAGGGCAATCGTCAGCGGCGTCTTGCCGGTACCACCGGCGGTGATGTTGCCGACCACGATGACCGGCACCGGCAGCGAGTGGCGCTTGCGCCAGCCACGCCGATAGGCGCGCCGGCGCAGTGCGGTGACACCTGCGTACAGCGGCGCCAACAGCCGCATCGCCCACGGAACCGGGGTGCCGTCATACCAGTACGGCGGGGTCTGGGTGCCCTTGCCGGCCATCAGTCCTGCCTTTCGCGGAACTGCATGCTGTGCAGATGCTGGTACAGGCCGCCCAGTTCGAGCAGCTCCTTGTGCGTGCCGCGTTCAACGATGCGGCCATGATCCATGACCAGTACCTGGTCGGCATGCTCGATGGTCGACAGCCGGTGCGCGATGACCAGCGTGGTGCGTTCGGGCATCAGGCGCTGCAGCGCGTCCTGCACCAGGCGCTCGGATTCGTTGTCCAGCGCCGCAGTGGCTTCGTCGAGGATCAGGATCGGGGCGTCGCGCAGGATCGCGCGGGCAATCGCCAGGCGCTGGCGCTGGCCACCGGACAGCAGCGCGCCATTCTCGCCCACCGGGGTCTGCAGCTGCTGCGGCATGCGTGCGATGAACTCCCACGCGTTGGCGGCCTCGGCCGCCGCGCGGATCTGCTCGTCGGTCGCTTCCATGCCATAGGCGATGTTGGCAGCGATGGTGTCATCGAACAGCATGACCTTCTGCCCGACCATTGCCACCTGCCGGCGCAGGTCGGCCAGCGGGTAGTCGTCCAGTGCCACGCCGTCGAGGGTGATGACACCGCCGCTGGGCTCGTAGAAGCGTGGCACCAGCCGGATCAGGCTGGTCTTGCCACTGCCGGAACGGCCGACAATGGCCGTCACCGTGCCTGGCCTGGCAACGAAGCTGATGTCATCCAGGGCGATGCCGCTGTCCTCGCGGTAACGCAGCATGACGTGGTCGAACGCCAGTTCGCCCCGCACGCGCTGCACGTGTCGCTGCCCCTGGTCGCGCTCCACTGGCATGTCGAGAATGCCGAACAGGCGCTCGGCAGCAGAGACACCGCGCGAAATCGACGTCTGTACGCTGGTCAGGCGGCGCAGCGATGGAATGATGGCCATCATCGAGGTCATCAGGCCCATGAACTGGCCGGCATTGAGCCGGCCCGCCAGGGCCTCGCGGGTCGATACCCAGACGATCACCGCCAGCGCCAGTGCGGCCAGGAACTGCACCACGCTGGAGGCGGCGGCGCGGGTGACCTCGACCTTCATGTTCAGCGCCAGCATGCGGTTGGCCAGGCGCGAGTAGCGCGAGATCTCATGCTGCTGGGTGCCGTGTACCTTCACTTCCTGCTGCGCGGCCAGCGACTGCTCGGCAGTCTGCGCCATGGTGCCCATGCCGTCCTGGATGCCGCGGCTGATGCGGCGGTAGCGCTTGCCCACGTAGGACACGATGCCACCGATCAGCGGCACCACCAGCAGCATTGCCAAGGTCACCTTGACGCTCATCTGCAGCATCACCGCCAGCATCGCGATGATGGTGAGGGTGTCGGCCACCACGGTCTTCAGCGCGTCGGCGCTGGCCTGGGTGACCTGCTCGGTATCGAAGTTCAGGCGGCTGACCATCACCGGCGTCGCTTCGGTATCGAAGTGCGACGACGGCAGGTGCAGGTACTTCTGCAGCACCTGCTCACGCAGGTCGCGGACCACGCTGCGGCCAGTCTTGGCCAGCGTGTAGTCACTGACCCAGGTGGCCACGCTACGCATCAGGAACAGGCCGAGGATGGTGAGCGGCAGCACCACGGCCGCGCGCGGCTGCGGGTCGACGAAACCTTCGTTGACCAGCGGCTCCATCAGCTTGGTGAAGTGGTAGCCGGCCAGGGCCTCGACCACCATGGCGATGACCGCGCCCACCATGAACACCCAGTAGGTGCGGGTGTAGCCCAGCAGACGTTTGTAGATCGGCCACACCGGCGCGTGATGGGAACTCATGGACGCACCTCTGGCGCAGTTGCAATGGCGATACGACGGAAACCGAGTTGACCGAGCGCGTCCTGCGCGGTCACCACGGCCTGGTAGGGAGTGCGTGCGTCGGCGCGCAGCAGCACGGGCTGGCTGCGGTCACTGCCGGCCACGGACGCGATGGTCTGCTTGACCGACTCGACGTCGCTGCGCAGCACTTCCTGGTCATTGATGAAATAGCGGCCTTCGGCGTTGATCAGCACGCTGAGCGAACGCGGCGGCTCGTTGTTGGGCTGCTGGCTGGCGGTAGGCAGCTGCACCTGCAGCGTCGAGCGCGCATCGAAGGTGGTGGTGACCACGAAGAAGATGATCAGCACCAGGATGACGTCGATCAGCGGAACCAGATCGATATGCGGCTCATCCTGGGAGCGGTCATTGCCGATACGCATCGATCAGGCCTTCGCCGTCGCGGCGTTGGCCGGTCGCGCCGGCGCGGCCGGGTTCATCACCCCGGGGCGACCGTCGAGCGTGTCCAGCAGGGCACTGGCTTCCTGCTCCATTTCCACCACGTAGCCGTGGATGCGGCCCTTGAAGTAGCGATGGAACATCAGTGCCGGAATGGCCACGATCATGCCCGTGGCGGTGCACACCAGCGCCTTGCCGATACCGCCGGCCAGCTGGTTCACGTCGCCCACCCCATGGTCGAGGATGCCCAAGAACATCTGGATCATGCCGATCACCGTGCCCAGCAGGCCCAGCAGCGGGCCGGCCGAGGCAATGGTGCCCAGCGCGTTGAGGAAACGTTCCATGCGGTGCACCAGATGGCGGCCGGTGTCCTCGATGCGCTCGCGGATCTGGTCGCGCGGACGATTGCGGGCTTCCAGCGCGGCCGCCAGCAATGCCCCCAGCGGCGAGTTGGCACGCAGGGTCTGCAGGTGCGCCGGGTCAAGCTTGCCGCGTGCGGCCCAGTTGCGCACTTCCTGGCCGAGGCCGGGCGGCAGCACTTCAGTCCGCCGCAGGGACCAGAAACGCTCCAGGATGATCGCCAAAGCCAGTACGCCCAACAGCAGCAGCGGCACCATCGGCCAGCCACCGGCCTTGACCAGTTCCCACACGTTTCAACCCTCCGGCCCAACGGCCGCTTGTTTGATCGGCGATAGGATAACAGCCGACCGCGCCCGCCCAGCGGCATCCCACCACCGGGATGCATGGATACGCTGTTCACGCAGCTGCAGCCCTTGTGCGCCAAGCCATACGCGGATCGCCCCGGACTCCGCAGTGGACACCACCTCGGCTCCCTGCGCCTGCCAGCGCCGGACCACGTCCCGGCGCGGGTGGCCGAAGCGGTTCTGGTGCCCGGCCGAAACCAGCGCCAGCCGGGCTGACACCGCCGCCACCCAGGGCGCGCTGGAGCTGCCGCCGCTGCCATGGTGCGGCACCAGCACCACATCCGCCTTCAGCGCCGCCGGAGACGCCCGCAGCAGCGCCTGTTCGGCCGGGCGGCCGATGTCCCCGGGCAACAGGACCCCACCATGCGCGCTGGCCACGCGCAGCACGCAGCTGTCCTCGTTTTCAGCCCGCTGGCTGCCGGCATCCGGGTGCAGTACCTGGAAGTCGACGCCGTCCCAGCGCCAGCGCAGGCCGCGTTGACAGCGCCCGGCCCCGGCGATCGTGCTGCCCGGCGGCGCCAACAGGGGCAGCTCCGGCAACTGAAGGCGCAGGCTCGGCAGGTTGCCGGCATGATCGAGATCGTCGTGACTGATCAGCACGCGGTCGGGCCGTGCCTGCCCCAGCGCCCGCAATGACGGAACCAGGACCCGCTCGCTGCCCTCACCCCCGATCGGCGGTCCCACGTCGTACCAGAGCGCATGCCGCGCGGTACGCAGCAATACCGCCGTGCCCTGCCCGACGTCGTGCACCAGCAGCTCCAGCTCTCCCTCGGCCGGCCGCTCGCGCAACGGCCACAGCAGCGGCAGGCACAGCAGGAGGCCAGCCAGCCCGCCCCCGGCACCGCGTGGCAGCAGCCACCAGAACACGCCCAGCAGCGCCGCCGGCACTGCCCAGGCCGGTGCCTCGGCCAACCACCACATCGCCTGTGGATGCGCCGCCAGTGGCTGCAGGACCTGCCAGCTGGTTTCGAACAACCACGCCGCTGCGCGCCACGCCCAGCGCCCGGCGCCGTCATGCAGCACCTGCAGGGCGGTGCCGAGCAGCGACAAGGGCACCACCAGCAATGTCCACCACGGGATGACCGGCAGGTTCACCAGCGGCCCCAGCCAGGCGGTGCCACCGAACAAGGCGATGCCCAGCGGCAACAGGCCGACGCTGGCCACCCCTTGTGCGGCCAGGAACCCGCGCAGGTTGGCGACCACCCCACGCGGACGTCCCTGCGGCAGGCACCAGACCAGCCACAGGACGCCGCCGAAGCTGAGCCAGAAGCCCGCGGACAGCACTGACAGCGGCGCCGGCAGCAGCAGCGCCAGCGCCGCCAGTGCAAGCCCCTGCACGAGACCCAGTGGGCGCCGCCCGCTACGCGCCAGCGCCACCAGCCCGATCATCAGTGCAGTGCGCACGGTCGGCAATTCACCGCCGGCCAGCACCGCATAGCCCGCTGCGGACAGGGCCGCGGCGCAGGCCGCCGCCTGGGGGCGTGGCCAATGCCGGGCCAGCAGCGGGCACAGCCACCACAGCCCTCGACACAGCAACGCCCCCAGCCCGGCCACTACCCCGACATGGAATCCGGAAATGGCCACCAGATGGGTCAGGCCCAGCGCCCGCAGCTGATCCCAATCGGCGTCGGACAGGCCACGCGTATCGCCCAGGGCAAGTGCCTGCACGAAGCGCGCGGCTGGATGGGCCACCTGCGCGGCGATGGCGGCGCTGGTGCGTTCACGCCATGCCGGCAGGCCATGCGCGGCCTGAAGCTCGCGCGCGCTGGCCGGCGCCCGCACCGTGCCGTTGCCGGACACGCCGCGCAGCAGCGCGTGGCGTTCACCGTCGAAACCACCGGGATTGATCCGCGAACGCGGCGCCCGCACGCGCAAGGCCAGATGCCACTGCGCGCCGGCCAGGACCTGATGGCGCCCACGCCCGGCGTCGGTGGCGTCAGCGGCACGCCAGGCATCGTTCCAGGTGACCTGCAGGCGCTTGCCGCGCAGCGATGGCAGTTCGCTGCTCTCGCTGACCTGCAGCAGGAAGCGGGTGTGCGCGGCTCCATGGTCCGGCAGATCGATGACCCGTCCACTGACCACCACATCCCGTGCTGGCTGGCCTGGCGGCAGCTGTTCCTGCATTGCCCAGTGCCCGTGCAGCGCCGTCCATCCGGCACCGAACAGCACGACCGCGGGCAGGCGCCCCCGCCAACGCAGGCCCCACCCCGCCATGCCAAGCACGATCATCACCGTGCAGACCCACAGCGGCGGCAGCCGCGGCAGCTGCACGCAGGCCAGCGCCCCCAGTGTCAGCGCCGCAGCGGCGCCACTGCCCAGCAAGGGAGACGGGGAAAGCTGGACGGCCATGGGTCCAGCCTGCCGCTACCGGCGGCAGCTTGCCTATCGGGACTTGCCCCGCAAACGCGTCAGCGCCGGACGCTACCGCGATGGAAATTGACCCGGAAGCTTGCGCCGCCTCCCGCAGCCTCACCGACACTGACCGAGCCACCGTGGTGCTGCACGATCTCCTTCACCAGGTGCAGGCCCAGGCCACTGCCGCTGCCCGCCGCGCGCAGGCGATGGAACGGCTCGAAGATCGCCTCGCGGTCGCTCAATGGAATGCCCGCACCCTGATCGCTGACCTCCAGCAAGCCGCGCGCATCCAACCGCACGCAGATGGTGCCACGGCCACCACCATGCACGATCGCGTTGTGCACCAGGTTGGCAATCACCCGCCCCAGCGCCAGACTGTCGCCGTGGATCCACACCGAAGATTCCGGCGCGTCCACTTCGAATCCATAGCCGGCGCCCACCACCAACGGCGCCAGGTCCGCGGCTGCCTCACGCACCAGCAGGGCCAGGTCCAGCCGCTGCAGTGCGCCGACATTGCGGTCAAGGCGCTGCAGATCGAGCAGGTGCTCGGCAACATTGCCCAGCCGCGCCACGTCGGTCAGCAACTGCGACTTCAGCTCGCCCTGCGGCAGCTGAGACAGTCTCGCCTGCACCACGGCGATCGGCACGCGCAATTCGTGCGCCGCGTCGGCGAGGAACTTGTCGCGCGCTGCATAGCCCTGCTGCACCTTGTCGATGGCATCGTTGAAGGCTTCCACCAGCGGCGCCACTTCCGTGGAGACCAGCCGCGCATCCAGCCGCGCACCGGGCTGGCCGATATCCAGTTCCTTGGCCTGCTGCGCAGAACGGCGCACGCCGCGCATGGCACGGTGGATCACGGTCGGCATCACAAGCAGGGTGACCACGATCAGTGGCAGGAAGAACCACAGGCCGATCAGGCGCAGCACCATCAGCGCGCCATCCAGCAGCCCGCCCTTGGGCGCGCCACCGACCATCACTGTGATGCGGCGCCCGTCCTCGTTGCGGATCATCACCCGCGCCACGTCCAGGTAGGGGGGCACCAGCGAGCCCAGTTCCGTGGCGCCCACGGTCGGCAGCCGCGCGAGCATCGGCGCGTGGATGGCTGGGATGGTGCCGCGCTCGAGCCACATGCCCTTGTCATCCACCGCGGCGAACCAGAGATTTCCCCCGGCGTTGGCATCGAGCTTGTCCCAGCGCGCCTGGTCCAGCACCAGGCGCCCGCCTTCGCTGTGCACCGCCTTGGCCACCGCCTCGGCAACGAACATGTCCATGCCCCAGGAGTCCTTGTCACCCCAGGTCAGGATCAATGCGACCACCGCGAACAGTACGGTGAAGGCCTGCGCCAGGAAGAGGCGCCAAGCCAGGCCAAGGGTGATCGAACGGATCGGACGGGCCATCTCAGGCCTCCGCCAGCAGGTAGCCGACGCCGCGGATCACATGGATCTCCACCCCCGCCCCGGCCTGCTGCAGCGCTTTGCGCAGCTTGGAGATATGCGCATCGAGCGCATTGGATTGGATCTCATCATCGAACCCGTACACTGCAGCCTCCAGGGCACTGCGGGTAACCGTGCGGCCCTGCCGCATCGCCAACGCCTGCAGCACCAGCACCTGCCGACGTGGCAATGCCAGGGGCTGGCCCTCCACCTGTGCCTGCAGCGATTCGAAATCGAACTCGAGCCGCCCCAGCCGCAGGCTCGGCGTCACCATCGCCGAAGGCCTGCGCGATACAGCGCGGATGCGTGCCATCAGTTCCTCGATCGCCACCGGCTTGACCAGATAGTCATCGGCACCGACGTCCAGGCCTTCGACCTTGTCCGACAGCGTCCCCTTGGCGGTGAGCATGATCACCGCCAGGTTCGGCCGCAGCGCACGCGCCGAGGCGACGAATCCGGCGCCATCGCCATCGGGCAGCTGGCGATCGAGCAACAGCAGCTGGTGTACCGGTTCGCGCAACGCGAGCGCGGCCTCGGCCAGGCTGCCGACCACATCGGCGACCACGCCCTGCCGCTCCAGGCCCGATTGCAGGGCGCGGGACAGATCAGGATCGTCTTCGACCAGGAGGATGCGCATCAGGGACTCGTCAACCGGAAACGCTGCCGATCATAGTGCCTGGCGCTATGGTTTTGCGCCCATGCATGCCAGCGGTTGCAGGCGCAATGTTCTGACAATGTTGCCCCTTCAGCATGCGCAGCCATCACCCGCAATGTGGCCGAACGATGCTGTCGCTGCCCCTGACAAGGACCCCCATGGCCTCCGTCTCCCCCACCGCAGAAGCCCACGCGATCCTGCGTGCACCGGACCTGGACAGCGCAGAACGCGCCTATCTGGGACTGATGCCCGACCTTGAACACGTGAATGCACTGGCCCGCCGTGCAGTAGGCCTGTCACGCGTTGCCGACGCGGCACGCGGCTATGCGTTGTCGATGACTCTGGTCGGACTGCGCCTGCAGGAGCTGGAGATGGGCGAGCCAACGGCCAGGGAACATCGCCAGGCCACCCTGCGCAGCCTGCGCCAGGCCTTCAGCGCCTGACAGCACCCGCACAGGCACTGCCGCCGCACTGGCGGCAGCGGGAGTGATCGGGTCAGCAGGTCCCGCCACCCGGCAGGCCCGGCGCGGCAGCGTCATTCAGCGCAGCGTGGTCCACGCCAGCAGCGCGCTCAGGATTGCGACCCAGATCACTGCCTTGAACGTGCCTTCCAGCATGTTGCCGCCGAACAGGCGTTCCATGAGCGGATTGGGCCTGGACACCGGGACGTGATCACTCATGCGGCAGTTCCTTGCAGTAATTGCGCAGTTGCGCAGTAGCGCCGAGTCTACGCCTGCGCGGCCCGGATTCATCGCCATCTGCCTGCCTTTGGCGGCCCAATCCCCGCCTTCGTCGCAGGCCGGCTGCGGTGCCCGGCCGACCCTGCCAGCCTGCATGCACTTTCCCGCTGGAGCACCGTGCCATGCCGATGCTTGCCCTGATCCTGCTGTTCTCCAGCCTGTTCGGCGACGGCTGCGGGCCCACCGAGGATGCCCTGCGCAGCCAGATCCTGCGCACCGAGGATCGGCAGGCCATGCATGAAGCGCAGCCCCTTCAGCTCTATCACCTGCGCCAGGACCGCGTGCTGCGGCTGGGCAGCCAGCAATCGACAGACGACACTGGCGCCAGCCCTCATCCTGCGCTGGCCCGGGTAGGTGTGGCGCAGCTGTGGGAACGCGTCGACGGCCAGTGGCGCATCCAGCGTTCGATCAGCATTACCCACTGATTTCATTCCACTGAACCGGCACGGATGCAGCTTCGCGGGAACGCCAGGCTCCCCGGAACGAAAAAAGCCGGCCCCGGGGCCGGCTTTCATCGTTTCCACCACTTCACCGGCAACGCCGGGAGCAGGTGGTGGGCGGTACAGGGTTCGAACCTGTGACCCCTACCATGTCAAGGTAGTGCTCTACCGCTGAGCTAACCGCCCATCTTGTTCTTGCCGCCCGAAGGCTGGCCTTGTTACGTAAAAACCCGGCGCCAGGGCCGGGCTTTGCAGTTCACGACAGCCCTCTTCCGAGGACTTCGTGGTGGGCGGTACAGGGTTCGAACCTGTGACCCCTACCATGTCAAGGTAGTGCTCTACCGCTGAGCTAACCGCCCGTTTTGCTTCTGCATTTCCGCGATTGCGTCGGTGCAGGCCGCGTATATTACGGATGCGGGCCGTGAAGCGCAACACTTTTGTGAAGATGATGCTGCACTGCCACGTTCAGCCCAGGCTGGCTTCCTTCAGCTGCCGGATCTGGTCACGCACCCGTGCGGCATCTTCGAATTCCAGGTCCTTGGCGTGCTGGTACATCTGTTGTTCCAGCGCCTTGAGACGGGTCGCCAGCTGCGCCGGAGACAGCGAACGATAGTCGGCCGCTTCTTCGGCCACACTCGCCCGGCCCTTGCCCTTACCCTTCTTGGCTTCCTTCTCGGCGGCATCCGAACGCGCGCCTTCGAGGACATCGACGATCGGGCGCGCCACCGAGCGCGGCACGATGCCATGTTCTTCGTTGTACTCGACCTGCTTGGCACGGCGCCGGTCGGTCTCATCGATCGCCGCCTGCATCGAGCGGGTGATCTTGTCGGCGTACAGGATCGCCTTGCCGCGCACGTTGCGTGCGGCGCGGCCGATGGTCTGGATCAGCGAGCCGGTGGAGCGCAGGAAGCCTTCCTTGTCGGCATCGAGGATCGCCACCAGCGATACCTCGGGCATGTCCAGGCCTTCACGCAGCAGGTTGATGCCGACCAGCACGTCGAACTTGCCCAGGCGCAGGTCGCGGATGATCTCCACGCGCTCGACCGTATCCACGTCCGAGTGCAGGTAGCGCACGCGGATACCGTGTTCGGTGAGGTACTCGGTGAGGTTTTCAGCCATGCGCTTGGTCAGCGTGGTGACCAGCACGCGGTCGCCCGCCTTGATGCGCGCGTTGGCCTCGCTCATCAGGTCGTCGACCTGGGTACCGACCGGCCGGATCTCCACCACCGGGTCGATCAGGCCGGTTGGGCGCACCACCAGTTCGGTGATCTCGTCACCGGCTTCACGCAGTTCATAGGGCCCGGGCGTGGCCGACACGTAGATGCTGCGCGGGCAGCGCTCCTCCCATTCCTCGAAGCGCAGCGGGCGGTTGTCCAGCGCCGACGGCAGGCGGAAACCGAACTCAACCAGGGTTTCCTTGCGCGAGCGGTCACCCTTGAACATGGCGCCGATCTGCGGAATGGTCACATGCGATTCGTCGATCACCAGCAGCGCATCCGGCGGCAGGTAGTCGAACAGGGTCGGTGGCGGCTCGCCGGCATTCTTGCCGGTCAGGTGCCGCGAGTAGTTCTCGATGCCGTTGCAGTAACCGACCTCGGCCATCATTTCCAGGTCGAACTGCGTGCGCTGCGCCAGGCGCTGCGCCTCCACCAGCTTGTTCTGCGCGTAGAGCTGCTCCAGCCGCTCCTTCAGCTCTACCTTGATCGTCTCGATCGCCGCCAGCACGCGCTCGCGCGTGGTCGCATAGTGGGTCTTCGGGTAGACCGTGAAGCGCTGCATGTTGCGCAGCGTCTCGCCGGTGAGCGGATCGAACAGGGTGATCTTCTCGACCTCGCCATCGAACAGTTCGAGGCGCAGTGCTTCGCTGTCCGACTCGGCCGGGAACACGTCGATCACTTCGCCGCGCACGCGGAAGGTACCGCGCTGCAGCTCGTACTCATTGCGCGTGTACTGCAGCTGGGTCAGGTGGTTGATCAGGTCGCGCTGGTCAATGCGCTCGCCCTTGGACAGGATCAGGCGCAGTGAAAGGTAGTCTTCCGGCGCACCCAGGCCATAGATCGCGGACACCGTGGCCACCACGATCGCGTCCGGGCGCGACAGCAGGGTCTTGGTCGCGGCCAGCCGCATCTGCTCGATGTGTTCGTTGATCGAACTGTCCTTCTCGATGAAGGTGTCCGACGACGGCACGTAGGCTTCGGGCTGGTAGTAGTCGTAATAACTGACGAAGTACTCCACCGCGTTGTGCGGGAAGAACGCCTTGAACTCGCCATACAGCTGCGCCGCCAGCGTCTTGTTCGGTGCCATGATCAGCGTCGGCTTCTGAACGTTCTGGATGACGTTGGCGATGGTGTAGGTCTTGCCCGAGCCGGTCACGCCCAGCAGGGTCTGCTTGGCGATGCCGGCCTCGAAGTTGCTGGTCAGCTTCGCGATGGCGTTGGGCTGGTCGCCCGCCGGCGAATACGGCGAGACAAGTTCAAAACTGTCGCTCATGGTGTTGCCAGTTCCCGGGAAGGGTCAGTATACGGGGCGAGGGGTGACGGCCGGCTGAGGGGTCTCCGGGCAGACCGCTACGGGGATTCCCGATGGCGGCCGCACAGCCGGGCGCGGAGGCTGGATGCATGCGCACTGCCCAAGCCCCCTGCCCGCTCGGCCCCCGCTCTGCGCGGGGCGTGCACCTGACCGAACTGCTGGTGGTCATCACTGTGCTGGCGGTGCTGCTGGCCGCGTCCTGGCCGGCGCTGCAGCCCCTGCTGCTGCGGCAACGCGCCGATGCACTGCAACTGACCCTGCATGCCAGCCTGTCCGGCGCACGCAGCGAGGCCGTGCGCAGACGGGAGCTGATCGGCCTCTGCGCCAGTGTCGACGGCCGGCACTGCAGTGACGACTGGAGCGCCGGCTGGATCATCTACCGCAGCGGCGACCAGCGCGGGGAGCCTGCCTCGCCGGAGGCGATCCTGAGCCACCACACCGGGCGCTCGGACGTCTCGATCCTTGCCCAGGCCAGCAGCGGGCGTCCGCTGCTGTTCTTCCAGGCAGATGGACGCAGCCCGGGGGCCAACCTGACCCTGCGCATCTGCGCGGGCAACCAGCTGCATGGCGCATTGATCGTCAACAATGGCGGCCGCGTCCGGAGTGAGCGCGTGAACCGCGATACGCCCTGCTGAATGCCTGCGCAGAAAAGCAGAAGCCGCGATTTCTCGCGGCTTCTGCAGTATCTGGCGCCCGAAGTTGGACTCGAACCAACGACCCCCTGATTAACAGTCAAGTGCTCTAACCGGCTGAGCTATTCGGGCGGGGAGGCGCATTGTACTGGTCGATTACAGGAAGATCAACACCTGTTTCACCAGCAGCTGGCAACGCCACCGTCGGCCGTCTTGCGGTTGGCCTGGTCCACGCTCAACTTGCCACAGCTGTCCTTGGCCTGCGTGCCCTGCGGGGTGGCGGTGATGGTGAAGCTGGTGCCGTCTCCCTTGTAATCCAGGTTGTAGCGCGCAGTCCCTCCATCACGCGGCGACACCTTGGTCGGCAGTGCGTAGCCGGTGTAGGAGTTGTTGCTGGTGTGGTAGCGCTCCGCACGCTGCGCATACTCGGCCAGGTCCGCCTTCACCACGGCGCGATGCGATCGGCGCACGTACTCCTGGTAAGACGGAATGGCGATCGCCGCCAGGATGCCGATGACGATCACCACGATCATCAATTCAATGAGCGTGAAGCCAGCCGCGCGGCGAGGCATGGGAGTGTGCAACATGGGCGTGGATCCTCGCACTTGGGTTACTGGAGCTGGCGCCAGGACTGGCGACCGCACGGGTAAGGCAGATACAGCGACTGGCTGCCCGCAGCACCCACCGCCATCCAGCAGGAGCTGCCACCAGGCGGTGCCTTGTTGTCCGTCGGACGTGGCAACACCGACAGCGAAACGTCACGCACCGGCGCGGTTCCTCCTGTCTTCAATGCAATGGCCGCGGTGCCGGAGGCGGGTCGGCTGCCGGTCGGCGAGCCATAACGGACGTTCTCCAGCATTGGCAGGCCGCTGATCGACGACAACCCGAACAGCCAGTTCGAACCACTGGTCGAACAGCCAACCGTTTCCATGTTGGGTACATAGGTCGGCATGAAGACAATGCCACTGACCAGGATCGGGTTACCTACTGCGCGTTCACCGTTGCCGGCAGGCAGCTGGATCATCCAGCCGCGGGCGTTGGCCGGCGCCGCACCCGCGGTGATCTTGCGCTCATCAACGCCTGCAGCGGCGGCCGCGGCCGTGTACGGTACCAGGTTGGCAGCGGTCACCGTCGAGGTCACCGTCTTGCCCGACAGATCGTTCACGGCGTACAGCGCCTGCTGCGACTTGTCATCCTTGTCGCTGGTGAAGGAGAAGCTGCCGGTGCCGAAGTAAAGCATCACGCCGCCCGAAGGACCGGTCGCGGCGGTCATGCCACCGGTGATCGGCTGACGGTAGGTCCTGTTGGAGGAGTCCTGGGCAACCTGGCTGGTGAACATCGGCACGGTCAACGTGGTATTCGCACTGCTGGTCAGGTCGAACTTCCACACGGCGCCACGCTGATCGGCGGCATAGACGGTGTCGGCCAGGCCATCACGACCGCGCGCATCCTGGTTGGTACCGGTCCAACGATCGACAACGACCACATTGCCCAATCCGTTGTCACCGGAGATGCCAGCGCCCGAGGTACCCTCGACGGCTTCGATCATCCGGATGTCGCCACTGGCCATATCGACCACGAACAACACCGCCTTGCCGTTGGCGCTGCCGTAGCCATTACCGAAGATCGCCTTCCAGGCCACGCCGGTGCCACTCTTCACCGGCACGATCACCGGCTTGCCCAGCACGAAACCGATGTTGTTGCGCACCTCATCCCGCAGCGACGAATTGATGTCACTGATTTCCCACAGCACGTTGCCGGTGCCGAAGCTGCCCGGCGTGGTGACGTCCAGTGCGAACACCGAACGGCCACCCGCACCCGTGGTGCCTACCAGGCTGGTCTGCCAGGCGGTGCCGTTGAACGTATCGGACACCGTCACCGGACCATCGACGTAGTAACGATGACGGAAGGTCTGGTCGGCCGTGTCGGACTTGTAGGGGAACAGCAGGTTGGCCATGTGGCCCAGCGCGGTGGCCGGGATGTAGGCAAAGCTCTCCGTGCCACCGGTGCCGTCCTGCTTGGCATCGGCCTTCATGCCGCCGTCGAAGGCGTGCAGCATGCCGTCATTGGCGCCGACATAGACCATGTACCGCTGCGACTTGGCCTTGGTGGCCAGGTAGTCCGTATAGCTCTTTGCGTAGGTGCCACCCAACTGGCGGTAACCGTAGTCGTCCAGCGGCGAGCTCACCACCGGCGCCGAATTGACGATGTCACCCAGCGGCGTGGTGCGGTCACGATACTTGCCACCGTTGCGGACTTCGGTCGAGCTGTCGGCACTGAGATAGTTGATCGCGCTGGCCAGATCAGCCTTGATCGCCGTCAGCTTGTCGGTGGAGCACACCAGCATCGTCGCGTACTTGCCGTCAGGCTTGCTGCACAGGTCCTGCAGGCTGATGCGGGCGCTGTTGAAATCCACGGGCGAACCCAGCTTGTTGGCGACGATCCGGCGGCCGGACGATGTCAGGCGGCTGGAGGCTTCCCACACCTCGGTGAGCTCGGCCACCTGGTTGGCGTTGACCTTGACGCTGGACGCGGTCAGCTTGCTCGACCAATCAGTGCCGCTGTTGGTGATGTCATAACGCGGGGTGACCGCCAACGAGCCGGTACCGATGCGTGCACCACTGATACCGATCGTGCCTGAAGGCGACGCACCACCGGTGATCGAGGACAGTACCCGGCGCATGGCCTCGGTGACGTCGGCCGGCGTCTGCGCATTGATGAACTCGCCACGGCTGTTGACGGCCGCGTGCCACAGTTCATCGATGACCGTACCGTCGTCGACATTCAGCGGGTTGCCGTTGCCAGCCCAGTTCGGCGGGTTCTTGTAGGGATCATCGGTCGCTGCCTGGTTGACGCCATAGATCTTGCCCTGCGCGCCCAGGGTCACGCCGTAGAAGTTCATGTGCAGGTCGGTCTGGCAGTCCAGGCGCTTCCAGTCCGGGCTGCTCTTGTCCAGCGAACTGCACTTGTCACTGACCGGCACCTGGCCGGCCGGGAAGCTGGTGCCGGTGCGCAGGGGTGTGCGGGCGCCGGCATAGGCCGCCGCCGCGATGTCGGCGATGGTATTGCTGTAGCCATCGGCGAACGGAATGGACGGCAGGTGCGTGGAATTCACCGAGTCCGCATCACCGAACGATCCGTTGGGTGCATTGCCGGAGTTGGTGTAGCCGTCGGTGAACAGCATGCCGCCATTGCGCTGGCAGGCCAGCTGCACGGGGGCGTCGGCATCGGTACGACGGAACTGGTCGACCAGATATTCAACCGCGCGGCGGTTGGGCGTGCCGCCATTGCCGGTGAGCGTGTAGATCTGCTTGTAGAGATCGGCACGATTGGTGACCATGTCATACATGGTCGCGTTGCTGAGCTTGTTGATGGTGAAGTAGCCCACGCGCATCGTATCGACGCTCACCAGGGCGGCAGTCGACGAACCGACGATGGCCAGCACGCGATTGCGGTGATACTGGAACCAGTTGGAGAAATTCTGGATCGCGGCGTTGTAGGCGGCCGGGCTCGAGTAGTTGCCCGACTTGATCTGGTAGCGGCGCATGTCGCAGCCCGGACCACAGGCACCCTTGATCACCGGGCGACTGGCGTCGTCGGTCTTGTATCCGTCCGGTGCAGGCGCTGCGGCCGGCAGGTAGAAGGTGGCCGGGAAGTAGCTGATCGCGTATGTGGTATTGCCGGTGTTGCTGATCGCAGCGGTCTTCCACCCGCCATCCCACCAGCTGTCGACATAGTATTCATTGCCGGTGCCGGAAAGGTCGGGAATCCGCATGCCGCTGACGAACTGGAACTTCTCCGACGTCTCGGCGCGATTGACGGTCATGTTGTACACGGCATTGTAGCCGCGCTGCCCGGACCGGGGATCGGCGCGGGTCTGGGTGATCGAGGCATTCGGCCACAGCGTGCCGTCGGCATTGGTCCACGGCCGGTAGGTCACTGCCGGATTGAAGTAACTGGCGTTGTAGACATGCGAACGCGCGAAACCGTAGATGTCCAACGGCGGAATGGCCCGGCCCGGTGAATATTCCTTGTTGAATTCCGCGTGCGGGTAAAGGTAGAGGTAACAGTCCACCGAGTTGTTGGCACACGCCGAGCCCACGCTGAAGAAGCTTCCGTCGTTGTTGAAGAAGCTGTTGGTGTTGCTGTTCCAGCGCATGCGGCCGTCACCACCGGGGAACATGCGCTCGAAGTTCATCGAACCCGAATCGTCCACCGCCATGATGAACGCCGGTGTCGCGCGGGTCTGCACGTTCATCGGCTCCTGTGCCAGTACGCCCTGCGCCTGTGCGGCAAACAAGGTATGCGCCAGATAGCCGCCAGCGGCCAACACGGCAAGGCCAACGCCTGCCAGGATCCTGCGGTTGCGAGTGTTCATGGGTTCCCCACCCTCACAGCTTGAATACGGTATCGATCGCCGCACGCGACGTCGCATCACTGGTGGTATCACCGGCATAGGTCGTGATCTGGTAGACCGGCGTTGGCTTCTCCACCGACTTGCCCATGTCCAGCGCACCCTCCCCCTGGATGCAACCCTGGATCTCACGGACATAGATGGCCGGCTTGCTGCCCAGCTTGGTTTTCGCGACCCAGGCCGACGGATCGAAGCCGTCATCGCACTGCTGGCTGATGTCGGCGGACGCTACGGCCGGATTGGCACCGGCATCCTTGCGATTGGCGATGTTCTCCACCGCGTTCTCGGCGCTGCGTGCCGCGCCTTCGGCGTTCTGGAACGCCATGTTGGTCGCCCGGTAGCCGGCCGCCATGCGCTCCTGCATGCCGGCCACCTGCATGCCGATGACGCCCAGCAGGGCCAGCAGCACCAGCATGATCAGCGCGACGTAGAGAACGGCACCCTGCTGTCGTGCCTGGGCAACGAAGGGACGGCGTCGGGAGGAAGGATGAGTGCGCATGGTCGTCAGTTCCCGAACAAGCGGTTGCGCAGCGCAACGGACGCTTCATAGGCGCCCCGATGGCGCTGGTCGTAAGGATCGGCCGGGGCAAAGCCCACCCCGAGGATGGCCGGATAGGTGGCCGCGCTGCCCGGCGCCTCGGCCGACGCACGCTGCGGGCTGCGCGCCAGCAGGCCGACCTGCACCATGCCGACGCGGCGCCACTGCCCTGCGGCGGTGGCATCGGTACCGGTGCTGACCGCACTGGCCACGCGCTGGTCGACGATGCGACCGGTCGGCGGCGTGGGCAGGGCGATATCCGGGGTGGCATCCAGTCCGTACAGGAACTGCATGTTCTCGATGCCTTCCACCAGCTCCTCGCCATCGGCGTAGCCGCCGGCGCCATTCGCGCGTGCCCGGTAAAGCGCCGGCTCGCCATTGGGATTGGTCGCGATGTAGTACGCCATGCCATCGGCGCGATACAGCATGGTCATCGCGTTGTTGATCGAATAGTTGCTCAGGTCGACCTTGTCCACCTTCACCGTCGAACCGCTGATGGTGGCCGGGAACACGTCGGCACGGGTGCAGTCGGCTATGCCGAAGACCGTCGGCGCACCTGCGGCGTTGGCCTTCAGCCGGGCCATGCCATCACTGGAGACGGTCAGCGTGGTCGCGCCCGCGGCCACGGAGATGCCGGTCACCACGGCCCCTTCCGGACTCATCAGGCGCAGCACCAGGATGTCGCTGCCCGGCAGTGGCGCCGGCTTGAGGTTGGCGATGCTCTTCGGCACCGACTGCGCCGCGCTCCACGCGCGGCCCAGGGTCAGGGTGGCGCCCGGCGCCGTACCTGCCGCCTCATACCCCTGCACCGGAACCGAGAAATCCTGCGGGTCGCCACTGCCCGAGCTGATGCCCAGGTGATAACCGACATCGCCGGTGTTCTTGACCACATGAGCCTGGTCGTTGACGCAGCCGAAGTGGCCGGCCATGCGCAGGTCACGCTGCAGGAAGTCCAGCGCGAAGCGCGCGTTCTCCTGGGTACGGGCCGCACCTTCGGACAGGCGCGATGCCGCACGCGAGGCGATGAAGATCTGGGTGACGCCCAGCATCAGGACCAGGCCGATGACCATGGCGATCATCAGTTCGATCAGCGACAGGCCTCGGGTGCGCGAAATTGGACTCATGGGCATGTTCACAGGAAGGTCGTCAGGCCGAAGGTGGTAAGGCTGTCGGGGTCCTTCGGATCCCAGCGCTGGTCACCCCAGCTGATGGCCACGGTGACCTCGCCGGTGCTCTGCACGAAGGTCACCTGTGCGCTGGCCTTCTCGCCCAGCGTGCGTGCGACCTCGCACTGCCAGCGCGCGACGTTCGCCTGCGGCGTCACGGCGGCGCCGGTCGGCCAGGCGCAGGCGCCGCTGGGCTTCACCGAGCCGGCCGAGAACGAGGCCGAGGAATAGGCGCCACCGGCCAGGGTGTCGGTGCGCTGCGCGCGCATCAGTTCGATCAGGTCGTTGGCCAGGTTGGTCGCCTGGGTGCGGTAGTTCGCGCTCTGCACGAAGCGGACGTTGGTGGTCTGCAGCAGGGCGAAGCCCAGCAGCCCGAATGCCAGGATCAGCACCGCCACCATCACTTCGATCAGGCTGAAGCCCCCCTGCGACGAACGCGGGCGGGCCAGGTTGCGGCGGCTCATGAGCAGGTTCCCTTGGTCACCCGGACCTGGCCGGATTGGTTGATCGTCAAGGTGCTTTTCGATTCGCCGGCCTTGCACGCATCCGGCGACAGCACCAGCGTCTGATCGGCGACCGCCCTGCGCCGGCCGCGCCCGTCGAAGGCGATGACCGCGCCCGGCGGGCCAACTACGCTCAGCTGCGGATTGCCCTGTGAAAAGCGCAGCGCGACGTCATTGCTGCCCATCTGGCCGTCGCCATCCAGGTCCGACCAGGCCAGTACCCCCTTGGACCAGTCGCCATCACAGGCTTTGCCATCGGCGCTGCCACAGACGCCGCCACCGTTGCTGTTGCGGATGCCTTCGCTGCGGGCCAGGTTGGCCAGCGCGATCAGCTCGTTGTTGGCGGTCGCCAGCCGGTTCGAGCGGATCATGCCGCGGAAGCTCGGATAGGCGATCGACGCCAGGACCACGAAGACGGCCAGCGTGACCATCAGTTCAACCAGCGTGAAGCCGTTTTGCCGGCGCAAAGACATTGGACGCTCCCCAGCGTGTTGGTGGCCACGATGGGCCATCGCCCCGCCACCGGCAAGCGGCGGCAGGATGAACGGTCAATCCGGGGCGACGGGCGTCAAAGGCTTGACGACCCGCCCTTCCCTGCCAGTGTCGGCGCGATCCCCATCGCGCCGGCCCGGGTTCAGGCCAGCACCTGGTAGCAGGGCTGGTACTCGCCGGAGATCTTCATCCGGCGCTGTTCGACGAAGGCGCGCAGCAGCGCATCCAGCGCCTGCATCATGTCCGGGTCGCCGTGGATCTGGAACGGCCCGAACTGCTCGATGCGGCGCATGCCGTCTTCCTTCACGTTGCCGGCGACGATGCCCGAGAACGCGCGGCGCAGGTCGGCCGCCAGCGCGTGCGGGGCACGCCCGTGGTGCAGGTCCAACGCCGCCATCGCTTCGTGGGTGGGTACGAACGGCTGCTGGTACTCCCACGGAATCTCGATCGACCAGTTGAAGAAGAACGAGTCCTTCTGCGCCAGGCGGTGCTCGCGCACGCGCTTGATGCCAGTGGCCATCTTCTTCGCAACCGCCACCGGGTCGCCGATGATGATCTCGTAGCGCTCGGCAGCCGCATCGCCCAGGGTCAGGCGGATGAAGCGATCAATCTGCTCGAAGTACGGTGCCGCTACCGTCGGGCCGGTCAGGATCAGCGGGAACGGCAGGTCCTTGTTCTCCTCGCGCAGCAGGATGCCGAGCAGGTACAGGATCTCTTCGGCGGTGCCGACGCCACCGGCGAACACGATGATGCCGTGCCCGATGCGGACGAAGGCCTCAAGGCGCTTCTCGATGTCCGGCATGATCACCAGGTGGTTGACGATCGGGTTCGGCGACTCGGCGGCGATGATGCCCGGCTCGGTCAGGCCGATGTAACGCGTCACGGTGCGGCGCTGCTTGGCGTGGGCGATGGTGGCACCCTTCATCGGGCCCTTCATCGCGCCCGGGCCACAGCCGGTGCAGATGTCCAGGCCGCGCAGGCCCAGTTCATAGCCCACCTGCTTGGTGTACAGGTATTCGTCGCGCGAGATCGAGTGTCCGCCCCAGCACACCACCAGGTTCGGATCACCCGGATTGAGGATGCGCGCGTTGCGCAGCAGGCCGAACACCGCGTTGGTGATGCCCTCGGATGACTCCAGCTCGGCCGCGTAGGCCGGGCCCATTTCGATGGCCATGTAGGCCAGGTCGCGCACGACGGCGAACAGCAGTTCGGCGACGCCGCGGATGATCTCGCCGTCGACGAAGGCCATCGCCGGCGCGTTGACCAGATCGATGCGCACGCCACGATCCTGCTGCGCCACCTGGATGTCGAAATCAGGGTAGAGATCGCGCGCGGCGCGCGGATCGTCCGAGGCGCTGCCGCTGGTCAGCACGGCCAGCGCGCAGCGGCGCAGCAGCTCATGCATGCCGCCGGCGGAGGCATCGCGCAGGCGGGCCACCTCGGCCCGCGACAGCACATCCAGCCCACCGCGCGGGTAGATCCGGGCATCCTGCACCGGCAGTGCACGGGCCGATTTTTCGTTCGTGGTCATATCCAATTTTTCGCTTCCTTCAAGGTTCCCGACTGTACTGCCGCCCCCTTAAAAAGCAAAACGGCCGGGAAACCCGACCGTTGGATGTGTGCCACCCGCGTCCGCCATTCCGGGACCGCATCGGCGGCGTTGGCACCGCGCACATTTCTGGATGCTACGCCGTTGCCCCACGCCCTGCAAGGACTTTCGCCTGAACGGGAAACGGCCGGGTTTCCCCGGCCGTTTCCACTTACCGCTTCAAGCGCTGATGGATCAGAACTTGTACTTCAGGGTCAGCTGCATCGACCAACGCGACACGGCGGTGTTGCCCTTGTCGTTGTTGTTTTCCTGCACCGACGGGTTGTCGGTCGAACCAGTGAAGGAGTACACGTACTTGCCGGTGGCCGGATCGATACCTGCGTAGTTGGCAACGCGACGGGTCGAGTAGAAGCCGTAGTCGTCGATCAGGCCCCACTTCTTGTTCAGCAGGTTGCCGACATTCATGATGTCCAGGGCGACTTCACCCTTGTGACCCTTCATGAAGCCCGGGAATTCCTGGCTGACGCGGACGTCGAAGCTGTTGACCCACGAGGCGCGGTGGCGGTTGGCCGGGACCACGCTGCCACGGTAGGCATCGAGTTCCGGGTTCTGCGCCAGCCAGTCGAAGAACTGCTTCTCCATCGCGGCACCGCCGGTGAACAGCACGTCGCCCGGACCCTTCGGCACGTAGAACAGGTCGTTGGTGGCAGCACCGTCGCCGTTGGCATCGTTGTAGAAGATGTAGCTGTACGGACGGCCCGAACGGCCTTCGTAGAACAGGCCGACGCGGGTGGCGTTGTCACCGAAGAAGTTGTGCTTCCACTCCAGGGTGCCGGTGACGCGGTCCTTCATCGCATAACGCGAGTTGTAGGCCACGTTCTCGTTGGCATTGAAGATCAGCGTGTTGTTCCAGTTCGAGGTGTTCTGCGAGCTGGACAGCGGGCTGACTTCGGTGGACTTGGTGTAGGTGTAACCCAGCGACCAGCCCCAGTTCTCGGTCAGCGGCTTGGCCAGCGAGAAGGTGGCCTGGGTGCCGCGGCCCTTGTCGGTGTTGCGCAGGACCAGAACGTCGCCGATATCCTTCGGACGGTTGAAACGATCAACTGCATTTTTGGTACCGGTGGAGATGCCGTAGTCGACACCCTTATCGATGCGAGTATTCGCCGAGTTGCGTCCGGCATCGTTCCAGTAGATCGCGCGGCCATCCTGACCGAAGGCGGTCGGCGCCGATACGTCCAGACGGTCGAAGTAGATGCCGTCCTTGACCTTGGTGAACAGCACTTCGGCCGACGCGACGATGCCGTACCACGGCAGCTCATGGTCGAACGCCAGGTTGGCCTTCCACACCGACGGCAGGCGGGTGCCCGGCGCGATGATGTCGACGTTCTGACGGGCCGAAGCCGGGCCACCGGCCGGGATGTACGGGTTGTTGCCGTCCGGAGTGAAGGCACCGGCCGGGATGCTGCGCTCGTCGTACTCGATGTAGTTCAGGCCGGTGTTCTGGTAGGCACCTGCCAGCCACACGTTCGGGGCGGCGCCGCCGAACAGGCCCACGCCACCGCGCAGCTGGGTCGGGCGATCGCTGTCGAAGGTGTAGTTGAAGCCGACGCGCGGCTGCACCAGGTTCTTGTCGACCAGCTTGGTGTTGTTGAAGCCGTACAGCTGCTCGATGCGCGGGTTGTACAGGCGCTGGGTGCTGAAGTCAGGCATGTCGATGCGCACGCCGAACATCAGGTTCAGGTTGTAGTTGATCGCCCAGGTATCCTGCACGAACACGCCGGTGTTCTTCAGGGTGAAGTCGGCCGGGATGTCGCTGCGGCTGCCATCGGCGCGCGGAGCACGCAGCTGGTAGCGCGAAGCCTTGCCCGCCAGGAAATCGTTGACGCTGTTGAATTCGTACACGCCGTTGAGGTTGCGGCCGTAGAAGTTCATCAGGTCATTCTTCGAGTAATCGAAGCCGAACTTGACGGTGTGGTCACCGATGTACCAGGTACCGGCACCAAAGGCGCTCAGTTCCTTCGACTCGACGATGTTGACGTGGGTGTTCTGTTCGGTACCGACGTACAGCGAATCGTTGCCCGACTTGATGCGGATCTGCGGCATGTCCACCAGCGGGACGCGGTTGGCCGAGTAATCCTTGTGCGAGACCTTGAACTCGGTCGAGAAGTTCTCGGACCAGTCACTGAACAGTTCGCCCATCCAGGTTTCGTACTGGGTCGGCTGCTGGTACCAGAAGTTGCTCAGCGAGATGGCGCTGCTGCTGACCTGCGGGAAGCGAACGACGTTCTGCTCCATCTTGTTGTAGCGCAGGGCCGCACGGTGGTTCTCGTTGATGTTCCAGTCCAGCTTGACCGCATACTCTTCGATCTCGGTCTTGCTGTTCGGCGCCGCCAGGCTGCCCGGGTCGTAGCCCAGCTTGCCCAGGAAGTTCTGGACGTCGGTGATCTGCTGCTGGGTGATGGTGCCACGGCCGATCGGCGTGTCGCTCAGGGCGACGCCGGCAGCCGAGCGCTCGTACTTTTCATAGTTGGTGAAGAAGAACAGCTTGTCCTTGACGATCGGACCGCCGAAGGTCATGCCGTAGGTCTTCTCGTCCTCGAAGCCGTTGAAGTCCTGCTTGTCACCTTCCAGGCGCGAGCGGACCATGTCCTTGTCGCGGTACGAACCGTACACGGTGCCGTGGAATTCATTGGTACCCGACTTGGTCACGGCGTTGATCACCGCGCCGGTGCCACCGGCGATGGTGGTGTCGTAGTTGGCCAGGTCGATGTTGATTTCCTGGATGGCGTCCATCGACACCGGCTGACGCTCGGTCGGCAGGTTGTTGGAACCCAGGCCGAACGGATCGGAGGCGCTGATGCCGTCGATGCGGATGGCGTTGTAACGGGTGTTCTGGCCGCCGGCCGAGATCGCGCCGTCCGCCTTGCTGACCTGCGAGATGCGCGGGTCGAGACGCACGTAGTCCTGGATGTTGCGGCTGGCCGACGGCAGCGCATCCATCGTTTCGCGGGTCACGTTGGTGCCGGTGCCCATCTTGTTGGCACTGAACAGGTCCAGGCCGCCGGCGGTGGCAACAACGTTCACCGCGTCCAGGTTGGTTGCAGCCAGGTCGCCGCCCAGGTTGGCGTTGACGGTGTTGACCTGGTTCAGGTTCAGGTAGACACCTTCCTCGGTCTTGGTGCCTTCACCGGACTTGGTGATGGTGATGGTGTACGGACCACCCACGCGCAGGCCGCGCGCGTTGTATCGGCCCGACGCATCGGTGGTGGCACGCGAAACAGTGCCCGACTCGGTGTGCGTGATGGTGACTTCAGCGCCAGCGACAGGCTGGCCTGCAGCGGACATCACCTGGCCGCCGACACCGGCGGAGGTGCTGCTCTGGGCGAAGGCGGGAGCGGCAGCAAGTGCAGCCACGAGACCAAGGGTAAGCTTGGACATCCGGAGTGGGTGGGTCATTTTTCGGTAGCCTCGATGCGAGTTGGCGATGGCGGAAAAAAAGCGCATCCAAGCAGCCCTGCGGGTGGCTGATCGGAGAGTTATCTGGGGTTCCCTACCGCTCGGCTGAAGGCAGCCCTAACGGTTAACACTAGATTAACACGCTACGCCATCAATGTGACGGTTGTGCGACAAACGGCACCGGTTCGCAACGCAATCGTGACGGGTTCTTCACTCCGCCTTTCCACAGGGCTCACCTTTCCCGGGGCGTCTCACTGGCATCGAGAATCTGCCCGCGCCAGGTGCTCCCAGCGGCGGACAGCAGGGTCACCGCCGCGGCCGCCGCGGCTTCCGGGCCTTGCGCAGCCGGGTCCTGGTCGATGGAATAGGCACGTGCCCGCAGCGCCGTGCGCAGGGGGCCGGGGTACAGGCCGCTGACCCGGACGGGACTGCGGCCCAGTTCATCGTGCAGGCTGGCGATCAGGCCACGCAGGCCGTGCTGGGCTACGCCATACCCCCCCCAATAGGCCTGCCCCACCCGGTCGGGGGCATCGACCGCGAACACCATGGCGGCATCCTCGCGTTGCCGCAGCAGCGGCAGGCAGGCCTGGGCCAGCCAGGCCGGTGCGGTCAGGGTGACATGGACCGCACGGGCGAAACTGGCCGGGTCAGCCAGTTCAAACGGAGTCAGCCCGGGGAAATGCGCGGCGCAGACCAGCAGTCCATCCAGTCGCCCCAGCTCGCGCTGCAGGGCCTGGGCCAGTTCGGCATAGTCATCGGGGCTGGCGCCTTCCAGGTCCAGCGGGTACAGAAGCGGTTCCGGACCGACCGCCTGGACCTGGGCATAGACCCGGTCCAGACGGCGCGGCTTGCGTCCCAGCAGGACCACGGTGGCACCGGCTGCGGCTGCGGCGACCGCCGCGGCACTGCCCAGCCCTCCCCCGGCGCCGGCGACCAGTACGACGCGATCCTGCAACGGGCGGCCATCGATCGCCCCGTCAGTCGGTGACGTCGACGGCCAGGCACTCATCCCTGGGTCGCCTCTTCGACGATGCGCTTGAGCTCGCCGGATTCAAACAGTTCCATGACGATGTCGCAGCCGCCGATCAACTCACCATTGATGAACAGCTGCGGGAAGGTCGGCAGATTGGAAAAGCGCGGCAGGTTGGCGCGGATCTCCGGCTCTTCGAGCACGTTGACAGTGCGCAGGGTGACGGCGCCGGCTGCCATCAATGCCTGCACGGCGCGGCTGGAAAAGCCGCACATCGGGTATTGCGGGGTGCCCTTCATGAACAGCACGAGCGGGTAACGATCGACCTCGGCCTGGATTTGCTGCATTACCGCCACAACCACACTCCTTGCTTCGCCGGACAAACCGACCGTGATGGTCGGCTAGACTGCCCACGGTAGCCGCCATTGTAAGCGGATGGAACAGGCTACCGCCGTCCCCTGGCCACGAACCTGTCCATGCCCGTCGAATTGCCTGCCCTGCCCTACCTCCCCGGCTCCCTGCAGCCCCACCTGTCCGCGCAGACCGTTGAGTTGCATCACGGCCGCCACCACCGCGCCTACGTTGACGCGGTCAACGCCGGCACTCTCGGCACCGAGTGGGAGGAGGCGTCACTGGAAGAGATCGTGCGCCATGCCCAGGGCACGCTGTTCGATGCGGCCGCCCAGGCCTGGAACCACGGCTTCTATTGGCAGTGCCTGCGCCCGCGCGGCGGCGGCGAGCCGCAGGGCCGGCTGGGCGAGCTGGTCAAGCGCCAGTTCGGTGATGCGCAGCGCCTGCGCGAGGAATTCAACCGCACCGCGCTGGGCCTGTTCGGCTCGGGCTGGGTGTGGCTGGTGCAGCACCCCGGTGGCCAGCTCGGCATCCAGGCCACCCGCAACGCCGGCACGCCACTGACCGGCGAAAGCACCCCGCTGCTGTGCTGCGATGTCTGGGAGCACGCCTACTACACCGATTACCAGAATGATCGCGCGCGTTACCTGGATGCCTTCTGGCAGATGGTCAACTGGGAATTCGCCGAGAGCCAGCTGCGCTGACCGCCTGTAGGGCCGAACCCATGCTCGGCTGGCCGGACAGCAGCCGAGCATGGGCTCGGCCCTACAGATGAAGCTTCACGCGTTCTCGTGCGCAGCCACCGCGTCCATCACCCGCGCCGAGTACACCAGCGCCGCGCCGGCGTTGAGCGACACCGCCACGCCCAGTGCTTCGGCGATTTCCTCGCGGCTGGCGCCATGCTTCAGCGCCGCGTCCACGTGCACGGTGATGCAGCCGTCACAGCGGGTGGTCACCGCCACCGCCAATGCGATCAGCTCACGGGTCTTGGCATCCAGGTGGTTGGTCTGGGCACCGGCATTGGCCAGGGTGGCGTAGCCCTTGACCGTGTCCGGCGAGAGCTTGCCGATCTCGCCGATGCGGCCCTTCAGTTCCTTGCGGTAGGCATTCCAGTCGAGCATGGTCGTGACTCCTGTGAAAGGAGCTCCACGCTACCACCGGCAATGGTGCGCCGATGCCTGCACCGGCGCGCCACACCGTTGCAGGCATACAAGGTTGTGCCGGCCATTGGCCGGCACGCCCGGGCTCAGCGGTTGCGCAGCGCGTGTACCGCCGGCGCCACCTGGGCCTGGCGGTCCAGCTCCAGGCCGACCTGGTCCAGCGCATCGGCCAATGCAGCGGCATCATCGTCACGCAACGTGGCGTGGCCGACTTTGCGACCTTCGCGCGGCTCCTTGCCGTAGTCGTGCCAATGGCCACTGGCCTGACCCAGCACCGGCGCCGGATCGGGCATCGCGCCCAGCCAGTTCAGCATGCAGGCATGGCCGAGCATGCGGGTGCTGCCCAGCGGCAGGCCCAGCACCGCACGCAGATGGTTCTCGAACTGCGAGGTCTCGCTGCCTTCGATGGTCCAGTGGCCGGAGTTGTGCACGCGCGGTGCCATCTCGTTGGCCAGCAGCTCACCATCACGGCAGAACAGCTCCAGCGCGAACACGCCCACATACTGCAGGTGCTCGGCGACGCGGCGGGCATAGCCGATCGCTGCCTGCTGCTCGGCATCGGACAGCACCGCCGGTGCCACGCTGGCCGACAGCACGCCGTCGACATGCCAGTTGCCGGTGACCGGCCAGGCTTCGAAGCTGCCATCGCGGCCACGCACGGCCACCACGCTGACCTCGCGCTGGAAGGCCACGAAGCCTTCCAGGATCAGTCCGGTGCGCTCGACCTGGGCACCGAGCGCATCCCATGCGGCGTCGATGTCGGCTTCGCTGCGCAGGCGGAACTGACCCTTGCCGTCGTAGCCGAGGCGGCGGGTCTTGAGGATGCACGGCAGGCCGAACTCAGCCACCTTCGCCGCCAGCGCGTCGCGGCTGCGGATGTCGGCGAAGGCCGGCAGCGGAATACCCAGCTGCTGGAACAGGGTCTTCTCGCTCAACCGGTCCTGGGCCACCGCCAGCGCGGCCGGCGGCGGATAGACCGGCACGCGGTCGGCCAGGAACCGTGCACTGTCGGCAGGCACGTTCTCGAAATCGAAGGTGACCACATCGACCTTGGCGGCGAAGTCCGCCAAGGCCTGGCGGTCGTCGAAGGCGCCCACGGTGAGCGGCGCCAGCGGGCCGCTGCAGGCGTCGGCGGCCGGGTCGTACAGTTCGAAGCGCAGCCCCAGCGGCGCACCGGCCAGGACCATCATGCGGGCGAGCTGGCCGCCGCCCAGGATGCCGACAGTCAGGCTCATTGGCGCGGATCGTCGTGGGCCATCACGTCTTCGGTCTGGCGTGCACGGAAGGCATCGAGCGCCTGGCCGATCGCCGGCTGGTCGCTGGCCAGCATCGCCGCCGCGAACAGCGCGGCGTTGGAGGCGCCGGCGTTGCCGATGGCGAAGGTGGCGACCGGGATGCCGGCCGGCATCTGCACGATCGACAGCAGGGAATCCATTCCGTTGAGGGCCTTGGACTGCACCGGCACGCCCAGCACCGGCACGGCGGTCTTGGCCGCGATCATGCCCGGCAGGTGCGCGGCCCCGCCGGCACCGGCGATGATCGCGCGCAGGCCACGCGGGCCCGCCTGCTCGGCGTAACTGAACAACACATCCGGCGTCCGATGCGCGGACACCACCTTCACTTCGAACGGAACACCCAGGGCTTCAAGCTTCTGGGCGGCGTGCTGCATGGTTTCCCAGTCGGAACGGGAACCCATGACGATGCCGACAAGCGGCGCGATCGGGTTGGGGGTCATTGGCCGTCACCTGCCTTAAAGACGTATTCTAGCCGTCTTCCACGCAAGACGAAGAACCATGGATCGCAAGCTGCTCGACCTGCTGGTGTCCCCGGACACCCGCCAGCCCCTGTCCCTGCTGGATGGCAAGGGCCTGGAAGCCCTCAACAAGGCCATTTCCGCCGGCACGGTGACCAAGGCCGATGGCAACCCGCTGGCGCAGCCGCTGCGCGAGGCGCTGGTCACCCGTGACCGCAAGCAGGTGTTCCGCGTCGACGACGGCATCCCGGTGCTGCTGGCCGAGGAAGCCATTCCGACCGCCCAGATCGCCGACTTCCCGGCCGCATGAGCACGCTGCCGACGCCGGATGCGGCCGTTGTCGCCGCCGATGTCGCGCGCGCGCTGGCCGAGGACCTGGGCAGCGGTGATGTCACCGCCGCCCTGCTCCCCGACCAGGCCGACAGCGCCTACCTGCTGTGCAAGCAGGATGCGGTGATCGCCGGGCGCCCCTGGTTCGACGCTACCCATCGCGCGCTCGACCCTGACGTGCGCATTGAATGGCACATCGCCGAAGGCGGTGCCGTCACCGCCGGCACCGTGCTGGCCCTGCTGCACGGGCGCAGCCGCAGCCTGGTCAGTGCCGAGCGCACTTCGCTGAATTTCCTGCAGACGCTGTCCGGCACCGCGACCACCACTGCCCGCTACGTGGCCGCGGTGGCCGGTACCGGTACCCGCATCCTCGACACCCGCAAGACCCTGCCCGGCCTGCGCCTGGCGCAGAAGTACGCGGTGCGCTGCGGCGGCGGCGAAAACCACCGCTTCGGCCTGTACGACACGGTGATGCTGAAGGAGAACCACATCCGCGCCGCCGGTTCGCTGGCCGCGGCGGTGGCCGCCGCACGCCGGCAGTGGCCTGCGCTGCCACTGGTGGTCGAGGTCGAAGACCTGGCACAGCTGCGCCAGGCGCTCGAAGCCGGTTGCGAACGCATCCTGCTGGATGACTTCAGTCCCGACCTGCGTCGCGAGGCGGTGCGCATCACCGCCGGACGCATTCCGCTGGAAGTCTCCGGCAGCGTCGGCCTGGGCGGCCTGCGCTCGATCGCTGAGGATGGCGTCGATTGCATCTCCATCGGCGGACTGACCAAGCATGTGCAGGCCATCGATCTGTCGTTGAAGCTGGGCCCGCCGCCGGCTTGAGGCCTACGGGACCTTGTGGAGCCGAGCCCACGCTCGGCTGCTTCTCGATCTGCGGCACGCCCGGCACCCGCTTTGCGCGATGAGCCGAGCGTAGGCTCGGCTCTACACGACCCGGGCGCCTTCACGGCTCGGCTACGCCAGCCTCTGCGACGCTGCGGGCATCCCCCACAGGAGCCGCGCATGCGCCGGATGCTCTTGCCTGCCTGTCTGCTGCTCGCGGCAGCCCCCTTGTCCGCCGCAGCCGCTGAAGCCTGCGATGTCCCTCCCCGCTTCGGCCTGAGCCCATTGGCGGTGGCCATCCGCAATACCGCCTGCAACGAGCACCGGTTGTGGTTCCGGCCCTTCATCGATCGCGATGGCCGCGCCGCCAGCCTCAGCGTCACCGAAGCCGAAAGCGATCACCTGGCCGACAACGGCCTGATCGCCTGGCAGCGCGTGGCCGGCTACTGGCGCAACAGCGGCACGCTCAACGCGATGGGCAGCATCGCCGGCGCCAGCAGCTGTCTGGCACCACTGGGCACGCGCTACACCGACAGCGACTGCCGCGCGTTCCTGATCGACAACCCGTGGTCGGCCGCTTTCATTTCCTGGGTGATGGTGCAGGCCAGCGTTCCCGGCTTCAACACGTCGCCGCGCCACATCGACTACATCCGTGCCGCGTACCAGGGCGGCCCCTCGGGCGTGCCGTACCGGCTGGTCGATCCCGCGACCGCAAAGCCCGCACCGGGCGACCTGTTGTGCTTCCTGCGCGACCGCAGCACGACGCTCAGCTACAGCGGGCTGGTGCAGGCGCTGGGCAACGGTTCGGTGGGCCACTGGAAATCGCATTGCGAAGTGGTGGTGGCTGCCAACCTGGGAGGCGACCAGACCCTGTACCTGGTCGGTGGCAACGTGATGAACACCGTGGCGATGCGGTTGCTGCCGCTGGACCGCACCGGGCTGATCAAGCTGCCCCCGGCACGCGAAGGCAACAGCACCGGCATCGACCCCAGCTGCACGCCGGGCCGCGAGGACGAATGCAGCTTCAACCGCCAGGACTGGGCAGCGCTGCTGCAGCTGACCGCGACTGCGCCATTGGTGATGCCGTCACCCTCCGCAGCGCCGATGCAGGCCGTACCGGCCAACGCGCCCGCAGCGCCGACGACGGGCCAGCCACCGCCGAGGCGGTGATACCCGTGCTTGATCCAGCGCACGTTCGCCGCCATCTTTGCCGGATCGACCTCTGACGGCTGACGCCATGCCTACCCTGCTGCTGTTGTTGATTGCCGGCGGAATCATCTACTTCTTCTGGAACGCCGCACGCTCGGCCGCCGAGCGCGCGGTCGAGCTGGGACGCAATGCCTGCCGCGCCGCCGACGTGCAGTGGCTGGACCAGGCGGTGCACGCCACCGGCCTGCGACTGTCGCGTGGCGAAGATGGCCGGCTCGGTTTCGAGCGCACCTTCAAGTTCGAGTATTCCTACGATGGCATCGATCGCCACGTGGGCCGCATGGTGCTGCGTGGCGACCAGCTGATCTCGTTCACCGGCCCCGGTGCCGCGCGGATCAGCCAGATCCGGCCGGATGTGGAGGACGCCGAGGATGTGTAAGAACTGAAGGTGTGCCGACCAACGGTCGGCACCCACACAATTCCGGCACCCACCGGTAAAACCTGCAAAGGAAGACGCCGCCCATCGGGGCGGCGTCGGAAGGGTTACTTGACCACGCGCAGGTTCGGGCGGCCCTTCGGCGGCGGACTGGCCGGCGGCGTGTCGTCCGGCGGCGTGCCTTCCTCGTGCAGCAGCTCATCGCGGGTCGGTGCGGTTTCGTTGCCCGGAATGTCATCCGGCAATGCCATGCCCTGCCCGGTCTCGCGGGCGTAGACCGCCAGCACTGCGCTGATCGGCACCTGCACCGGGTAGCTGGTTCCGGAGAAGCGGGCCGAGAAGCTCACCATTTCGTTGTCGATCATCAGCCGCACCACGGCACGTTCGGCGATGTTGAGCACGACCCGGCCATCCTTGACCGCCGAAGGCGGGACCTGCACGCCGGGGACGCCGGCGTCGACCAGGATGTGCGGGGTCAGCTGGTTGTCGTTGATCCATTCCACCAGCGCCCGCAGCAGGTACGGGCGGTGGCTGGTCATGTGGAAGAAGTCTTCGGTCATGCGTGAAGTGTACGCGCCCGGCGCCCCGCCGGGGCGGATCGTCTGCACGCCGGTCGGCGTGCAGACGGGTAACGCGGGGCCGGGATCAGACCGGCAGGTCGCGCAGTTTCTTTTCCTGCTCGGTCAGGCTGCGGACAAAACCCGGATGGCGGAAGATGCGGTTGCCGTAGTCCTCGATCGCCTTGCCGTCCTTCGGCAGCGGCACATCCAGCGACTGCAGGCGCCAGATGATCGGCGCCATCGCGCAGTCGGCCAGGCTCATTTCCGGGTTGAGGAAGAACTTGCTGGCCTTGAACAGCGGCAGCGAGGCGGTCAGCAGCTCCTTCAGGCGCTTGCGCCCGGCCTCGGCCTGGGTCTTGTTGCCCAGCTGGATGGCCTGCACCTGCGGCACCCAGTCGTGCTCGATGCGGAGCATGGCCAGGCGGATGCGTGCACGCGACAACGGGTCGACCGGCATCAGTGGCGGATGCGGGTAGCGCTCATCCAGGTACTCGCTGACCACCGACGCGGCGTACAGCACCAGCTCGCGTTCGACCAGGGTCGGCACCGAGTGGTACGGATTGAGGTCGATCAGGTCTTCAGGCGGGTTCTGCGGATCGACCGGAACGAAGTCGAAGGTGACGCCCTTGGCCGCCAGGACCAGGCGTACACGGTGGCACAGTACGTCGTCGTTCGAGGAAAACAGCGTCAGTGTATTGCGCATGCGTACGCTCGCCGCCATCAAAGGCTCTCCCACGACAGGAGACCGCCTGCCGCATCGGCGCCGCCGGCACCGTGCCAGCGGTCGACTCCTCCCCGAGTGTGCAACCGACCATCACAAAAGCCAATAGGCCCATGCGATGGCCGGTGGCAGAATCAGTGAACGTCCTTCCAGTATTCCTTCTTCAGCAGGTACAGCAGGAAGGTCAGCAGGGCCAGGAACAGGATCACCCACACGCCCAGCTGCTGGCGCTTGAGTGCGGCCGGTTCGCCGGCGTATTCGAGGAAGTTGGTGATGTCCCGCACGGCCTGGTCGTACTGCCCGGCGTCCACCGATCCCGGCGTTTCAATCTTCAGGCCGGTCACCGGCGGGTCCATACCGGGCGCTTCCGCCTTGCCGTGCACCGCATGCTGCAGCCCCTGCATCTCCCACAGCGGGTTGGGCATGGAGGCGTTGGCGAACAGCGCGTTGTTCCAGCCCAGCGGGCGGCTGCTGTCCAGATAGAACGACTTGAGATAGGTATAGACCCAGTCGCTGCCACGCACACGCGCGATCAGGCTGAGATCGGGCGGCATCTTGCCGAACCACTTCTCCGCGTTTTCCTTGGGCATCGCCACCGGGATCGGGTCGCCGATCGCCGAGCCGGTGAAGTTGAGGTTGTTCATCACCTCTTCTTCGGTCAGGCCCAGGTCCTGCGCCATCCGCGAGTAGCGCAGGTACTTCAGCGCGTGGCAGCCGGAGCAGTAGTTCATGTACAGCTGCGCACCCCGCTGCAGCGAGGCGCGGTCACCGAGGTCGTTGCCGGCCTGCAGCAGCTTGGTGCCGCCCTCGGCGGCGGAGGCCAGGAAACTGCCCAGCATCAGGGTGGCCGTCAGGGCCAGCCGGACCATCCAGCGCTCAGTCATGCGTGGTCACCCTCTCCGGTACCGGCTTGGTCTTGTCCAACCTTGTCCATAGCGGCATGGTGATGAAGAACGCGAAGTACAGGAAGGTCAGCACCCGCCCGATGTAGGTTTCATGCACGTCGGTGCCCGGGCCGGAGCCGATCACGCCCAGCCACACGAAGCACACCGCCAGCACGCCCAGCATCACCTTCGAGATCCAGCCGCGGTAGCGCACCGACTTCACCCTGGCCTTGTCCAGCCACGGCACCAGGAACAGGATCGCAATGGCCGAGAACATCACCAGCACGCCACCGAGCTTGTTCGGTACCACGCGCAACATCGCGTAGTAAGGCGTGTAGTACCAGACCGGCTTGATGTGTTCGGGGGTCACCAGGCGGTTGGCCTCGGTGAAGTTGTCGTGTTCCAGGAACAGGCCGCCAAAGCCCGGTGCGAAGAAGATGATGAAGGCGGCGATGATCAGCAGGAAGCCGGCGCCGACACCATCCTTGAGCGTGTAGTACGGATGGAACGGAATACCGTCGGCCGGAGCATTCGGCGACCAGCGGTTGCCCTTCGGCCCCTTCTTGATCTCCACGCCATCGGGGTTGTTCGACCCCACTTCGTGCAGCGCGCCCAGATGCAGCACCACCAGCAACAGCAGCACCAGCGGCAGTGCGATGACATGCAGCGCGAAGAAGCGGTTGAGCGTGGCGTCACTGGGCAGGTAGTCGCCCATGATCCATTCGGTCAGGCCGTTGCCGATCACCGGTATCGCGCCGAACAGCGAGATGATCACTTTGGCGCCCCAGAACGACATCTGGCCCCACGGCAGCACATAGCCCATGAAGGCCTCGGCCATCAGCACCAGGTAGATCAGCATGCCCAGGATCCACACCAGCTCGCGCGGCTTCTGGTAGCTGCCGTACAGCAGGCCGCGGAACATGTGCAGGTAGACCACGATGAAGAACAGCGAGGCGCCGGTGGAGTGCATGTAGCGGATCAGCCAGCCCCACTCCACATCACGCATGATGTATTCGATGGAGCCGAACGCCTCGGCGGCGTTGGTCTTGTAGTGCATCGTCAGGAAGATGCCGGTGACGATCTGGTTGACCAGCACCAGCAGTGCCAGCGAACCGAAGTAGTACCAGATGTTGAAGTTCTTCGGCGCGTAATACTCGGTAACGTGCTTGCGGTAGACCGGCATCAGGCCCGGCGCGCGGGCATTGACCCAGTCGGCGACGCCGCTGGCGGTACGGGCGAGGATATTGGCCATCAGGCTGCCCCCTGCGGATCGACACCGATGATGATGGTGTTGTCGTCCTGGTAATGGTGCGCGGGCACCTTCAGGTTGATCGGTGCCGGCACATCCTTGAAGACGCGGCCGGACATGTCGAAGCGCGACTTGTGGCAGGGGCAGAAGTAGCCCCCCTTCCACTGCGGGTCGTAGGGTTCAGGCCGGATCTCGGCGACCATTTCCGGCGAGCAGCCCAGGTGCGTGCACAGGCCGACCAGCACGGAGATGTCCGGCTTGATCGAGCGCAGCTCGGGATTCTGCTTCAGCACGTAGTCCGGCTGCTGGTCCTTCTCGCCGGACTCAGGGTCCTTGAGGCGGCCATCCAGCCCGTGCAGTGCATCCAGGATCGCCTTGGACCGCTTGACGATCCAGATCGGCTGGCCACGCCACTCCACGATCAGGCGTTGGCCTTCCTGCAGGGCGCTGATGTCGGCCACCACCGGTGCACCGGCAAGCTTGGCACGGGCACTGGGGTTCCAGGATTTGATGAAAGGAACGGCGGTGAATCCGACGCCGACGGCGCCAACCACAGCAGTGGTGGCAGAAAGAAAACGCCGACGTCCGGTGTTGACTGGATCGTGTACCCCATCGTTGGCCATCCGGCACTCCGATATTGATTAGGTAGCTTTAAGGCTGCCAGCGGATCCGGTGGGGGCCAGAGCCGCATTGAATCATGGGCGAGTGTAGCGGAACCGTCGCGCGCCACACAACGCATTGCAGCAACATTGATTACGGGGTTGCCGGCCAGCGGCCGGCACTACTGGTGTGTCAATGCGGTGCGGTAACGCTCGGCCAGCTGTCCGACCCGGCGCACGTAGTACTGGGTCTCGCTGTAGGGCGGCACGCCACCGTGGCGGTCGACCGCGCCTTCGCCGGCGTTGTAGCCGGCCGCAGCCAGGGTCAGGTCGCCATTGAAGCGCTTCAGCAACCACGCAAGATACTGCACGCCACCACGGATGTTCTGCGCGGCATCGTAGGAATCGCTGACCCCGAAGCGGGCCGCGGTCGGCGGCATCAGCTGCATCAGGCCCTGCGCGCCGGCGCGGCTGAGCGCGGTCGGGTTGTAGGCCGACTCGGCGTGGATGATGGCGCGCACCACGGCTTCTTCGACGCCGAACTCGCGTGCGGCCGAGGTGATCTCGGTCTGGAACGCGGTGGTGTTCAAGCGCACCGAACCGAAGTCCACGCGTGGGTTGACGCCACAGGCATAACAGCGCTCCATGAAACTGTAGCGGATGGTACGCACCGGGCCGAGGTTGGCGACCTGGGTCGGCCGCGCACTGGTGTAGTGGCGCACCCCATCCTTCATGAAGGAATAGACCTGGCCGCTGACCATCCGCCCGGCCCGTGAGGCCGTCGGTGCCGCAGCAGGCGCGGGTGCAGCAGGCGTCGGCGCGACCGCAGCGGGCGCAGCGGCGCTGGCCGCCACGGCGACCGGATTGCGTTCGATGCTGGCCACCGAGGTCGGCGCAGGCTTCGGTGCGGCCACCACGGGGCGCGGTGCCGGGCGGGTATCACGGCTGTAGCTGATGCTGCTGCAGCGCGCGCCGGCCACTCGCTTGCTAACGTAGCTGGTGACCCCGTCGGCGCCCTGGCACTTGTACAGGGTGCCAGCGCTGGCCGGCGCAGCGGTCAGCGCAGCGATGATGATCGCCGTTGTCCCCAGTATCCCCTTCATGCCGCGAGTGTCCCAGCTTCGCCGGGGCTTGCCAAGCGATGTGGCTCAGCCTGTGACCGGCGGCACAGCCAGCACCTGGCCCAATCCGGCCAAACGCTGTGCCAGCTCATCGCGCAGGCCCGGCGGTGTGGTCCACAACGCCACCGGCACCCGGTCCAGGCTGAGGATCTGCGCCAGCATCATGCCGCGGCTCTCGGCGCCCATGCGCAACAGGCAATGGTCGGCACCATCAGCCTCCAGCACACCACACCACGGCGGGATGCGCCCTTCCAGCTCGGTGCGGCTGCCGGCCAGGCGGACGATGGCCTGCAGCGCGAAGGGCGCCTGGCTGACCGCCTGCCGCACCATCACGTCCGGGGGCGCGGGCGGGCGCCGATGCATGCCCGGCCCGGAGCATTCGCGCACCGCGCCCATCCGGTCCACGCGCAGGGTGCGCCAGTCCTGGCGGCCCAGGTCCCACGCCAGCAGGTACCAGCGCCGCCCATAGTTGACCAGGTGCTGCGCCTCGACCTCGCGCTGGGTCACCTCCTCCTGCGCACTGCGGTACTCGAAGGCCAGCCGTGACGCCTGCCGGCAGTGCTGGGCCAGCCGTCCCAGCAGGCGTGCGTCGGTGGAGGGAAGGTCGGACAGGGTGGCCGTCGCCGCATGCACCTCGCCGGCCTGCCGCCGGCGACGGGTGGGGACCAGCGGATCGAGCTTGGACAACAGGCCCCGCGCGGTGTCGTCGATGCCAGCGACGGTCGCTGACGCGGCACGCAGGGCGATCGCCAGGGTCGTCGCCTCGTCCTCGTCCAGCAGCATCGGCAGCACCGGTGCCCCCGCCCCGAGCTGGTAGCCGCCGCCGACCCCCGATGAGGCCCGCACCGGATAGCCCAGTTCGCGCAGGCGTTCGATATCACGGCGGATGCTGCGCCGGTCCACGCCCATGCGCTCGGCGAGCTCAGCCCCGGACCACTGGCGGCGGGCCTGCAGCAGGGCGATCAGGCGCAGCAGTCGATGGGCGGTATGGCGCATGAAGAATCGAGGACAGAAGTCGTCCGCAATAGTGCCTCAGGATGGCTTCCAGTTCACCCACCCACCGCAAGGAGCAATGCCATGAACTCACGCCAGATCACCCTGTACCACGCCGCCAGATCCCGTTCGAGCGGCGCCGTGGCCCTGCTCGAAGCGCTGGGTGCCGACTACCGCATGCAGGTGCTGGACCTGAAGGCCGGTGCCAACCTGGCCCCGGCCTATCTGGCCATCAACCCGATGGGCAAGGTGCCGGCCATCGTCCACAACGGCGCACTGGTGACCGAGCAGGTCGCCATTTATCTGTACCTGGCCGACCTGTATCCGGAGGCCGGGCTGGCCCCGCCGATCGGCGACGCCCTGCGCGGCCCCTACCTGCGCTGGATGGCCTTCTACGGTGCCTGTTTCGAGCCGGCGATGATCGACAAGGCGATGCACCGCGAGCCGCCGCCGCGCCTGATGTCGCCGTACAACGACGCCGAGACCGTGCTGCAGGTGGTCGAGGCCCAGCTGGCGCAGGGCCCGTACCTGCTCGGCGAGACGATGAGTGCCGCCGACGTGCTGTGGGGCAATGCGCTGGCCTGGACCACGGCCTTCGGCCTGGTGCAGCCTGCGCCGGCCACGGCTGATTACATCGCACGGATGAGCGCGATGACCGCCTTCGACCGTTCGCGGCAGATCGATGCGGAGCTGGCGGCGGCGTAAGCAGCGCCCCCTTGTAGAGCCGAGCCCACGCTCGGCTGGCTTCAATAGAGCCAGGCCATGCCAGGCTGCCCCATGGGAAGCGGGAAGAGCAGCCGAGCGTGGGCTCGGCTCTACAAGGGCGCGGCGGCTGGCGCGGGATGCGGGTAGAATTGCCCGCTTTCCCGCCACCCGAATGGATTAAGCGCCATGACCGGGACGCCAGACGTCTTTCCGCCCGCCACGCTGGGCGGTACCCCGCTCGTTGCCCTGCCCGCTGGTCCGCGCAAGCCTGACCAGGTCAAGGGCAAGCTGTACATCAAGACCCACGGTTGCCAGATGAACGAGTACGACTCGGCCAAGATGGCCGACGTGCTTGCCGCCAGCGATGGCCTGGAACTGACCGACAGCCCGGACGACGCCGACGTCATCCTGGTCAACACCTGCTCCATCCGCGAGAAGGCGCAGGAGAAGGTGTTCAGCCAACTCGGCGTGTGGAAGGGCCTGAAGAACAAGGGCCGCGAGGTCATCATCGGCGTGGGCGGCTGCGTTGCCTCGCAGGAAGGCGAAGCGATCATCAAGCGCGCCCCGTTCGTGGACCTTGTGTTCGGTCCGCAGACCCTGCATCGCCTGCCGGAACTGATCCGCGCACGCCGCGAGCAGAAGCGCCCGCAGGTGGACATCAGCTTCCCCGAGATCGAGAAGTTCGACCGCCTGCCCGAGCCACGCGCCGAAGGTGCCTCGGCGTTCGTGTCGATCATGGAAGGCTGTTCCAAGTACTGCTCGTTCTGCGTGGTGCCTTACACCCGCGGCACCGAAGTCAGCCGCCCGTTCGAGGACGTGGTGGTGGAAGTGGCGCAGCTGGCCGCGCAGGGCGTGCGCGAGATCAACCTGCTCGGCCAGAACGTCAACGCCTATCGCGGCCCGTATGGAGACGGTGAGTTTGCCGACCTTGGCCTGCTGATCCGCACCATCGCCGAGATCGATGGGGTCGGCCGCATCCGCTTCACCACCTCGCACCCGCTCGAGTTCAGCGATTCGCTGATCGATGCGTTCCGCGACGTTCCGCAGCTGGCCAACTTCCTGCACCTGCCGGTGCAGGCCGGCAGCGACCGCGTGCTGTCGGCGATGAAGCGCGGCTACACCGCGCTGGAATTCAAGTCGAAGATCCGCAAGCTGCGCGCGGTGCGCCCGGACATTTCAATCAGCTCGGACTTCATCGTCGGCTTCCCCGGCGAGACCGATGCCGACTTCGAGAAGACCATGAAGCTGATCGAGGACATCGGCTTCGACCACAGTTTCTCCTTCATCTATTCGCGTCGACCGGGTACGCCGGCGGCCGATCTGGAGGACACGATCAGCGATGCCGAGAAGCATGCGCGCCTGTCGCGCCTGCAGGAGCGCATCAATGCGCACGCCGCCAGCATCTCGGAGAAGATGGTCGGTACCGTGCAGACCGTGCTGGTGGAAGGGCCGTCGCGCAAGAACCCGAACGAGCTGACCGGCAAGACCGAGAACATGCGGTCGGTGAATTTCCCGGCGCCTGCGCGCCTGATCGGGCAGTTCGTGGATGTGGTGATCACCGAAGCGCTGACCAATTCGCTGCGTGGGCGCGTGGTGGCGGAATAAGGCGTGCCGACCCACGGTCGGCACCCACCGGGGTAGATGCCGACCGTTGGTCGGCATTCACTAATCCAACCGCTTGCGGAAACGCAGGATCGCCAGGGTCATCATCACCACGATGAAGGCCAGCAGCGCCAGTGCGTCGTGCCACAGCTCCCACAGCGAGGCGCCGCGCAGCATGATGCCGCGCACCAGGCGCAGGAAGTGGGTCAGCGGCAGCACTTCGGCCAGCCACTGCACCGGCCGCGGCATGCCGGCGAACGGGAACATGAAGCCCGACAGCAGGATCGACGGCAGGAACAGGAACAGGGTCATCTGCATCGCCTGGAACTGCGAACGCGCGCGCGTGGAGATCAGCAGCCCCAGCGCCAGGTTGGCCAGCACCAGCAGCACCGCGGCCAGGTAGATGTCGAGCAGGCTGCCGCGAATCGGCACCTGGAACAGCCAGGTGCCCAGCACCAGCACCAGCGTGGTCTGCAGCAGACCGATCGCTGCATAGGGCAGCACCTTGCCGACCATCAGTTCGCTGCGCGATACCGGCGTGGCGATCAGCAGTTCCATGTTGCCGCGCTCGCGCTCGCGCACCACCGCCACCGCCGTGAACATCACCAGGGTCATGGTCAGGATCACCCCGATCAGGCCGGGCACGATGTTCACCGCCGAGCGCCGTTGCGGGTTGTAGAAACTGGTCACGCTGACCTGGCCACCGGCAATGCTGCCTTCGCGCAGCGGCCGCGTATTGCTGGTCGGGCGCGTATCCAGTGGCACCTGCGCCAGCTGGATCGCCGCACTCTGCACCACGGTGTCGCTGCCATCGACCAGCACCTGTACCGCTTCGCGTCCATCGAAGCGGCGACGCTCGAAGTCCGCCGGCACCACGATGCCGACGCTGATCTCGCCGCGGCGCAGCGCCTGCATCAGCTGGTCCGGCGTGTAGGCCTCGCTGCGTGGCGTGATCACGCCGGTGGCGACCATGTCCTGCACCAGCACGCGTGAGGCGGCGCTGTTGGCCTGGTCGGCGATACCCGTATCGAGGTGGCGCAGGTTGAGGTTGATCGCATACCCGAACAGCAGCAGCTGCATCACCGGAATGCCGACGATCATCGCCAGCGTGATGCGGTCGCGGCGCAGCTGCCGCAGCTCCTTGAGCATGATCGCCCATAGCCTGCGCAGGTTCATGCCTCTGGCTCCCTGCCACGGCCACGGGTGGCGGCCACGAACACGTCCTCCAGGTTCGGCGCCACGATTCCGATATGCGCTTGCGGGTCGGCGCTGGCCAGCGCGCGCCGCAGCACTGCGACATCCGCTGCGCCCTCATTGCACAGCACGCGCAGATGGGTGCCGATCTGCGCCACGCTCAGCACGCCGGGCAGCTCGGCCAGCACGCGGCTGGCCTGGCGTGGCTGCGATGACGTGACCTGCAGTGTGCGTCCTTGCAGCCGTGAACAGAGCTCGGCCGGCGTGCCGTCGGCCACCAGTGCGCCGCGATCAAGGATCGCCAGGCGATGGCAGCGCTCGGCTTCGTCCATGTAATGGGTCGACACCAGCACCGTGGTTCCCGCGTCGGCCAGTTCGAACAGGGCCTCCCAGAAGTCGCGGCGCGATTCCGGGTCGACCGCGCTGGTCGGCTCATCCAGGAACAGCAGTTCGGGCGAATGCACCACGGCGCCGGCCAGGGCCAGGCGCTGCTTCTGTCCACCACTGAGCGTGCCGGCCAGCTGCGGCTGCCGGTCCTGCAACCGGTACTGCTGCAGCAGCGCATCGACCCGTTGCCGGGCCTGGTTGCGCGGCAGGTCCTGGATGGCGGCGAGGAATTCCAGGTTCTCGCGTACCGACAGGTCTTCGTACAGCGAGAAGCGCTGGGTCATGTAGCCGATGCGCCGGCGCAGTGCTTCGGCCTGCTCGGGAACCGCCAGGCCCAGCACCTCGATCTGCCCCGCACTGGGTTGCAGCAGGCCGCACAGCATGCGGATGGTGGTCGACTTGCCTGACCCGTTCGGGCCCAGGAAGCCGTAAACCTGCCCGCGCGGGACGGTCAGGTCGACCTTGTCCACGGCCAGCAGTTCACCGAAGCGGCGAGTCAGGCCCTGCGCATGCACCGCAATGTCCGCACCGGTGTTCAGAAGCGCACCTGCACCGGCAGTCCGGCCGGAAGCTTCTGCATGTCGCTGGCTGCATCCACTTCGATCTCGGCGAGGTAGCTCAGGCGTTCGACGTCATCGCCGGTCAGTGCGTAGTACGGGGTGAAAGAAGGCTCGCTGCGGATCGCGCGCACATGGCCCTTCAGTACGGTGGTGCCCCCTCCCTCCAGCTGTATCTGTGCCGGCTGACCGACCTTGACCTGCAGGCGCAGCGGCTGCGGCAGGTAGACGCGCGCATAGGGGCGCTCGCCGACCAGCATCACCGCCAGCGGCGCCCCGATCGGTGCCTGGTCACCCTGCCGGTAGGGCAAGGCATCGATCACGCCATCGCGCGGTGCGCGCAGCTGCAGCTTCTGCAGGTTGACGCCCTGCACCACCTGCTGCGCCTGTGCGGCGTCGGCGGCCGCCTGGCCCTGAGCGATGTCCTGCGCGCGACTGCCGTGCACCCGTTCCAGCCAGGCCTGCTCGGCGGCACGCACGCTGGCCGCGGCATTGCCGGCGGCTGCCCGTGCACGGTCCAGCTCGGCGGCGGCGATCAGGCGCTGGCGTGCCAATGGTTGCACCCGACGATAGTAGGCAGTGGCTTCAGCAGACTGCGCGCGCAACGCGGCCAGTTGTGCCTGGGCCTGTGCGATCTGTTCCTGCCGCGGGCCGAGCTTCAGCTCTTCCAGCTGGGCCTGCGCGCGCGCCGTGTCGGCCTGCGCCGCCGCGAACTGCGCGTCGCCGCGGGCGGGGTCGAGCTGCATCAGCACGGCCCCGGCCTTGACCCGCTGGCCCTCGCGCACCTCCACCGTGGCGATCACCTCGGCCGCCGGCGCCGGCACCGTGATCCGGTCCCACTCCAGTGTGCCCAGCGCCGTTGGCGTTGACTGCCCACAGCCCGCCAGCAGGCCGATGCCCGCCAGCCCGAGTCCACGCATCCCGTTGCCGATGCCCATGCCATCCCCTCCTGCGACGGCGACACGGTGCCACCTGCCCCGTGCACCCTCAATGATTCCGATCAGCCCTGACGGTTTTTTCGCCACGTACGGGCGAGCCTTTTGCTGCAAGGTTCCTCGCCACCTATCCACAGCTTGATTCGGCATCATTCCACAGCCGGTGTGGAGAACCGGACGGGGGCGGCCGTACTGGCTGCCTGGCAGCGGAAGATGCGCTGCCGTCACAGGAGCGGCCGACCGTGACGGTTTTTTCACCACCACCTCATACGCCTTGTGGCACAAGCACTGCGAAGGCCTATCCACAGCTTTTCGCGCCCCCCGTCCACACCGGGTGTGGAAAACCGCGTATCGGCCCGCCGCTGGCCGCATGCCCGGTACGCGCGTAACCTTGTCACCCCGAGTCCATCGTGGTGGACGGCGACCCCGCCCCACCCCAAGCAATGAAAAGCATCGATCATCGAGACTTCACCCTGTCGCCGGAAGACAACGAGCGACTGGCCAACCTGTGCGGCCCCTTCGACGGGCACCTGCGCCAGATCGAGCTGAAGCTCGGCGTGGAGATCGCCAATCGTGGCTTCGTGTTCCGCATCAGCGGGCCCAACGAAGCCATCGTCGAGGCGCAGAAGCTGGTTGAAGCGCTGTACGCCGAAGCCGGCGAAACCACCTTCGACAACCACGCCATCCACCTGCGCCTGGCGCAGGCCAACGTCGAGCAGATCGCCGAACGCTCCTACGAAGCGCAGGACGTGGCAATCAAGGTCAAGCGTGGCACGGTACGTGGCCGCGGCGCCAACCAGGGCCGCTACCTGCACCAGATCGCCACGCATGACATCAACTTCGGCATCGGCCCGGCCGGAACCGGCAAGACCTTCCTGGCCGTGGCCAGCGCGGTCGAAGCACTGAACGAGTCACGGGTGCAGCGCCTGATCCTGGTGCGCCCGGCGGTGGAAGCCGGCGAGAAGCTGGGCTTCCTGCCCGGCGACCTGAGCCAGAAGGTCGACCCGTACCTGCGACCGCTGTACGACGCCCTGTACGAGATGATGGGCGTGGAGAAGGTGGTCAAGCTGCTGGAGAAGAACGTCATCGAGATCGCGCCGCTGGCCTACATGCGCGGCCGCACGCTCAACGATGCGTTCGTGATCCTGGACGAGGCGCAGAACACCACCATCGAACAGATGAAGATGTTCCTGACCCGCCTGGGCTACGGCTCCACGGCGGTGGTCACCGGTGACCTGACCCAGACCGACCTGCCCAAGCACGTGAAGTCCGGCCTGCGCGATGCCATCCATGTGCTGCGCGAGGTCGAGGGCGTCAGCTTCACCTTCTTCGAATCCCGCGACGTGGTCCGGCATCCGCTGGTGGCGCGCATCGTCAGCGCCTACGACCGCCGCGACCTGCATCAGATCCAGCCTGGAGCAACGCCATGACCCGTGGTCCCGTGCGACTGGACGTCGCCGTCAGTTATGCCCTGCCGCGTACCGGGCTGCCGGCCGCAGTGAGCTTCCGCAAGTGGGTGGCCGCTGCGTTGAAGGGCCGCATCCGTGAGGCCGACCTGGCCATCCGCGTGGTCGATGCCAAGGAGGGGCAGTCGCTGAACCGCCATTACCGTGGCAAGGACTACGCCACCAACGTGCTCAGCTTCCCGGCCGACGTGCCCGAAGGCCTGCCCAAGGGCGTCAAGTTTCCATTGCTCGGCGACCTGGTGATCTGCGCACCGGTGGTGGCCCGCGAAGCCGACGAACAGGGCAAGGCGCTCAACGCCCATTACGCGCACCTGACCGTGCACGGCGTGCTGCACCTGCTTGGCTGGGACCACGAGGACGACAAGGAAGCCGACGCAATGGAACAGCTGGAGCGCGAGATCCTGGCCGAGCTGGGCATTGACGACCCGTACGCGGGCGAGCGCTGACACCGAGCTCTGTTCGGAACCCACGCACTCACGGAAGAGGAGCACAGCATGACCCTGCCCGCCCTTGTGCTTGCCGCGCTGCTGCAGTCCGGGGCAGGCCTGATGCCCGATCCTGACCGTCCCTCACCGTTCCCCACCAGCGACAGCGAGGCCGACATCGCCGCAAAGATCGCCGAACTACGGGCGTTCTTCGGCATCAGCGAGCGCCACACCCGCAACATCGTCGCCACTGCCCAGCAACGGGCGCTGATCGAGCGTCTGGAAGCGCGGCACGCGGCACGTCTGGCCGGCATATGGGTGGACAATGCGAGGGGCTGGAATGTTGTAGTGCGACTGACAGGTGCCGCACCCGAGGCCGATGAGACACATCCAGGGGCGGATGGCCCGCAACGTGTGCACTACATCACCGGTGCCGCGATGACCGAAGCGGAGATGAGGCGCCGCCTGCACGCTCAGCGGGACGGGCTGCTCGCCCAGCTGCCCGACCTGTTCGGCTATAGCCTTGATGTCAAGACCGGGGAGCTGGAGGTGGAGCTGCGGGATACCCCAGCCAACCGCGCGACGGCGGCGGCCGTGCGTGACCACCTGCAGGTGAATCTGGGCTACCCGGTCCGGCTGCGCTGGTACCCAGCGGCCACGCGCTGGAATCCGCCCTGACTGCGCCCGGGCTGGACGGCCAGCCCATGCGCTGCACTTTTGTTCAACACCGGACAGGACGCGGAAGGAAAAGGGATGGAGCAGGGAAACAGCTTCACGACGTTTACGATGAGCGCGGGCCTGTTCGCCAGCCTGCTGGTGCTGGGCGCGTACACCGTGCGCCGCATCAGCGCCCGCGACCCCAGCGGCAGGCACTGGCTGCTGCGCAGCCTGGCCCTGCTCTCGCCCGTGTGCCTGCTGGCCGGGCTGGGGACCGGCATGATCGGCCCCCACCTCACGACCAAGGTGGAACCTGCCCACCTACCCGGGCTGTGGGAAACATCGATGGTACTGATACTGGTCGGTGCCTTGACCCTGCCAATGCTGTGGCGAACGCTGCTGCAGCAGCGGCTTGGCAGTCCGGTCGACACGCTCCCGTTCTTCCATGCCAGCCGCGCCTCGCTGCTGGTGCTGTTCGTGCTGGCCGTGATCTACATGAAAGTGGCCAGGACGGCCGCATCGGAACTGATGCCCTGGCTTACCAGCCCAGGCCTGTGGCCAGCTGTGGCGCGCATTGCGGGTCAATCGATGCACATCGCCATGCTTGCGGTCGTGCTGTCCCTTTCACTGATGGTCGTGCGGCGGGCGATGACCGGTTTCCTGCGCCTTCTCACCGGACTGTTCAGGCGCTCATCGGGGCTATGATGGCGCCCCTTCGCCTGCGGAAACCAACCGTGTCACTGCGCTGCTGCCTACCCCTGCTCTGTGCCCTCGCCGCTCCCTCCTTCGCCACCAGCCTGGACCTGCCGGCGCTGATCGAATGCCGCCAGGGCGTAGCCGATCACGCTGCACTGGCGCCGCTGCTGGCCGATCCGCTGAAGGCCGTCGCCCACGGCCTGCAGCCGCTGCCCCAGGGCAACCAGTTCATGAGCGAGTACCGACTGGCCCAGCCGATCAGCGTGTTCGGCGACCGCACCGAACGGGTCGCCGTGGCCGGCTCCAGCATCATGGCGATCCTCGACCAGGCTGACCCGCGGCCGTTGGCCAAACGCCTTGCGCTGGAGACCGGCTACGACCAGGACGGCAAGTTCATGGCCGGCCGCGAGCTGGTCAGCCGCGACGTGACCGACCCGAAGAGCGGCGAGGCCCAGATCGAGTCGATCATCCTCAGCGTCTCCACCGTGGCCTCCCATCCGGGCAAGACCCTGGCCGGCTGTACCTACAGCCTGGACCTGCCTGAAGAAGAAGCCCCTGCCCGGCCTGAACTGGCCCCGCCGCCGATCACCGGACCGGGCAGCGACGGTCACTGACAGGCCGCCACATCCTGCTAGACTTGGGCCAACGCCCGGCCTGCCGGGTGCCTTTTTTCCAGAGATGTCAGAAGACGACAGTAGTAGCTCCCCTGCGGAGCACAGTGAAAAGAAGCGCGGTTGGCTTGAACGCCTGACCTCGGCCTTCTCCGGCGAACCCCACACCCGCGACGAGCTGGTCGCTGTCCTGCACACCGCGCAGGAAGAGGGTCTGATCGCCGCCGATACCCTGAAGATGATGGAAGGCGCCATTTCGGTGGCCGAGCTGACCGTGGGCGACGTGATGATCTCGCGCTCGCAGATGGTCTCGCTGCCGGTCGAAGCGCCCTTCCTGGAACTGATGAAGCAGGTGGTCGAATCGGGCCATTCGCGCTTCCCGGTGCACGGCGAGAACAAGGACGACATCCTTGGCATCCTGCTGGCCAAGGACCTGCTGCGCGGCGTGGTCGCCGACAACGGCCCGGCCAACGTGCGCGAGCTGCTGCGCCCGGCGGTGCTGATCCCGGAGGCGAAGAAGCTGAACGTGCTTCTGAAGGAGTTCCGCCTGTCGCGCAACCACATGGCCATCGTGGTCGACGAGTACGGCGGTGTTGCCGGTCTGGTCACCATCGAGGACGTGCTGGAGCAGATCGTCGGCGAGATCGACGACGAGCACGACGAGGCCGAGGATCCGTCCGCGCAGATCGCCATCCAGTCCGACGGCCAGTACGTGGTCGACGCGCTGACCCCGATCGGCGACTTCAACGAGCGCTTCGGCGCGACGTTCTCCGACGAGGACTACGACACCATCGGTGGCCTGGTCACCGAGGCCGTGGGCCACCTTCCGGAAGTCGGCGATGAGCTGGCACTGGACCGCTTCATGTTCCGCGTGGCCCGCGCCGATGCGCGCCGGGTTCAGGCCTTCCACGTGACCGTGCTGCCGCCGGACGCGCAGGACGACGCTTGAAACGCCGCGGCCTGATCCTCATGGTGTGGCTGGCACTGTGGGTGCTGGCCATGGCCCTGCCGCTGGCGGCCTTCGCGCAGCCGGCGGCAGCCGTGCCCGCACCGGCCACCGCCAACGCGGAGGCCCCGGCCCCGCGCATCGGCGTGGTGACCATGCAGCCGGGCACGGTTTTCTTCGAACGCTTCGGCCATGACGCCATCGTCGTGGTCGATCCGGCCAGTGGCGAAGCGACCTCATACAACTTCGGCTACTTCGATCCGTCCGAGGACGACTTCATCAGCCGCTTCGTGCGCGGCGACATGATGTATTACCTGGTGGCGCTGCCGCTGCAGCAGGACCTGTCGTACTACGACGAGACCGGCCGCGGTGCCAGCGTGCAGTGGCTGGACCTGCGCCCCGAACAGGCGCATTCCCTGGCCGCTGACCTGGCCGAGCGGGCCAAGCCGGAAAACGCGCGCTACCACTACGACTACTACACCGCCAACTGCGCCACGATGGTACGCGACACGGTGGACAAGGCACTGGGCGGTGGCCTGCAGTCGCAGTTGTCGGGGCGTTCGCGCGGCAACACCTACCGCAGCGAGTCGGTGCGCCTGGCCTCGCCCGCCCCGTGGATGTGGCTGGGCTTCGATGTCGGCCTGGGGCCGTTCGCCGACCAGCCGCTGTCGCGCTGGCAGGAAGCGTTCGTGCCGATGCGCCTGGCCGATGCGCTGCGCCAGGCACGCAACAGTGATGGCCGGCCGCTGGTGCAGTCCGAACAGGAACTGCTGCCGCACCGCATTGCTCCGGAGCCGAAGGAGTTCGCGCGCCGTTGGTGGCCGTGGCTGCTGCTTGGCCTGGTCGTGGCCGGCGGCGTGCTGGCGCTGCGCAACCGGCCGCGCCTGCTGGCCGGGCTGGCCCTGCCGTTCTGGCTGTTGTGCGCCGTCGCCGGCAGCCTGCTGGTGTTCCTGTGGGGCTTCAGCACCCACTACGCCGCCTGGGCCAACCGGAACCTGCTGCTGCTTTCGCCGCTGGCCGTATTGCTGCTGCCGGGTGCGATAAGCCTGCTGCGTCGGCGCGTGCCGGGGCGCATGTTCAGGATCGTGCTGTGGCTGCTGGCGGTGCAGGCGGTGGCCGCGCTGGTGCTGCACTGGCTGAGCCTGCAGGCGCAGTACAACGTGCAGTGGATCGTGCTGCTGCTGCCGGTGCATGTGGCGCTGGCGTGGGTACTGGGGCGCCATCCTCACTTGTCCGAAACACGGCACTGACGCACGATGGCGGGCATGTCATTGCCCGCCTCCGCTTCCGCCCCTGCCTCGGCCAACCCCGCCTGCGTCATCAACTGCGTCCACTACGATGACGAGGGCAAACGCCACGACATCAGCCTGGATGCCATCAGCGATGTCATTGCCAGCGGCAACGGCTTCGTCTGGGTAGGCCTGTACGACCCCAACGACGATGTACTGCTGAAGCTGCAGGAAGAATTCTGCCTGCACGACCTGGCCATCGAGGATGCGCGCAACGCGCACCAGCGGCCCAAGGTCGAGACCTACGGCAACTCGCTGTTCGTGGTGGTGACCACCGCACAGATGGTCGACGAACGCATCCAGTACGGCGAAACCCACGCCTTCCTCGGCCCGCGCTTCCTGGTGACGGTGCGCCACGGCGCCTCGCTGTCCTACGCGCCGGTACGTGCTCGGGTCGAGCGTGAGCCGCAGCTGCTGAAGATGGGCCCGTCGTACTGCCTGTACGCGGTGACCGACTTCGTGGTCGACAATTACCTGCCGATCGTGCACCGCTTCCGCGACACCCTGGACCTGCTGGAAAAGGACATCTTCGCCGAGAACTACAAGCGCAGCACCGTGGTGCGGCTGTACGAGCTCAAGCGCGAACTGAACAAGATGCGGATGGCGGTGGCGCCGCTGCAGGATGTGCTGGCCCAGCTGCGCCGTTACCAGGGCGAGCTGGTTCCGGACGAAGTGAAGCTGTACATCCGTGACGTGCACGACCACGCGGTACGCATCAGCGATGTGATCGACACCCTGCGCGAGATGCTGGGCACCGCGCTCAGCGTGAACCTGTCGCTGGTGACGCTGGCGCAGGGCGAGACGGTCAAGCGCCTCGGTGCGTGGGCCGCGCTGCTGGCGGCACCGACGCTGATCACCAGCTGGTACGGGATGAACTTCAGCCACATGCCGGAGCTGAGCCAACCGTGGGCTTACCCACTGATGATCGTTGGTGTGGGCGGCGTCTGCGTGGGCCTGTACCGGTTGTTCAAGCGTTCGGGCTGGCTGTAGAGCGTATCGACCCGCGGTCGATACCCACGAAACCGGGGACATATCGACCAACGGTCGATACCCACCAGACTGGTAGGCCACGACCGTTGGTCGTGGCGCATTGCATGATCCATCAAGCCACGTAAACGGTCTTGATGTTCATGAACTCATGGATGCCGTGGTCGGCCAGTTCCCGGCCAAAGCCAGACTGCTTGCTGCCGCCGAACGGCAGCCGCGCATCGCTTTTGACGATGGCATTGACGAAGGCCGCACCGCATTCCATGCGTTGCGCGAAGGCTTCGCCGCGCACCGGATCGCGCGTCCACACACTGCCGCCCAGGCCGAAGCGCGTGTCGTTGGCCACGCGCAGTGCCTCGCTCTCATCAGCGACCCGGATCACCGCAGCCACCGGACCGAACAGTTCCTCGTCGTAGGCCGGCATGCCCGGGCCGACCTGGTCGAGCACCGTGGCCGGATAGCCGGCATGGGTGCCGGCAATCGGCTCGCCGCCTATCAGCACCCGCGCACCCTTGGCCACGCTGGCCTGTACCTGCTTGTGCAGTTCATCGCGCAGATCGGCACGGGCCATCGGCGCCAGCGTGGTGCCCCGCTCATCGGGGTCGCCGTACTGGCGCTCGGCCGCAGCTTCAACGAAGCGACGGGTGAATTCATCGGCTACCGCCTCGACCACGATGAACCGCTTGGCCGCGATGCAGGTCTGCCCGCTGTTGTCGAAGCGCGACTTCACCGCTGCCGCAACCGTCTTGTCGAGGTCGGCATCGTCGAGCACCACGAAGGCATCGCTGCCACCCAGCTCCATCACCGACTTCTTCAATTGGCTGCCGGCGTTGGAGGCGATCGAGCGCCCTGCCCGCTCGCTGCCGGTCAGCGTCACCGCCTTCACCCGTGCGTCGCGCAGCACGTCGGCGGCCTGGTCGTTGTCGATGTGCAGCACGTCGAACACGCCGTCCGGCAGGCCGCCATCACGGCACACCGCCAGGATCAGGTCGGCACACTGCGGCACGTTGCTGGCGTGCTTGAGCAGGGCCACGTTGCCGGCCATGAACGCCGGTGCGAGGAAGCGGAACACCTGCCAGATCGGGAAATTCCACGGCATCACCGCGAATACACAGCCGATCGGCTCGTAGCGCACGTAGCTGCGCTGGGCTTCGGTGTCGATCAACTGCGGCTTGAGGTAGTCGGCCGCGTGGTCGGCGTAGTACTCGCAGGCGGCAGCGCACTTGTCGACCTCGGCCAGCGCTTCGGCCTTGAGCTTGCCCATCTCGTGGGTCATCGCCTGCTGCAGGTCGTCGCGGCGCGTGCGCAGCTGCGCCGCGATCTGGCGCAGGATCACGCCGCGTTCCTGCAGCGAACGCTCGGCCCAGCCAGGGTACGCATCGGCGGCGGCCTGCAGGCGCTGCTCGATGTCGGCAGCGCCCATCAGTTCATGGCGGTAGGTCACCTGGCCGGTGGCCGGGTCGACGATCTCGACGGTCATGGGGGATCTCCATCTGGAAGACCCCCATTGTGCGCCGCCGGCCGTGAGCCGGGTGTTGCCGGCACAGTGGACGGATCGTGTACTCAGCCGTTGTCCTGCCGCGCCAGCTGCAGGTCGCGCTGGCGCCGCTTGTCGGCGCGGGCATTGATGTACCAGCCGATCACCGCGGCGATCGATACCGCCGACACCAGCAGCGTGGCCAGTGCATTGATCTTCGGGCTGATGCCCATGCGCACCGACGCGAACACCTTCATCGGCAGCGTGGTCGAGCCCGGCGTGGCGACGAAGCTGGCCACCACCACGTCATCCAGCGACAGGGTGAACGCCAGCAGCCAGCCCGCCACCAGCGCCGGCGCGATGATCGGCAGGGTGATGCGGGTGAACACGGTCAGCCGGCTGGCCCCCAGGTCCATCGCGGCTTCTTCCAGCGACAGGTCCATTTCCTGCAGGCGCGAAGACACCACCACGGTGACGAAGCACAGGGTAAAGGTGACGTGCGCGATCCAGATGGTGGCCAGGCCGCGTGCCGGGAAGCCCGGAATCGCGCCCATCGAGGCCAGCAGCGCCATCAGCGAGAAGCCCAGGATCACATCCGGCATCACCAGCGGCGCGGTGACCAGCGCACCGAACAGCGGCTTGCCACGGAAGCGCTTGAAGCGGGTCATCACCATCGCCGCCAGCGTGCCCAGCACGGTGGCGGTACAGGCGGTCCAGAACGCCACCACCAGGCTGGTCCACATCGCATCCATCAGCGCGCGGTCGGCGAACAGGTCACTGTAGGCGCGGGTGGAGAACCCGGCCCAGACCATCGCCAGCCGCGAGCTGTTGAACGAATAGAACATCAACAGCAGGATCGGCAGGTACAGGAAGGCGAAGCCCAGCAGCAGCACGCCCAGCCCCAGGCCCTTGGCGGTACGCGGGCTCATGCCTGCTTCCCTTCCAGCAGGCGCTGCTGGGAACGGTTGAACAGCAGGATCGGCACCAGCAGCAACAGGATCATCGCCACCGCCATCGCCGACGCGCCCGGCCAGTTGCGGTTGTTGAAGAACTCGTTCCACAGCTGGCGGCCGACCATCAGCGTCTCCGAGCCACCCAGCATTTCCGGAATCACGAATTCACCCACTGCCGGGATCATCACCAGCATGCAGCCGGCGATGATGCCGGCCTTCGACAGCGGCAGGGTGATGCGGAGGAAGGCCTGCCATGGCTTGGCCCCCAGGTCGTAGGCCGCTTCCAGCAGGCGGTGGTCATGCTTGACCAGGTTGGCGTACAGCGGCAGCACCATGAACGGCAGGTAGCAGTAGACGATGCCGATGTAGGCCGCGGTCGGCGTATCGATCAACTGCAGTTTCGGCAGGCCCATCGACGTCATCAGCGCCTGCAGGCCGGTGAACTGCAGGAACTGGTCAAGCAAGCCGTTGCGGTCCAGGATCGCCTTCCACGCATACACGCGGATCAGGAACGAGGTCCACGACGGCAGCACCACCAGCATCATCGCCACGTTGCGTGCGGCCGGCGACAGGCGGGCGATGGCATAGGCCATCGGGTAGCCGATCAGCAGAGTCAGGAAGGTGGAGATGGCCGCGATCCTGATCGAGCTCAGGAAGGCCTGCGCATAGATCGAATCGCGGAACAGCGCCAGGTAATTCTCCAGGTTCAGCTTCAGCGAGAACCCGCCGTCCACGTACTGCAACAGCCAGGTATACGGCGGCGAGCCGACCCGGCTGAGCGAGAAACTGATCATCAGCACGATCAGGAACGGCACTGCGAAGAACAGCAGCAGCCACAGGTACGGAATGCCGATCACCGTGGCACGCAGCCCCGGCAGCCAGCGCTTCAGGCCGGCGACGCTCATGAGGTGAGCACCACGCCGTCGTTGTCGCGCCAGTGCACCCACACCTCGTCGCCCCAGGTGAAGCCATCACTGGCCCAGCGCTGCGAGTTGGCGAAGTTGGCCAGCACCTTGGCGCCGCTGGGCAGGCGCACGTGATAGACCGAGTGGCTGCCGAAGTAGGCGATGTCCTCGATCACGCCCTGCGCCTTGTTGGTGTGCCCTTCCGGCTCGTCCTTGCCGATCATCACCTTCTCCGGGCGCAGCGCGAACGCGACCGGCTGCCCTTCATAGCAGGTGATGCCATGGGCAATGTAGATCGGCGCCGGGAACAGCGGCGAGCGCACGGTCACGTACTCGGGCAGGTCCTCGTCGATCACCCCGTCAAACAGGTTGACCGAACCAATGAACTCGGCGACGAAGCGGTTGGCCGGCTGCTCGTAGACCTCGTCCGGCTTGCCGACCTGCTGGATCCAGCCGGCATCCATCACCGCGATGCGGGTGGCCATGGTCATCGCTTCTTCCTGGTCGTGGGTGACCATCACGCAGGTCACGCCCGACGATTCGATGATGCTGACCAGTTCCAGCTGCATCTGCGAGCGCAGCTTCTTGTCCAGCGCGCCCATCGGTTCGTCCAGCAGCAGCAGCTTCGGCCCCTTGGCCAGCGACCGCGCCAGCGCCACGCGCTGCTGCTGGCCACCGGACAGCTGGTGCGGCTTGCGCTTGCCCAGGTGGCCCATCTGCACCAGGTCGAGCATCTCGCCGACGCGCTTGCTGATCGCGTCCTTGCCCAGGCCATCCTGCTTCAGGCCGAAGGCGATGTTCTGCTCGACCGTCATGTGCGGGAACAGGGCATAGGACTGGAACATCATGTTGACCGGCCGCTGGTACGGCGGCAGCGCGTCCAGGCGCTGGCCATCGACGGTGATGCTGCCCTTGGTGGGCGTCTCGAAGCCGCCCAGGCAGCGCAGCAGGGTCGATTTACCACTGCCGGAGCCACCGAGCAGGGCAAAGATCTCGCCCTTGCGCACGTCCAGGTTGACGTCGTCGACGGCGACGAATCCGTCGAATTCCTTGCGCAGATCACGAATGGAGAGATAGCCGGGCGCACCGGTCGTGTCGACGACGGCGGCTACCGGCTGGGCTTCAACGGGCATGGGGGCTCCGGGAGCGGGCGGTGGACAGCGGCGGCCATTCTAACGGCCGGGGGCCGAAGGGGATATGACGGCAGTGGGTGGAAGCGGCCGCTGGCGCGCCCAGGCCTCCCGAGGTGTGTCGGTTTTCCCCCGCCATGGTGGCCTCTGCGCCGGAAGGCCCGAGCTCTCCTCGACGCCCGGACGGCCGTCCCGGCCACACACCACGGGCGGCGGCCCGATCTGCAACATTTTTCAGAGCGGGATCCATTGAAAGCCCGGGACATTCCCCGCGCAATGCCCCGGATCTAGGCCTTGCATGGACCGACCCTGGTGATTTCCCCGGACAGCCCCTCCCCTTTCCCGCCCCGCCTGCCAGGCTGCCTGCCTGCACGGCTGCCGCTGGTCATCATCGGCGCCGGCCAGGCCGGGTTGTCGCTCAGCGCGCTCCTGCAGGAGGCCGGCGTCGAGCATCGCGTGCTGGAGGCCGAAACCGTGGGTGCCAGCTGGCGGCGACGCTGGGATTCGTTCCAGACCAACACCGCCAACGCGACCATGGCCCTGCATGGCCATGCCTATGCCGGGGATGACCCGGAAGGGTTCATGGGGGCCCCGGAAGTGATCCGACGGCTGCGCGACTATGCCGACGAGCGCGCGTTGCCGATCAGCGAGGGGTGCGTGGTCCATCGGGTCGGGCCGGAGTCCGGTGGCTATGCCATCGACAGCAGCCGGGGGCTGATCCATGCCCAGGCGGTGGTGGTTGCCACCGGTGAATACCGCCGGGCGCGGTTGCCCCGGGCCCCGTTCGCGCCCGCACCAGGCCTCACCGTGCTGCACTCCAGCGACTACCGCGGTCCCGGCCAGCTACCCGAGGGCGCGGTGCTGGTCATCGGCGGCGGCCAGTCCGGCGCGCAGATCGCCCAGGACCTGCGCGACAGCGGTCGCAGCGTGTACTGGTCACTGGCCCAGCGTCACTCGCACACCCGCCGGCTGCGCGGCAAGGACTCGATGACCTGGTGGGACATGGCCGGGCGCATCCACCAGCATGTGAGTGAAGCGGCCGCCGTACTGGCCGGAGAACCGGATGCGCTGCGCAGGGCCCGCACTGCGGAGTTTCCGCTGATCTCGGGCAAGGGAAGCAGCGGCCGGGGCAGCTCGATCAGCCTGCTGGCGATGCACCGCGCAGGTATCAGGTTGCTGGGCCGGTTGCAGGAATTCAGTGGAAACACCGCCCGCTTTGCCGATGTCCGCCCGCAGCTCCGCACCGCGATCAAGGCCACTCGGGCCGAGTATGCCTATCTCGATTCGCTGGCCAGCGCGTACTACGCCACGCGGCCCGAACCGCGCACCGACGATGCCCGCTACATTCCCGAAGAGGTCTACTTGCACTGGGAGCCGGACCCGTCCCCGTGCGAGCTGGATCTGCCGTCCGCAGACATCCGCTCGGTGGTGCTGGCCACCGGTTTCGTCGCCGAGTGGCCCTGGCTCGATGTACAGGGCGCGCTGGATGCCCACGGCTATCCGCTGGGCGAGTTTGGCGTTTCCCCGCAACCGGGCTTGTTCTTCATCGGCATGCACAACCTGCAGCGGATGAGTTCGTCGTTCCTGTGCAACGGCGGCCGCGATGCACGCGACCTGCTGCCGGCCATCCTGAGGCACCTTGGCGAGGGCGGCGGTACCGATTCCGGCACGGTGAAGCAAGGCGGCCGCCGGGCAACGCCCGGCGGCGCCAGACCCGCTTAACGGCCGGTCTTCACCTCGGTCCACAGCCGGGTGTAGAGCTTGTCGGTCTCCGGCGTGTTGATCGAGTAGGTGAACATCTTCTCGGCCACGTCAGCCGGCGGATAGATCGTCGGGTCGGTGCGGATCGCCTCGTCCACCAGCGGTGTCGCGGCCGGGATCGGGTTGGCGTAGTGGATGAAGTTGGTGTTGGCCGCGGCGACCTTCGGTTCCAGCAGATAGTTGATGAACCTGTAAGCCGCTTCCGGGTGCTTGGCGTCCTTCGGGATCGCCAGCATGTCAAACCACTGCGGCGCACCTTCCTTCGGGATCGAATAAGCCACGTGCACGCCATTGCTGGCTTCCTCGGCGCGGTCGCGGGCCTGGATGATGTCACCCGACCAGCCGACCACCAGGCAGGTGCCGCCATTGGCCAGCGAACCGACGTACTGCGAGGAGTGGAAATTCTGCACGTACGGGCGGATCGACTTCAGCAGGTCGGCCGCCTTCTGCAGTTCGGCCGGGTCGCCGCTGTGCGGATCCAGGCCCAGGTAATGCAGCGCGATCGGGATCATGTCGGCCGGCGTGTCCAGGATGGTCACGCCGCAGTCCTTCATCTTGCTGATGTTCTCCGGCTTGAACACCAGGTCCCAGCTGTTGGCGATATCGGTGCTGCCGCCGAAGCGCTGCTTCAGCATGTCCACGTTGTAGCCGATGCCGGTGGTGCCGATCATGTACGGCACGCCGTACTGGTTGCCCGGATCCTGGGTGGCGATGCGCTTCATCACCGCCGGATCGAGGTTGGCCAGGTTCGGGATCTTGCTCTTGTCCAGCGGCAGGAACACGCCGGCCTGGATCTGGCGGCCGAAGAAGTTCAGGGTCGGCACCACCACGTCGTAGCCGCTGTTGCCGGCCAGCAGCTTGGTCTCGACCATCTCATCGCTGTCGAACACATCGTAGGTCACCTTGATGCCGCTCTCCTTCTCGAAGGTCGGAATGGTGTCCTCGGCGATGTAATCGCTGTAGTTGTAGACGTTCAGGACCTGGCTGTCCTGCGCGCCGCCGTTGCCACCGCCACAGGCGGCAAGCATGGCGGAGGCCAGGCCGAGCGTGAGGATACGCAGCTTCATCGGGTGCTCCAGAATGCGGGAAGGGGGGCCGGCGGGGCCGGCGACGGGTGCCAGCCTACCCCCCGGCGGCGGATTTTTCTATTCCAGATGCTCAGACGTTCAGCAGCAGGAACTCGCGCTCCCACGAGCTGATGACGCGGAAAAAGGTCTCGTATTCCTTGCGCTTGACCGAGATGTAGGCGCGGCAGAAACGCTCGCCCAGCAGGGCCTGGAGCTCGCTGCACTGCTCCAGCCCGTCCAGCGCCTCGCCCAGCGAGCGCGGCAGGTTGTAGCCCAGTTCCTTCGCGCTGCCGGTCACCGGCGCGTCCGGCGCCAGCCGCTCGCGGATGCCGAGCAGGCCGCAGGCCAGGGTCGCGGCCATCGCCAGGTAGGGGTTGGCGTCGGAGCCGGCGAAACGGCTCTCCACGCGCATGTTTTCCGGCGTATCCAGCGGCACGCGCAGGCCGCAGGTGCGGTTGTCGAAGCCCCAGTGCACGTTGCTCGGCGAGACTTCGCCGAACACCAGGCGCCGGTAGGAATTCACGTTCGGCGCGAAGAACGCCATCGCCTGCGGCGCGTACTTCTGCAGGCCGCCCAGGTAGTGGCCGAACACCGGGCTGAACTCGCCCTCAGCATCGGTCTCGCCAGCGAACACATTGCTGCCATCGCTCACCCGCACCAGGCTCTGGTGGATGTGCATGGCACTACCGGGCTCGTTCTCCATCGGCTTGGCCAGGAACGTGGCGTACACCCCGTGGCGCATCGCCGCCTCGCGCATGGTGCGCTTGAACAGGAACACCTGGTCGGCCAGGTCCATCGCATCGGCATGGGTGAAATTGACCTCCAGCTGTGCTGCGCCGGATTCGTGGATCAGCGTGTCCACGTCCAGCTTCATCGCATCGGCGTAGTCGTACATCAGGTCGAGGATCGGGTCGAACTCGTTGACCGCGTCGATCGAGTACGACTGCCGCGCGGTCTCCGGGCGTCCCGAGCGACCGGCCGGTGGCAGCAGCGGGAAGTCCGGGTCGGTGTTCTTCTGCACCAGGAAGAACTCCAGCTCCGGCGCCACCACCGGGCGCAGGCCCAGTTCCGCATAAGCCGCCAGTACGCGGCGCAGCACGTTGCGCGGCGCAAGCTCGTGCGGTTCGCCGCTCTTGGTGTAGCAATCGTGGATGACCTGTGCGGTGGCATCGGCTGCCCACGGCACCATGCGCACCGTATCCGGGTCAGGGCGCAGCATCATGTCCGAGTCCGACGGCGAGGTCAGCTCGTAGTAGTCGTCAGGGAACTCGCCGGTGACGGTGGTGGCGAAGATGCCTTCCGGCAGGCGCGTGCCGTAGTCGTGCGAGAACTTGTCGGCAGGAATGATCTTGCCGCGGGCGTTGCCGGTGATGTCCGGCACCAGGCATTCCACCTCGGTGATGCGCCGCTCCTTCAGCCAGCGCAGCAGGCTGCTTTCCTGCGGTGCGGGGGGCGTGGCCGTCTTGCGCGGGCGCGTTCGGGAACTCATCGGGAATCCAGTCGGTTCTGTTGGTGCTGCCGGCAAGCTTGGCCGAACGCACGGAAAATAGCGTGATAGAACGGCGTCTGCGTGACACGCCACTCCGGATGCCACTGTACGCCGAGCACAAATCCATGGTGCAGGCTGCGCGCCGCCTCGACCAGTCCGTCATCGGCCATGGCCTCGACCTGCAGGCCCTGCGCGAGGCGGGCGATGCCCTGTCCGTGCACCGAATTGACCTGCGCGCGGCCACTGCCGTGCCACTGCGCCAGCCAGCCGTCGGCGGCCAGGGTCACCGCATGGGCCGGCCCATACTGCACGTCCACCGGCGCCCGCGGGTCGTCGCGATGGTCGGCCAGGCCGGGCACCGCATGCACCTGCGGATGCAGGGTGCCGCCCAGTGCGACGTTCAACTCCTGGAAGCCCCGGCAGATCGCCAGCACTGGCAGGTCCAGCGCCAGCGCCTCGTGCAGCAGCGCGAAGGCATTGGCATCGCGGGCAGGGTCATGCGGATTGCCTGGCCAGCTGCGACCGCCCTCGTAGTGCTGCGGTTCGATATTGCTGACCGCGCCGGTCAACAGCAGGCCATCGAGCCCAAGCAGCCAGTCGCTGGCCGGCAACCGTGGCTGCAGGCTCGGCAACACCACCGGGGTCACCTCGGCCGCCTCGGCCAGCGCGCGCACGTACTTCTCGCCGGCCACCGCGAAACGGTGGTGGCCGAGCACGGTGCTGTCGGTGGGCAGGCCCACCCAGGGCAGGCGGCGCATGGGAAGACTCCTTGGCGTGCCGACACGTTACCCGTCGCCTGGCAACGGCGGCAAGTCGCTGCCGTCACACCACAGCTGCCATGCATCGGCGAAACTACCGGGGTGAACGCTGATCGACCTGCCATGCTCCGCCCTCCCGCACTGCACCCGCGAGGCCTGCAGTGAGCGCCGCGTTTCCGCCCAGCTGGTATGCCTCCAGCCTGCCCGAACCGCCCGCACTGCCCTCGTTGCAGGGGCAGGTGCAGGCCGACGTTGCGGTGCTGGGCGCCGGCTATACTGGCCTGACCGCCGCACTGGAACTGGCCGCGCGTGGCCAGCGCGTGGTGGTGCTGGACGCACAGCGGGTCGGCTGGGGCGCGTCCGGCCGCAATGGTGGCCAGGCGCTGGCCGGCTATGGCTGCGAGGTGGACGAACTGGAGCGTCAGCTCGGCCGTGACGATGCGCGCCACCTGTTCGACTGGTCGCGCGAAGCGGTACAGGCGATGCGCAGGCGCATCGATCGCCATGGTATCGACTGCCATTGGGTGGAGGGCCACGCCAGCGTCGCCATCCGCGAACGCCACGAGCGCGACCTGCACGCCAACTGCGAGCACCTTCAGCGCCACTACGACTACCCGATGCAGTGGTGGGACCGTGATGCCCTGCGCGCGCAGCTGGACAGCCCGCGCTACCGCGCCGCGATGTTCGATCCGCACAGCGCGCACTTGCACCCGCTGGCCTATGCGCGTGGCCTGGCCGATGCGGCGCGCGCGGCCGGCGTGGTGATCCACGAGAACTCCGCAGTGACCCGCGTGCAGCGCGGACCGCAGCCCACCCTGCATACCGCGCGGGGCAGCGTGCGCGCTGCGCACCTGGTGGTTGCCGGCAATGCCTGGCTGCAGGGCCTGCTGCCCGAGCTGGAACGCCGGATCATGCCGGTCGGCACCTATATCGGCGCCAGCGCGCCGCTCGGTGCCGAGCGCGCCCGCGCCCTGATCGGCAACAACATGGCCGTGGCCGACACCGCGTGGGCACTGGACTATTTCCGCCTCAGCCACGATCACCGGCTGCTGTTCGGCGGTCGCGCCAGTTACTCGGCGTTGCCCCCACCCGGCCTGCACGGGGTGATGCAGCGGCGCATGCACCAGGTGTTTCCACAACTGGCCGACGTGCCGCTGGAGCAGGTCTGGGGCGGTTACGTGGACATCACCCGCAACCGCGCCCCGCATTGGGGCCGGCTGGACGGCAACCTGTACTTCGCGCAGGGGTTCTCCGGCCATGGGGTGGCCGCCGCCGGGCTGGCCGGCGAAGTCATCGCCGCCGCGATTGCCGGCCAGAGCGAGCGCCTGGACGTGTTCCAGCGCCTGCGGCATGCGCCTTTCCCCGGCGGCCGGCTGCTGCGCATGCCGCTGCTGGTGGCGGCGATGTCGTGGTACAAGCTGCGGGATGCATTGTGGTGAAGATTCTGCATCTCCACCTGTATTGAACGTTCTGACAAGCGCACCGCAGCGCTGATCGTGCTGCACACGTTACAGATTTTCACGCAACATGTGTGATGGATGGTTGGTCAATTACCTAAATGCGCCGCTGTGCAATTGCATAATCGTTCGCAGACCGATAACGTCCTGAGAAACCGGGCCCCGCGGCGAATGGAAGCTGACAGGGGACACGTAGGAGAGGGGGACGTGCGATTGGACTGGTGGAAAGAAGGATTGTTGCTGAAGGTGCGCATTCGTCCGGCTGGCCTGATGCTTGCCTTGCTTTATGCAGTTGCCTATTGGGCAACCCGACAGCTGTCGCTGGATCAGTTCTATTTGCCAGCCGGCATCCGGGTGGCGGCCGTACTGTTGTGCCCGCCGCGCCTGTGGCCTTATCTGCTGCTGGGCGAATATGCGTACTTTGCACAGTCCCGCGTACCAATGATCGAGAAGTACGGCCTGACATGGGTCATTGTTGCCTCCGCGTTCCTCATGCCCGCAGTGATGTTGATTGTGAAGCTGCAACGGCGACTGATGGCGGAGTCGCAGACGATCGGCCTCTTGTTGATTGCCGCCGCTTCCAGCGTCGTAGTTACGCTGCTGAACCTCAGCTTTTCCCATCTGCTCTGGCCAACACCCCCTTCCACGCCCTTCCTGACCAGTGCGGCGCGTTACAGCGTGGGCGACTTCATCGGCATTCTGACGGTGGCACCCATCGCCATGCTGTGGGCGCGACAGGACCTGGGGCAGGAGTGGAACGCTGGACGAAAGACCCCGATGCTGGCGGCACTTTCATCGATGCTCCTGATCGGGATAGCAGCAACTCAACTGCCCGCAGACTGGGTTGCGCTGAAGGCAACGCTCCTGCTGCTGCTGGCACTCCCCGCGGCCGCACTTACCTGCCTGTATGGCTGGAAGGGTGCCGCCCTTGCAGTACCGGTGCTCAACATGGTCATCGGCCTGACCACGCCCAACACCCATCCCACCGCATTCGATCCCGCGGCCTTCATCACCCAGCAGATCATGGCGATCAGCGGCATCGTATTGCTGTTGCTCGGATCACGCATCACCCACTTCTACCATCGTTACAGGCTGCGCGAGATGGGGGAAAGGGACGCCATCCATCTTGCGAGGAGCTCGCAATTGGCCAGCGAGATGGAGCTGCGTGAGCGTGCCCTGCACCTTCGCAAGCTCGGCGACGGCATTGATACCTCACTGGTGGAGCTGGCCGACTGGCTCAAGGCCCAGGGACATCACGCAGTGGCCAGCAGCCTTCTGCATACTTCGAATGTACATTCGCGGCTCCTTCGCGAACAGACAAGCATGGTCTATCCCTCGGGCCTGGAGCATCTTGGGCTTTACGTGGCTTTGCAGGCTGGTGGCATCCGTGAGTCGTGGACGCTGACGGAGCGCGTTCTCCGCCCTGATCTGAAAGGCGACCCCTGCAACCTGAGCGTGGAACTGCAGTTGGCCGCTTACCGGACACTGATTGATGCAGTCTCCATTCTTCTCAAGCATGAAGGTGGACAGATTCGCATTCGTGCAAGATGCGGCGGAATGGGCTCCAGGCGCGGAATCCTCATGATCGTGTCGCTGCTGGAGTCGCGTCGGCGCCTTTCCCAGCAGACAACCATGGCAGCGTTCGAGCGGCTGACCGGGCGAACCCTGCCCTATGACGGGACCGTTGACTGCTATCGCAACCGGGTCAGGATCCTGTTCCTCGACCGTGAAACAAAACTTGAGACACAGCCCAGTGCTCCATCACGGTACAGCTGCCCTGCACCCTCTGCGCTGCAGTAGCGCATTTCACAGTCAAGCGATCGGATCGAACCAACGCAGCGGTATCGCATGAACGTCCCGCTCATCCCGCTGGCCAAAGGCGTCATGGGCACCCGGCGAACATCCGGGTGCCCATGCAGTCTGACACTGGCGCTCTCCGATATCCCGGCAACAGGCGGTATCAGGGTGCCTCTACCGCCCACAAGACATCAGCTCCGCTTGCATATCTGACCAGCGTGAATGCGGGGGACCGATAGACAACCGTCCTGGTGGCTTTGGCGGGAACAGGCAGGCGCTGCTCAGGCAACGACACCTTCGCAGATGGGTCACCTGCCGGCAGTACCCAGAACGTGCCCGCAGCATTGCCGATCACGATGTGCACGTGGCCCGCGAGATCGTTTACCTGGAAATAATCCATGCCATCGCGCTCGAACCCATAGACCAACCAGCCGGGATCCACGCTCAGGTCCTGTGCCTGCGGAATCGACTGGCCGAGTCCTTGGCCGGCCATCTTGATTCCATGGTCGTCACTTGGGGCAAAAGCAAGAACGGATACCGGCACCAACATCAACGCACCAGCAAATGCATGAATTCGGAAATTTCCCACACTAACCTCCAGGTTGGATGCAATACGGATCAAGCAGGATGCTACCCCCAATCGCATCAGCATATACCGGGCGGACTCCGTAAAGCCCATGGGACATAATCGACTGGATCGATGCAAACCCATGCCACGCCGATGCTGCGTCCGAAATCGCCAATACCCGTAGCGAAACCCGCCCACGGTGCGGGTCAGCTGCATCTGCGACAAATGACCTGGACAGGCGCGTGTAACAGCAGGACATTGTCGATTGCGCGATAGTGAACACAGTGGACAGCATCAACTGCCGAATGTAGCGGGTGCAACGGCTGCAACGTGATCGAACCGAGGACGCGCTGATTGTGGATGATTCACCGTCCGCTGGTGGCTATGCCGACGCACTGCTGACCGTGTAGGGCCACGAAGCGCAGGAAGCCGGCAATTGCAGCGCAAAGGGAGGCCAGACACCTCGATTGCGCCCTTCTCCGACTGTCGATAATGTCTACGGACGTGGCCAGTCATCATTGGCCGGGAGGCAAGAGGCGGGGCTTGGACCGATTCAAAGAAGCAATTGAACTGAGCTTCCGGATCCGACCCGTCGGAATCGCACTCGCGGCCGTCTACGCTTTGAGCTGCCTTGTCTCGCGTCAGTTCTCGCTGGATCAGTTCTTCCTGCCAGCGGGCATCCGGGCAGCGGCACTCCTGATCGTCCCGACCCGCCTGTGGCCCTACCTGCTGCTTGGCGAGTACGCCTACTTCGCAACCCTGCGCATCCCCATGATCGACAGCTACGGCCTGGCCTGGGTCATCCTGGCCTCGACGCTGCTGATGCCGATGGCGATGCTGGTGGTCCACCTGCACCGCATGAGAATGCCATCGGAGTCCGCCGCCGGCCTCTGGCTGCTGTCGCTGACCTTCTGCACGGCGTTGTTCGTCCCGGTTCTCAATATGGGCATTTCATTCGCCCTGTGGTCGAACCCGCCGCCGAGCAACCTGCTTAGCGCAGTTGATCGCACGATCTTTGGCCACTTCGCCGCCATCATTACCCTCGTGCCACTGGCATTCCTCTGGTCGCGACGAGACGCGGCCCCCAATTGGACGCGCCGCTTTGCTGCACCTACGGTCACGGCCATCCTGGTGATGCTGGTCCTGGCCCTGTGCATGCAGCTTACGGCCATCAGCGCCCACACCACACGCACCCACCTGGTGCTGCTGTCCTCCCTACCGGCGATCGCCCTGACCTTCATGCATGGGTGGCGTGGCGCTGCCATCGCGATTCCGCTGTTGAACCTTCCACTCCATTTCGCCACTCCCAGCACCGGCCTACCGTCCTCGTTCGACCTGGGCACCTTCGCCACCCAGCAGAACATGGCCGTGATGAGTGTCGCACTGCTCGCCCTGGGATCCAGCATCAGCTATCACCACGAACGTGCACGGTCCCGTGGACTGGCTGAGGAAACCACATTGCGCTTGGCACGTAGTTCGCATCAGATCCGTGAGCGTGAACTTCGCGCGCGCGCCTCCCATCTCAGGCAACTCGGCGAAGGCATGGACAGCTCGCTCGGCGAGATGGTCAGCTGGCTGAAGGCGCAGGGGCATCATGCGGTGGCCAACAGCCTGCAGCACGCCTCATCCGTGCACTCGCGGCTGTTCCGTGAACAGGCCAGTCTGGTCTACCCCACGGGGCTGGAGCAGGTTGGGCTGTATATCGCGCTGCGCGTTGGCGGCGCATGCGAGAACTGGGACAACTCCCATCGCGTGATACCGCCCCGGCTGGAGGGGAACCCCTGCATGCTGACTGTTGACCTGCAGCTCGCCATCTATCGCTCGCTGATCGAGGCGGTGTCGCTGCTGCTGGAGCTGGAGTCGGGACAGGTCAGCGTGCGCGCCCGGAGCGGCCAGGCTGGCGACCGCCGCGGCATTGTGGTGGTCGTGGGCCTGCTTGACCGCAGCTGCACGCTGTCGAGTGGGACCGTTCAGCAGGCCACGGAGCGTCTGGCCGGCCGGATAATGGCCTACGGCGGTACGGTGCATTGCCGTGGCAACCGGCTCCGGTTCGTCCTGCACGAATCCATTGCGGGCACAGCGGCGTCATTCACATCGCCCGCCTGATCGCCGAACGACACGCAGGGCATACTGCCCCGCTAAAGTTACACCCGAAACCGCCGCTATCCGTGCCGAGCCCCTCCCTCGTGAGCCACCGCATCATGCCCGTGCTGCCGCAGGCCGCCGTCGATGGCGACCTGGCCGATCCGCTGCCGCAGCGGATCCTGCTGGTCGAAAACTCCCGTGCGTTCACCGGCATGCTGCGCGAAGCCATCGAGCAGCGCCTGGAACTGCCGGTGGTGATCGCCTCCACCCTGGCCGAGGCCGACCGGCTGCTCAGCGAAGGCGGGGGCTGGTTCCTGGTGCTGACCGGACTGGTGCTGGCCGACGGCGACCGCGATGCGGTGGTCGAGTTCTTCCTCAAGCGCGACCTGCCGACGGTGGTGGTCAGCGGCGTTTACGACGAGGACCTGCGCAAGCGCGTACTACAGCAGCAGATCATCGACTACGTGCTGAAGAACACCCCGGGCAGCATCGACTACCTGGTGTGGCTGGTGCAGCGGCTGGAACGCAACCGACGCATCGCCGCGCTGGTGGTGGACGATTCGCCGTCCGCGCGTGGCTATGCCGCCGCCCTGCTGCGCATGTATGGGCATGAGGTGCACGAAGCCGCCGACGGCAACGAGGGCCTGGCTGCAATCGAGGCGCATCCGGCGATCCGCCTGGCGGTGGTCGACCAGGAAATGCCCGGCATGCAGGGCGTGGAATTCACCCGTCGCCTGCGCACCCTGCGCTCGCGCGACAAGGTGGCGGTGATCGGCATCTCCGGCAATACCGACGCCTCATTGATCCCGCGCTTCCTGAAGAACGGCGCCAACGATTTCCTGCGCAAGCCGTTCTCGCGCGAGGAGTTCTTCTGCCGCGTCTCGCAGAACGTGGACCAGCTGGAGCTGATCGGCACCCTGCAGGACCTGGCCACCCGCGATTTCCTCACCGGCCTGCCCAACCGACGCTTCTTCCTGGAGCAGAGCCAGCGTCAGCTGCCGCAGCTGCAGCTGCACGGCCAATGCGTGGCGGTGGCGATGATCGACATCGACCACTTCAAGCACATCAACGACACCCATGGCCACGAAGCGGGCGACGACGCGCTGCGCGCGGTGGCCGGCGCGGTGACCGCGCATGCACGCAGCCACGACCTGATCGCGCGCTTCGGCGGCGAGGAGTTCTGCCTGCTGGTGCCAGACATGGAACAGGACGAGGCGCTGCTGTACTTCGAGGAGCTGCGCCAGCGCATCGCCGCACTGGAGGTGGACATCGGCACCGCTACCCTGCGCATGACGGTCAGCATCGGCCTGTGCTGCCTGCGCCCGCAGCGCGATGCGCTGCACCGGCTGATCTCCGAGGCCGACCGCCAGCTGTACCTGGCCAAGGCCGGTGGCCGCAATCGGGTCAGCTGCACCACGGTGGCCAGCCCGCTGCGTCCACGCGAGCCTGCGCTGACCTGACCGGCTCGCTTTGATCCAGATCAACGCCGTTCCCGCACGACAGCTCTACAGTCGGCCCCGACATACGCATGAAGGGGAGCCGGGGATGGCACTACTGGTCTGGCAGGACGATCTGAACATCGGCATCGATGTGATCGACCAACAACACCGCCGCATCATCGAGATGCTCAACCACCTGCACGTGGCCCAGTCCAGCCTGCAGCGCGCGGCAGTGGGTGAAGTGATCGACGAGGTGGTCGACTACACCATGTCGCACTTCGCGTTCGAGGAAGAGCTGATGGAGGAAGCGGGCTACCCGTTCTGTGCCGCGCACAAGCGCGTGCATGAGATCTTCATCAAGCGTGTGGCCGAGTACCGGCTGCGCTTCCAGGCCGGCGAGGACATCAGCGATGAACTGCGCACGATGCTCTCGCGCTGGTTGTTCAACCACATCCGCGGCGATGACCAGGCCTACGCCGAACAGGTCAAGGCACACCTGAACCAGTTCACCCGCGAGCACCAGGGCGGTGGCTGGCTGGGACGCACGCTCAAGCGCTTCTTTGGCTGAACCGCAGCGCGCGCCGGTGCAGTGCCACCAGCGCGCACAGCGTCGCTGCCGCAGTCAGGCACAGGTAGTAGCCAACCGCGACCAGACCGAAGCGTTCGGCCAGCCAGGTGGCCAGGTACGGCGCCGGTGCCGCACCCAGAATGCCGGCCAGGTTGAATGACAGCGATGCGCCGGTATAGCGCACCTCCACCGGGTAGATCTCGGCCAGGAAGGTACCGCAGGGACCATAGGTCAGGCCCATCAGGAACAGGCCCAGGCACAGGAAGGCGGTGACCATCCACGGGCTGTGCGGCTGGAACAGCGGCGCGAACAGCACGCCGAAACCGATGATCAGCACGCTGGCCACGATCATCGTGCGGCGCGTCCCCCAGCGGTCGCCATAGCGCGCCGACAGCGGGATGCCCAGCGCGAAGAACAGCATGCCGGCCATCTGCATCAGCAGGAACTGCTCGCGGCTGTAACCCAGCACCGCCGTGCCATGGCCGAGGCTGAACACGGTCATCAGGTAGAACAGCACGAAGGTGGCGAACGCGCCCAGGGTACCCAGCAGCATCGGCACCGGGTGGTCGCGCAGCACCGTCCACATCGGCAGCCGCACCGGCGCCTTGCGCTCCAGCGCCTGCTTGAAGTCGGGGGTCTCGTGGATGTTCAACCGCACCCACAGGCCGAGGCCGACCAGCAGCGCGCTGGCCACGAACGGAATGCGCCAGCCCCACTGCAGGAAGTCGGCCTGGCTCAGGCAACGGCCGAGCACCAGGAAGATGCCGGCCGACAGCAGGAAGCCGAGCGGTGCACCCAGCTGCGGGAACATGCCGTACCAGGCACGCTTGCCCGGCGGTGCGTTCTCGGTGGCCAGCAGCACTGCCCCGCCCCACTCGCCGCCCAGACCCAGGCCCTGGCCGAAACGGCACAGCGCCAGAAGCGCCGGCGCCCACAGACCGATCTGTGCGTGCGTCGGCAGCAGGCCGATCAGCACCGTGGACAGCCCCATGGTCAGCAGCGCAGCCACCAGGGTGGCCTTGCGCCCGATGCGATCGCCGAAATGGCCGAACACTGCCGACCCAACCGGGCGTGCGATGAAGGCCACCGCGAAGGTTGCCAGCGACTGCAGCAGGGCTGCCTGTTCGCTGCTGTCCGGGAAGAACAGGTGCGGGAACACCAGCACCGCGGCCGTGGCGTAGATGTAGAAGTCGAAGAACTCGATCGTGGTACCGATCAGGCTGGCCAGCAGAACACGACGGGGGGAATTCACGGGCGGCGCGGCAGCGGTGATCGAGGACATCGGCAACACGGGAAATGGCAGATCGACCGATTCTGCCACGGGCTGGCGGCGGTACGGCACGATGGTTTCAGCCGACACCGATGCCGACGAGGGGGCAGGCGCCTCCTGTAACGTCGAGCCATGCTCGACGGTTCTTCGCGAGATGCAGCCGAGCATGGCTCGGCTCTACAGAAGAACGAACGGCAGTCGAGCATCGCTCGACTCTACAGAGAGCGAACAGCCGTCCAGCAATCGCGTCGTTACAGCTGCATCCAGGTGGCCTTGATCTCGCTGTACTTGTCGAACGCATGCAGCGATTTGTCGCGCCCGTTGCCGGACTGCTTGTAGCCCCCGAACGGAGCGGTCATGTCGCCGCCATCCCAGCCGTTCACCCAGATGCTGCCGGCACGCAGCTGGCGCGCGACGCGGTGGGCTCGCCCCAGGTCCCGTGTCCACAGGCCGGCGGCCAGGCCGTAGCGGCTGTCATTGGCCACGCGCACCGCTTCGGCCTCGTCTTCGAAACCAAGCACAGCCAGCACCGGCCCGAACACTTCCTCGCGCGCCAGTGCCTGCTCCGGGCGCACCTGGTCGAACACGGTGGGCTGGACGTAGCTGCCGCCGGCTTCCACTTCGGCGCGCCGCCCACCCAGCAGCAACCGGGCACCCTCGCCTTCGGCGCGCGCGATATCGTCCATCACCTTGTCCAGGTGCGCGGCATCCACCAGCGCGCCCATCGGCGCATCGGGGTCCAATGGATGGCGGGGGTGCATGTGCTGGCCATAAGCAACCACCTGATGCACGAAATCCTCGCGGATCGAACGCTGTACCAGGAGCCGCGAACCTGCGGTACAGACCTCGCCCTGGTTGAAGAAGATACCCTGTGCCACCGCCTTCGCGGCGGCGTCCAGATCAGGGGCGTCGGCAAACACCACATGCGGGCTCTTGCCGCCACACTCCAGCCAGACCCGCTTGAGGTTGGATCGCCCTGAACACTGCAGCAGCTTCGCGCCCGTGGCCGTGGAGCCGGTGAAGGCGAGCACGTCCACATCCATGTGCAGGGCCAACGGCTCACCGACGCGCGCACCGTGCCCCGGCAGCACGTTCAGCACGCCCTCTGGCAGGCCCGCTTCGGCGGCCAGCGCCGCCAGCCGCAACGCACTCAAGGGCGAGCGCTCGGACGGCTTGAGCACCACCGAGTTGCCCATGGCCAATGCAGGCGCGATCTTCCAGCAGGCCATCAGCAGCGGAAAGTTCCACGGAACGATCGCGGCCACGACCCCGGCGGCCTCGCGCGTGACCAGTCCCAGTTCGTGCGGGCCGGTCGGCGCGATCTCGCCGTACAGCTTGTCCACGGCCTCGGCGGTCCAGCGCAGGCAGCGCACCGCGCCTGGCAGGTCGATGCAGCGCGCATCACGCACCGGCTTGCCCATGTCCAGGGTTTCCAGCAGGGCCAGCTCGTCGGCATGCGTTTCGACCAATGCCGCCAGCGCCAACAGTACGCGCTTTCGCTGGGCCGGACTGGCCTGCGACCAGTGGCCGGCCTCGAAGCTGCGCCGCGCGGCCAGTACCGCGCGCTCCACGTCCTGTGCGTCGCAGTCGGCGACCGCCCCCAGTACGCGACCGTCGATCGGGCTGACGCAGTCGAAACGGGCGCCGCTGGCTGCATCGACATAGCGGCCATCGATGAAGGCCTGGCCTGGCATCGACAGCTGGAGGGCCAGTGCCTGCCAATGGCTGCGGTCGGGAACATCGGCCATGGGAAGCTCCAGCATTCAACGAGCCTTGGTTATACAGGGGTCACCGCGACTCCGCCGTGACGTGGCTGCGCTACATTCGTCGCATCGGACCCGACGGAGCTGGCATGAAGCGTCCCGGAAGCGACCTGCACGACCTGACCACACAGCGCCCCGAGTCACTGGACGCTTACTGGATGCCATTCACCGCCAACCGCCAGTACAAGGCGGCACCACGCATGCTGGTCCGCGCCGAAGGCATGCACTACGAAGACATCGATGGCCGACAGATCCTCGACGGCACCGCCGGCCTGTGGTGCTGCAACGCCGGCCACGCGCGACCGCACATCGTCGAGGCCATCGCCGGGCAGGCACGCACGCTCGACTACTCACCCGCTTTCCAGGTGGGCTCGCCGCCGGCATTCGCGCTGGCACAGCGGCTGGCCGCACTGGCTCCGGCCCCGCTCAACCATGTGTTCTTCACCAGCTCCGGCTCGGAGGCGGTGGATACCGCGATGAAGATCGTGCTGGCTTACCACCGCCAGCGTGGCGAGGGCCAGCGCACGCGCTTCATCAGCCGCGAGAAGGCCTATCACGGCGTCGGTTTCGGTGGCATGGCGCTGGGCGGTCTGCCCAACAACCGCAGGGCGTTCGGCCTGCAACTGGGGGGCGTGGACTATCTGCGCCACACCCTGGACCTGCAGCGCAACGCGTTCAGCAAGGGCCTGCCGCGCCAGGGCGCGGAGCTGGCCGACGATCTGGAACGGCTGATCGGGCTGCATGACGCCTCGACGATTGCCGCCGTCTTCGTCGAGCCCATCGCCGGCTCCGCCGGGGTGATCCTGCCCGCGCCCGGATACCTGCAGCGCCTGCGCGAACTGTGCGACCACCACGGCATCCTGCTGGTGTTCGATGAGGTCATCACCGGTTTCGGCCGGGTCGGCATGCCCTTCGCCGCGCAGCGCTTCGGGGTCACACCGGACCTGCTGACCTTCGCCAAGGCGGTCAGCAACGGCGCGGTGCCACTGGGCGGCGTGCTGGCCAGCGACGCCGTGCATGCCACGCTGATGCAGGCCCCGCCGCAGGCCATCGAGCTGTTCCACGGCTATACCTACTCGGGTCACCCGCTGGCCTGCGCCGCAGCGCTGGCAACACTGGACGTCTACGCCGAGGAGCGCCTGTTCGAGCGCGCCATCGAACTGGGCGAGTACTGGCAGGAACGGCTGCACGCGCTGCAGGGCCTGCCCAACGTGATCGACATCCGCAACTTCGGGCTGGTCGGCGCGGTCGAGCTGGCACCGCGCCGCGATGCCCCTGGCAGCCGCGGCTACGAGGTGTTCCGGCGCTGCTTCCACGATGGCCGGCTGCTGGTGCGCTGCACCGGTGACATCATCGCGCTGTCGCCGCCGCTGATCGTGGACAAGGCGCAGATCGACCAGATCACCGGCACCCTGGGCGAGATGATCCGGGTCACCGCCTGAGCCCGGGCCGGCGGTGGCGAGCGGGTACAATGGGCGGTTCCGCTCCTGCTCGTTGCCGTGCCCATGGATATCGTCGTCAAAGAAGAACTCAAGGCCTACATCGACCCGCTGACCGCGGACGAACATGACGCGCTGGAGCGCAGCATCCTGGCCGAAGGCTGCCGCGATGCGCTGGTGCTGTGGGGTAATGTGCTGGTCGATGGTCACAACCGTTTCGGCATCTGCCAGAAGCATGGCCTGCCCTTCAACACCGTGCAGAACACGCGCTTCCAGAGCATGGAAGACGTTCACCTGTGGATGATCGAGCAGCATCTGGGCCGTCGCAGCGTGTCCGATTTCCAGCGCGGCGTGCTGGCGCTGCGCAAGCGCGACATCCTGGCCGCCCGCAAGCAGGCCGAGCAGGCGCAGCTGCAGCGCGAGAGCGACGGTACCGCCGAGATTGCCGATGAGGCGGGCGAGGACAGCCCGCCGTGGGAGCCGGCACCGAAGCTCAGCCGCGCCGAACTGGCCCGCGAAGCCAAGCTGAGTACCAGCCAGGTCGGCATGATCGAGCGCATCCATGCCCAGGCTGCACCCGAAGTGGTGGAGGCAGTGAAGGCCGGCGTGATCTCGATCAGCGCCGCCGCAGCCGTGGCCGATCTGCCCGAAGAGGAGCAACGCGCCGCCGCCGCCGGCGGCAAGGATGAGCTGAAGCAGGCGGCCAAGCGCGTGCGCGAATCCAAGCGCAAGCCGCGCGCGCCGAAGCGGGACGCGGCCGAGATGGACTTCGAGGAGCCCAGCGAGGACGAGATCGCCAGCCGCGACGCCGAGGTACTGTTGGCACTGGAACAGCTGGGCGAGGATGCCCCGGCCCTGCGCCGCCGCGTGGTCGCGTTGACCCGCGAGAACGACACCCTGCGCGCGCAGCTGGCCGCGCTGCGCAAGCAACTGGAAGCGCTTTAAAAACGCGCGAACCTCTCAGGTAGAGCCGAGCCCATGCTCGGCTGCGGTGTGCCGCGCGCAAGGCAGCCGAGCATGGGCTCGGCTCTACAGGCAGGCATCACCGGGCTGCGGTTAGACTCGTGCGATGACGCCTGCCCACGATCCGCGCCGCGCCCAGCTGCGGCGCCTGAAAGCCCTCGCACTGGGCCTGCTGCTGTTGATGCTGGCCGGATTCGCGGTCAGCCATTGGCACGGCGAACGCGGCATCTGGGCCTGGGTGTCGGCCTTCTGCGAGGCTGCTGCGGTCGGCGCGCTGGCCGACTGGTTCGCAGTCGTTGCGCTGTTCCGGCGGCCAATGGGCCTGCCGATTCCGCACACCGCGATCATCCCGCGCAGCAAGGAACGCATCGGCGACAGCCTGGCGCTGTTCGTGCGCGACCAGTTCCTGGAACCGGGTGTGCTGCTGGCCAAGCTGCAGGTGTTCGATCCGGCCAGTCGTCTCGGTAGCTGGCTGGCCGACCCGGCACGCTCGCGGATGCTGGCCGACATGGCCCGCGGCTGGGCGCTGCAGGCACTGGATTTCTTCGACGAAACCGCGGTGCGGCGGCAACTGCATGCCTTCGTGGTGCAGCAGCTGCGGCAGTGGAACGCTGCTGCCACCGCCGGTGAACTGCTGGCCCTGCTGACCGCCGATGGCCGCCACCAGCGCGTGCTTGACGAGGGCCTGCAGCGCCTGGGACGCTGGCTGGAGCAGCCGGAGGTGAAGGAGCGCGCCTCGCAGCTGATCGTGCGCTACATCCAGCGCGAATGGCCGACGCTGTCGAGCACGGTGAACTGGGTCAAGCCAATCGACGAGATCGGCGACAGCCTGGCCGAACGCCTGGCGCGGGCGGTACTGGAAGAGCTGCAACAGGTGCTGGCCGAGCCGCAGCATCCGCTGCGCCAGGACTACGAGACCTGGCTGCAGAACTACGTGCAGCGCCTGCGCGAAGACCCGGCGCTGGCTGAGCGCATCGAACAGCTCAAGCAGGACATGATCGACCACCCCGCCCTGCAGGACTACGTGCAGGGGCTGTGGGCGCGTATCCATGCCAGCCTGCGCGCCGACCTGCAACGCGAAGACTCGGCGCTGGTCGGACACCTGCGGCGCAGCCTGGCGTCGCTGGGCAGCAGCCTGCAGGCCGACCCGGCCCTGCGCGAGGCCCTCAACCAGCACCTGCTGGAAGGTGCGCAGCGCCTGACCGGCCGCCTGCGCGAGGGCGTGACCACGCATATCGCGCAGACCGTGAAGGGCTGGGACGAGCGGCACCTGGTCGAGCAACTGGAACTGAGTGTGGGTCGCGACCTGCAGTTCATCCGCTTCAACGGCACCCTGGTGGGCGGGTTGATCGGCCTGCTGCTGCATGCGGCAACCGTGGTGTTCAGGTTCTAGCCCCGGCCAACGCCCACGATCAGCACGCTTGATTCATGAAATGCGAATACATATCATTTACTGATCGGTTGTACGCTTAGCCAAACGGGCACGAAAAACGTGCCCATCGCCCGTGTACTGCCCCGACTTCTGGGCTGCCCGTCTGCGCGGGCAGTGCTTCGTCGATGGGACACGCTGGGCGACATGCGCAGGGCGCAAGGGGGCCGCGGACGCGTTCCATCCCTTCTCCTACCTTCAGGAACGCCGTGGACCGCTCGCCCACACCCGCCAGCCCCCGCACCTTGTTCTCCAACCCGCGCTGGGGCGTGCTGTCACGCGCTTTGGCCGCGATTTTCGGCGGCTATGCGCTGGCCTCGATGACCAGCGTGTTCTGCGCGGTGGCGTTGCCCGGCGCGCGCGGCCAGACCGTGCTGACCGGCATGCTGCTGGCCATTGTGGTGGCTGCCTGCGCGGCGCTGTGGGCCTTTGCCACCCGCAGCGCACTGCGGGCCTGGGTCGGCATCCTCGCCCCCGCCCTGCTGATGGCGGCGGTCGCACGCCTGTTGGGCGCCTGGGCATGAAGAACGGATTCCGCCAGTCGATGGCCTGGCTGCATACCTGGACCGGCCTGCTGGTCGGCTGGTTGCTGCTGCTGATCTTCATGGCCGGCACGGCCAGCTACTATCGCGAGGAAATCAGTCGCTGGATGCGCCCGGAGCTGCCGTCCAGCAACGTCAGCATCGACGTGGCCGCGCAGCGCGCGGTGGCCTACCTGCAGGCCAATGCGAGTCACGCCGAGAACTGGTTCGTCACCCTGCCGCAGCCGCGCAACCCGGCCATGCAGCTGTTCTGGCGGCTGCCACCGGAACTGGCCGACCCCAGTCGTGGCCGTCGCGGTGGCTTCGGCGACGCCACGCTCGACCCGAACAACGGCCAGGCACTGAAGGCGCGCGAGACCCGTGGCGGCGACTTCTTCTACCGCCTGCACTTCGACCTGCACTACATCCCGGTGTACTGGGCGCGCTACCTGGTCGGGTTCTGCGCGATGTTCATGCTGGTGGCGATCATCACCGGCGTCATCACCCACAAGAAAATCTTCAAGGACTTCTTCACCTTCCGCAAGGACAAGGGCCTGCGGTCCTGGCTGGATTTCCATAACGTCAGCGCGGTGATGGCCCTGCCGTACCACGCGATGATCACCTACACCGGCATCGTCACTCTGATGATCATGTACCTGCCGTGGGGGGTGAAAGTCGCCTACCCGCAGGACGAGGACAAGTTCTTCAGCGAAGCCTTCGGCGGCATGCCAGAGGTGACCGCGCCGGAGCAGGGCCGCGCCACGCCGCTGCCGATCGCACAGTTGCTGGACAGCGCGCGTGCGCACTGGCACGGCGTGGAAGTGGCCGGCTTCACCGTGTCCAACCCGGGCGCTGCCAATGCGGTGATCGACATCCGCCAACGTGACGGCAGGCGTTTGTCCACCGACACCCCGGCGCTGCGCTACGACATGGTCAGCGGTGCGCTGCTGGAAGAGACGCCACCGTCCGGCGGTGCCACCGCCACCCGTGGCGTGCTGTATGGCCTGCACCTGGCGCGCTTCGCCGACTGGGGCCTGCGCGCACTGTTCTTCCTGTCCGGCCTGGTCGGCTGCCTGATGGTCGCCAGCGGCGTGGTGCTGTGGGCGGTGAAGGAGCGTCCCAAGCATGCCAAGAACGGGCGTACCGGATTCGGCCTGCGCCTGGTCGATGCGCTGAACATCGGCACCGTGGCCGGCCTGCCGATCGCCTTCGCGGCGTACTTCTGGGGCAACCGCCTGCTGCCGCTGCAGATCGCCGAGCGCTCCAGTGCCGAGGCCAACGTGTTCTTCTGCGCCTGGGGCGCCGCGCTGCTGGCCGCCTTCATCTGGCCGAAGCGGATGATGTGGGCGTGGCAGCTGTACCTGGGTGCGGCCGCGTTCGCACTGGTGCCGGTGGTCAATGCAGTGACCACCCATGCCCACCTCGGGGTCACGCTGCGCAACGGCGACTGGGTACTGGCCGGCGTCGATCTTTCGATGATCGCATTCGGCGCAATGCTGGCCCTGTGCGGCTGGCGCATGCAGCGCTGGACGCCACCGCTGAGTGCGGCCGAGAAGAAGAAGCGTGCCGCCGCTGCGGCTGCGCCGAAGGCATCGGTGAGCACTGCAGAAGCGGCCAAAGCGGAGGCCAGCGCATGATGCTGCTGGCACTGGCGCTGTCGTTCTCTGCGTTCACCGCGCTGTCGCTGTCGATGGAAAAGCACCAGCACGACTTGCATGGCAAGGCCGCGGCCGCACCCGCACGGCGGGTGCAGTGGCGGGTGCTGGGCTGGGCGCTGCTGGCGGCGGCGTTCGCACTGTGCGTGGCCGACCACGGCTGGGCGATGGGCCCGTTGCTGTGGCTGGGCGCGATGACCCTGGCCGGCGTGGCGCTGTCGTTCGGGTTGTATCCGTATCGTCCAACGTGGATTGCGCCTCTGGCGATCGCGCTGCCGGTGCTGGGGTTGGTGCTGGAATTGCTGTAGCCGCAGGACGTGGACGGCGGCGTCCACGCATGGCGTCGAACTACAATGCCGGTATGGATAGCGTGCTGCAGCGGATGTCTGGAATCGGCTTCTTTTCCCGGTTGGGTGAAACACTGCCCACAACGGCCGGCGTCGTCGCCGTTCGATCGCTGGCCGAAGCACTGCGGACCGTCGATACCAATGGTTTCGAATGGATGCCCACAACACTGGGCGATTCGGATCCGTTTCACGGCGCCCTGCCCCATCCCGCCGAACTGGCCGACGCCCGACGCGAACTCAACCGCACGTTGATGCGCGCGCTTTCGGCACTGGATCTGCCGGCACTGCGCTGCGGTGCGCATGACCTGCACCTGGTGGCGCGCGATGGGGCGATGTTCGCCTTCCGGCAACGCCTGCTGGAAACGCATCTCGGCCTGCCGGCACACTGGGAGCCTGTGCTTGCGCTGTACGAACAGGGTCATTGGCCCCTGGCCCATGCGCCGGGGCGATTGTTGGTGCTTTAGGCCGATCCACGCATGGCGTGGATCTACGGGCCAGATGGGGTAGTGCCGGCCGCTGGCCGGCATCCCGCGGACCTTCCACGGTTCTGACGCAGTTGCCGGCCAGCGGCCGGCACTACCGGGCTTACCCCAACCGCTTCAGTTCCCACGCGCGGTGGATGCGCGCGTTGCGCTCGAAATCCGGACCAATCGTGCGTGCGGTGATCTCGCGGCACTGTGCGAATTCGGCGATGGCGTTCTCTTCCAGCTTGAAGCGGCGGAAGTTGTTGGAGAAGTACAGCACGCCACCCGGTGCCAGCCGCGCCACCGCCGCCCGCAGCAGCTTCAGCTGTTCGCGCTGCACGTCGAAATCATCGGCGCGGGCGGAATTGGAGAAGGTCGGCGGGTCACAGAAGATCACGTCGTACTGGCCGCGGTCGCCTTCCAGCCAGGCCATTGCATCGGCCTGGACCAGCAGATGCTGGTTGCCCCCCTGCCCGTTCAGCGCCAGGTTGTCGTAGCACCACTGCAGATAGGTGGCCGACAGGTCGACGCTGGTGGTGCTGGCGGCACCGGCCACGGCGGCCTGCACGCTGGCCACGCCGGTGTAGCAGAACAGGTTGAGGAAACGCTTGCCACGCACCTGCTCGGCCATCATCCGGCGCAGCGGGCGATGGTCGAGGAACAGGCCGGTATCCAGGTAATCGAACAGGTTCACCTGCAGCAGCGCGTTGTTCTCTCGCACCACGATGAACTCGTCGCGCTGCTCGAAGCGGCCGTACTTGCTGCCGCCCTTGCCGCGCTCGCGCGATTTCATCGACACCTGTTCCGGTGGCACGCCGAACACTTCGCGCGCGGCGGCCAGCAGCTCATTGCGGCGGCGGCGCACGTCGTTCTCGGGAATCGCCGCCGGTGCCGCATATTCCTGCACATGCAGGAAGGTACGCCGCCTGCCCCCCTCTTCCTCGTAGACGTCGATGGCCGCCGCGTACTCCGGCAGGTCGGCGTCGTAGGCGCGGAAGCAGGTGATGTCCTCGCGGGCACGCCAGCTCTTGAACTTCTTCAGGTTCTTGCGCAGGCGGTTGGCCACCATCTGCGCGCCTTCGCTCAGCTCGCGGGGCTGTGCCGGATCACGGCCCGGCACAGCAATCGGATCGCAGACGATCAGCGCGCATTCCAGCGCACCGTTGAACATCTGGTACTTCTTGCTGGCACGCAGGCCGGTGGCAAAGGCCAGTTCGTCATTGCCACACAGCAGGCTGGCGCGCCACTGCGGCACCGCCTTCTGCAAGGCATTGCCCAGTGCACGGTACAACGCCGGATCGGCGGCCAGGCGCTCGTCGTACGGTGGGTTGCAGACCACCGCACCGATCTCCTGTTCCGGCGCGGCCAGGTCGGCGACATCGGCGCGGGTGAAACGGATCGCGTGGGCGACGCCGGCGACCTCGGCATTCTCGCGGGCCGCCTGGATCGCAGCCGGGTCGATGTCGCTGCCGTGGATGACCGGCTTCAGCGCGGCCAGACCGGCCGCTTCGCGCTCACGTGCTTCGCTCTGGATGGACTTCCAGGCCGCCTTGTCGAAGCCCAGCCAACGGCTCGGCGGCAGGCTGCCATGCCGCATCAGGCCTGGGGCAACGTCGGCGGCCATCAGCGCGCCTTCGATCAGCAGCGTGCCGCTGCCACACATCGGGTCCAGCAGGCCACCGCCGGCGGCATGCAGGCGCGGCCATTGCGCGCGCAGCAGCAGCGCGGCGGCCAGGTTTTCCTTCAGCGGCGCCTCGTGGGCGGCACCGCGCCAGCCACGGCGATGCAGCGGGCCGCCGCCGAGGTCGATCGACAGCGAGGCGCGGCCCTTGCGCAGCGAGAGGTTGACGCGCACGTCGGGCAGATCGGTATTGACCGAGGGCCGCTCCAGGCCCTCGTCGCGCATGCGGTCGACGATCGCATCCTTGATCCGCTGCGCGGCAAAGCGTGCATGGGTGATCTTGTCGCCGGACACGTGCGCATCCACCGCCAAGGTCATCTCCGGCGAGATGTGCTCGTGCCACGGCAGTGCACGCACGCCGTCATACAGGGCCTGCTCGTCCGGGCAGTCGAACTCGTCGATCGGCCACAGCACCCGGCTGGCCAGGCGCGACCACATCACGATCCGCAGCGCCTGCGCCAGTTCGCCGTCGGCGTTGACGCCGGCAATGGTGGCGGTGGCCTTGCCAAGGCCCAGGGCCGACAGTTCATCGGCAAGCAGGTATTCCAGGCCCTTGGCGCAGGAGACGAAGAATTTCACGGGATCGGTTCGCAGGTGGTCGGGCGCGGCACAGGGGCCGGGCCGGTCGGAAAGGAGGGCCGTAGGCACGGCCGGCAGGCCCGCGCCGGGGGCGGCGGGGCTGCCATTGTAGTCAATGCGGGCGGGCGCGCCGTGCGCCCTGGCTTCACAGTTGCCGCAGCAGGCGCTCGAAGGCCTGCGCGGAGGCCTCCACGTGGCGCTCCAGGCGGTGGCCATCGTCAACCAGCAGCAACTGCGCCGAACGCGCCTGCGCCCAGGCAATCACGCCGGCAGCCGGTACCACATCGTCATGCCAGGCCTGCACCACCGTGGTCGGCACCGCAGCGGCGTCCAGCGCCGGCATCGGGCCCATGGTGGTCGGCGGCACCATCAGGAACAGGCCGGCTACCGGCACCTGCAGCGAGGCGATGGCGGAGATGTAGGCGCCCAGGCTGGAGCCGGCCAGCACCACCGGCCCCTGGCGGGCAGCGATGGCGGCGCGTTCAACCAGACGGCGCAGGCGGGTCGGCACGTCGCCCACCCGGCTGACCTCGCTCATCGCGTCCAGGTCGGTGTAGTCGGGGCGCTCGTGGGTCCAGCCCAGGCGTTGCGCCACCTCGGCCAGCGCGGTGACCTTGGTCGCCTCCGGGCCGCTCTCGAAGCCATGGGAGAGGATGCAGTGGCCGCGGCTCATGCGCGTGTTCCGTAGGCGCGGGCCGACGAGGAAAGGGAAGGCAGGTTCATGCCGCAATGCTAGCATCGCCGGATGCCCAACCCGCTCCTGCCCGGCCTGCAGCTGCAGCCCCTGCCCTATCACGACCGATTGCCGCTGCGGGATCCCGCCTCGCTGGAAATGGTGGTGATCCACTGCACCGAGCTGCCCGATCTGGCGATGGCCCGCGAGTACGGCGAGCGCGTGCTGTACGACAGCGGCGCCGGCAACAGCGGGCACTTCTACATCGACCGCGATGGCAGCGTGGTGCAGTACGTGGCGCCGGAACGCGTGGCCCATCACGTGCGCGGCATGAACGCGCATACGCTGGGCATCGAGCTGGTCAACCGCGGGCGCTATCCGGACTGGTTCGACAGCCGCCACCAGGCGATGGACGAGCCCTACACCGAGGCACAGCTGCAGGCGCTGGAAGGCCTCCTGCAAGCGCTGGTGGCGCACTATCCGTCGCTGCGGCGGATTGCCGGGCATGACCAGCTGGACCTGGAGCAGGTGCCGGCCAGCGACGATGCGGCGCTGACGGTGGCGCGCAAGCGCGATCCGGGGCCGCTGTTCCCGTGGGCGCGGATCCTGGCCAAGGTGCCACTGCAGCCGGTTGGGTAAGCGGCAGGGCTGCGCCCTGCACCCGCAGAGGCAACGTCAACGTCAAGAGCTGGCATTCCGGGGGATGGCGGGGTGGATCCGATTGCGGGGGACGCCGTAAAGCCCCAGGCCGGCCCAGCCGCTGGCGGCTGTGCGTTCGGGCGCTTGCGAAGCAGTGCTTCGCAAGCAAAGCGCCCTCACCCATGGCGGCTTGGCCGCGGCATCCATGCCGCGGACACCCCCGCAACCGGACCCACCCCGCCTTCGACAGTTCTCCGCGATCCTTCGAATCGACACGGGGTCGGCTCCCGTTGCTGCGCAACGGGCTCTGACCCCGATTTTCGGTTGATGGGGTCAGAGCCGTTCTCCGTTGGAAAACGGATCCGACCCCGCCCGGCTCAGGCGCCGGTCGCCACCGGGCGGCTGCTGTCGCTCACCCAGCCGCTCCAGGAATCGGCGTAGATGCGCGCGCCGCTCAGGCCCGCGCTTTCCATCGCCAGCAGCAGATGGCAGGCGGTCACGCCGGAACCGCACATCAGCACCACCTGCTGCGGATCGCGGTTGCCGATCACGCCCTGCAGTTCGGCGCGCAGCTCCTGTGCGTCGCGCAGGCGGCCGTCGAGTACGTTCAATGCGAACGGGCGGTTGACCGCGCCCGGCACATGCCCGGCCACCGGGTCCAGCGGCTCCACTTCACCACGGAAACGCTCACCCGCCCGCGCGTCGACCAGCCAGCCCGGCGCATGCTTCAGCCGCGCGGTGATTTCATCGGCGTTGGCGATCTGGGTGGTGTCGAAGCGGTCCGGGTAGGCAGGCAGCGCTGTCACTTCAGCCTGGCCGCTTTCCAACGTGTGACCGGCGGCCTGCCAGGCGGCGATGCCGCCGTCGAGTACGGCCACCCTGCTGTGACCGATCAGGCGCAGCAGCCACCACAGGCGCGAGGCGGCCATGCTGCCGTCGCTGCCATCGTAGACCACCACCTGGGTGTCGGGGCCGATGCCCCACTGCCCCAGCTTCGCAGCAAAGGCATCGCTGTCCGGCAGTGGATGGCGACCATGGCCGACGCGCGACAGATCAGACAGGTCACGATTCAGATCGGCATACACCGCACCCGGGATATGACCTGCCAGATACTGGCTGCTTCCCGCCTGCGGGTCGGCCAGCGAGGAGCGCGCATCGACCACCCGCACCGCAGTGCTGGCAGTGGCGCGTGCGTCGACCACGCGGATGCCTTCGCCCAACGCGGCAGCCAGGGTGGCGACATCGACCAGGGTGGTCCACGGCGGATCGATCAGCTTCATTGCACTTGCTCCAGGCGGCGACGCAGGTTGTAGAGAATGGCGGCGGTCGCCCCCCAGATGCGCTGGCCCGGCCAGCCATACTCAAGCACGTGGCGTACCCGGCCGCGATGGTTGATTTCGACCTGGCGCAGGCTGTCAGGCGCCATCAGGTAATCCAGTGGTACCTCAAATACCTCGGCCACTTCACTCGGCTGCGGCACAGGCACGAACTCCGGATCGACCACCGCCACCACCGGCGTGACGCGGTAGCCGGTGATGGTGACGAAGGGATCGAGATACCCCAGCGCCTGCACCTGGCCGGGCGCCAATGCGATTTCTTCCTGGCTCTCGCGCAGCGCGGCCGCCAGCGCGTCGCGGTCATCGGGTTCGGTGCGGCCACCGGGGAATCCGACCTGGCCACCATGGGTGCGCAGTGTTTCGGTGCGACGGGTGAGGATCACCTGTGCGCCGTTGGCGCGCGGCACGATGCCGGCCAGCACCGCAGCCTCCACTGGAGGCCCGGGCGGCAGCAGGTCAACCAGCTCACTGCGGTTCCAGCCGTCGCCCGCAGGTGGTTGGGCCAAGGGGTGCAGCGCGCGCATCAGTCGTTCGTGGTCGGCCAGCGAACCGCGCAGGGACTGCTGCAGTTGTTGCCGCAGGGGCTGCACGCGATGCAGGATGCGGCTGCGTTCCTCGTTGCTCATCGACGACCACCGCGCGATCTCATCGATATGCCGCCCGCAGCCGGCGCATTGCCGGTGCGGATCCAGCGTGCACACTCCGATGCAGGGACTTGCGACAACACGCGCCGTTTCTTCCATTGTTTGCACCCGCCAACAGTAGCGCGATCGGGCTGAATTTGCGCGGGTGGCCCAGCCGGACGGTAGCGTCGACTGTCAGTCGACTCGCGCGCGCAGCGCGGGCGTTTCCCCGATGTGACCCAAAAACAGTCGACTGACAGTCGACTCTACCGTCAGGGACTGCGCAAACAAAAACGCGCCGGTGGAATCACCGGCGCGTTTCGTTTGCTGCTTCGATTTACTTGACGCTGACCAGCTTGATCTCGAACTGCACAGCCACGTTCGGCGGGAACGGGGTGCGCGGATCGGCACCGTAGGCCTGGTCCGGCGGCAGGGTGACTTCCCACTTCGAGCCTGCCGGCATCTGCAGCAGGGTCTCGCGCATGGCCTTCATTTCGACTTCGCTGACCTTGATCGACGGGATCTGCTGGGCCGGGCGGGCTTCGGTCGGGCGCTGACCGTACGGGAACGGACCGGCCACTTCCAGCTGCACAGTGCTGGCCTGGGTCGGCTTGGCACCCTTGCCGGCCTCGATCACGCGGTACTGGACGCCGCTCGGCAGGGACTGCACACCGGCCTTGGCCTTGTTCGCCGCGATGAACTGGTCGCTCTTGGTCTTGTTTTCGGCAGCCGCCTTTTCGTACTCGGCCTTGGCGGCCTGGGCACGGCCCTGCTCGCGCTTCTGGAACGCTTCAACGGCCGGCTTCAGCTGCTCGGCGGTGATCGCCGGCTGCTTCTTGGCGTAGGCATCCTGCAGGCCCTTCACCACCGAGTTGATGTCCAGCTGCTCACCACGACCGGCCAGCTCCGCCAGGTTGTTGCCGTAGTCGTAACCGAAGTAGTAGCTCAGCTTGCCCTTTTCGGACGAGACGTCCTGGGCGAAGGCATTGCCCGTCAGGGCCAGGGCCGCGACGGCGACCGCGATAGAACGCAACTTCATCAAACAGTTCTCCAGGGGTGGTAACTCAGGGACGTTCTGCGCCGCCCTGAGGCGACGGGTTAGGATAACGGGCGCAACGTGTAACCGCTACTCACGATGCAGGCTATGACCCGTCTGCGTTTCCAGAGTTCAATATCACTTTTTTTTAATGTTCCAGGAGTTTCCCCGTGGCCGATGCCCTGATCGCTGTCGCTGACGACGGCGCCATCCGCACCGTGACCGTCCAGCGCCCGGACAAGCTCAATGCCCTCAACGCCGCGACCCTGCAGGCCCTGGCCGATGCCTTCAGCGACGCCGCCGCCGATCCGGAGGTGCGCGTCGTGATATTGACCGGGGCGGGCCCCAAGGCGTTCGTGGCCGGTGCCGACATCGCGGAAATGAACACGCTCAGCGCCGTTCAGGGACGTGATTTCTCGCTGCTGGGCCAGGCCCTGATGCGCCAGATCGAACGCATGCCCAAACCGGTCATCGCACGCGTGAATGGTTTCGCACTGGGCGGTGGCCTGGAACTGGCGATGGCCTGCCACCTGCGCATCGCCGCAGATACCGCCAAGGTCGGCCAACCGGAAATCAACCTCGGCCTGATCCCCGGCTTCGGCGGCAGCCAGCGCCTGCTGCGCCTGTGCGGCCGCGCCGCCACCCTGGAGCTGTGCCTGCTGGGGGCGCCGATCAACGCCGCGCGTGCGCTGGAACTGGGCATCGTCAACGAAGTCGTGCCGGCCGACGCGCTGGACAACCGGGTGCAGGACGTCGCCCGCCAGCTGGCACGCTCGGCCCCGCTGGCCCTGCGTGGCCTGCTCGACGCGGTGCACGTGGGCGGCGAATGCAGCCTGGAGGCCGGGCTGGAATACGAAAGTGCGCAGTTCGGCCTGCTGTTCGCCACCGAGGACATGCGCGAAGGCACCAGCGCCTTCCTGCAACGCCGCGCGCCGGCCTTCCAGAACCGCTGACGCCATGGCATCCCGACCCAACCCCGCGCAGTTGTTCGCCCGGGTCCAGGCAGACGATCTCGATGGTGCCCTGCAGGCCGGGCTGATGGACTACATCGTCCGTGCCGGCGACGACCGGTTGCTGCCTGACCACCCCGACCTTCCGCAACGCCTGTGCCAGGCCCAGCAGCAACTGCGCGCGGCCTGGGCTGCACGCGAACGCTACCGTGCCCGTGCGGTGCGCCTGGCCCGCCGCGAGGCCGAGCGCGATGCACGTCGCACTCCGGCACCAGCCCCGGACGTGAAGCCCGCCCTGCCCGCTGCGGCAGCCGCGATTCTGGCCCGGGCCAAGGCCCGCGCCAGTGGCAAGGAACAGTAATGGCCACCACGAAAAAGACCGCACGCGCCCCGGCGCGGCGTGGCGGCACGATGCCACGCGCCGACGTGGTGGAGATGTTCACCCGCCTGCGCGAACTCAACCCGCACCCGAAGACCGAACTGGAGTACAGCTCGCCGTTCGAGCTGCTGGTAGCGGTGGCGTTGTCGGCGCAGGCCACCGACGTCGGCGTCAACAAGGCCACGCGCCGCCTGTTCCCGGTCGCCAACACGCCGGCGAAGATCCTTGCGCTCGGCGAGGATGGCTTGAAGCAGTACATCGCCACCATCGGGCTGTTCAATGCCAAGGCAAAGAACGTGATCGCCACCTGCGCGATCCTGCTGGAGAAGCATGGCGGTGAAGTGCCGCGTGATCGCGAAGCGCTGGAAGCGCTGCCGGGTGTCGGGCGCAAGACCGCCAACGTGGTGCTCAACACCGCGTTCGGCGAGCCGGTGATGGCGGTGGACACGCATATCTTCCGCGTCGCCAACCGCACAGGACTGGCGCCGGGCAGGAACGTGCGAGAAGTGGAAGACAAGCTGGTGAAGGTGATCCCGGCCGAGTTCCTGCTCGACGCGCATCACTGGCTGATCCTGCACGGACGTTATGTGTGCAAGGCGCGCAAGCCGGATTGCCCGGGCTGCGTGATCGCCGACCTGTGCCGGTTCAAGGAAAAGACCACGGCCGAGTGACGGCAACATCCACGCAGGGCGTGGCTCTACTGCAACCGGGTCGCAATCCGGGCGTCATACGCAAGCGGTTTCAATGGCAGGCCCTGCCGTGACGGGGCCTGCGGCGGATGTCTGCCGCGCGTGAACTGTCACATTTACGCAATCTTTACCTTCTAGCCTGCGCGCATCTTCCCACCTGCCTGCAAGGCTCCTCTCCATGAAACTGCATCACCAACTCCTGACGGTGGCCGTGGCTGCTGCGCTGTATGTGCCGGCTGCACACGCCGAAGTCGCCATCGACGTGATCGGCGGTTCGGAAATCACCTTCGAAGGCCTGGTCCAGGCCGACGGCAACTGGTTCCACAACGATGTGGTCGACCTCAACGGTGGCGACGCCGGCAACGGCAAGAACAGCGAATTCGAACTGCGTCGCGCCGAGCTGGTGCTGAAGGGCAAGGGCCCGGGCAACGTGGAGTGGGTGGTCGGCTATGACGCCAAGGCCGACAAGTTCCTCGACACCAACGTGAAGTACAAGCTGCTGGGCAACGCCAACCACTTCCTGCAGCTGGGCCAGTTCAAGCAGCCCAACAGCCTGGAAGAACTGTCCAGCACCAAGAACAACGATTTCATTTCCAAGGCAGCGGTCACCAATACCTATGCCATCGCCCGCCGCCTGGGCGGCGCGTACAGCTACGGCCAGGACAACTGGTCGGTGACCGCCAGCGCCTTCGGCCGCGAGCTGACCCGCAACCTGGCCCACGGCAGCGGCTACGGCGCGCGTGGCACCTGGGCCCCGATCAATGAAAAGGGCCAGGTCCTGCACTTCGGTCTGAGCTACGTCAACTACGACGCCGACGCCGACACCCTGCGCGTGCGTGCGCGTCCGAATGCCGACCTCGCCACTGCCCGCCTGGTTGACAGCGGCAACCTGACCGACACCGACCGCGTCAGCACCATCGGTGCCGAAGCGATGTACTTCCAGGGACCCTTCAAGGCCCAGGCCGAGTACTACACCAGCAAGGCCAAGCGCTACGACCACGACAACTACACCAGCGACGGCTACTACATCAGCGGCGTGTGGAACGTCACCGGCGAGACCTGGAGCTACAAGGGCGGCACTCCGGGCACCGGCCTGCCGAACAACCCGGCCGGCGGCCAGTGGCAGCTGGGCGTGCGCTACGACCACATGGACCTCAATGACGGCAACCTCGCCGCCAATCCGGTCGCCGGTCGCCCGCCGATCGTCGATGGCGTGCTGGGCGGCAAGATGGACATCTGGACCGTGGGCGCCAACTGGTACCTGCGTTCCAACTTCAAGCTGATGCTCAACTACGTGATGGTCGACAGCAAGAAGTACAGCTCCACGGCGCGCGGTTTCGTCAACGACGATCCCAACATCCTGGAAGCCCGCGCGCAGTTCTTCTGGTAAGCCCAGCCACCTGCGTTGAACAGCGAAGGCACGGCCCCGGCCGTGCCTTCGTCGTTGCAGCGATACCCGTGCCGTCCTGCCGGTACAGCGGACGCGACATCCCTCATGACGCGTGTCACGCCCGCGTCATATGACAGACGCGGACGTGTCACGCAACCGTTATGGAATGTGCACCGAAACGTCGGGCAACCGCCCTTCGACCACCACCCCAGGAGTCTCCCCGTGATCCACGCCTTCAAATCGCGCGCCGCTGTCGCCATCCTGGCTGCATCGTCCGTGTTCGCCGCCAACGCCGCCGACATCACCGGCGCGGGCGCATCGTTCATCTACCCGGTCATGTCCAAGTGGTCGGCCGACTACAGCGCCGCAACCGGCAACAAGGTCAACTACCAGTCCATCGGTTCCGGCGGCGGCATTGCCCAGATCAAGGCCAAGACCGTTGATTTCGGCTCTTCCGATGCGCCGCTGAAGCCGGAAGACCTGGCTGCTGCAGGCCTGGCGCAGTTCCCGTCGGTGATCGGTGGCGTGGTGCCGGTGGTCAACGTGGCCGGCATCGCCCCGGGCGCCCTGAAGCTGGACGGCGCCGTGCTGGCCAACATCTTCCTGGGCAAGATCAAGACCTGGAACGACCCGGCCATCGCCGCACTGAACCCGGGCGTAACCCTGCCGAACGCCAAGGTCACCGTCGTGCATCGTTCGGACGGCTCGGGTACCACCTTCAACTTCGTCAACTACCTGTCCAAGGTCAGCCCGGAGTGGAAGAGCTCGGTCGGTGAAGGCACCTCGGTGCAGTGGCCGGCCGGCATCGGCGGCAAGGGCAACGAAGGTGTTGCCGCCTACGTGAAGCAGATCAAGGGCGGCATCGGCTATGTCGAACTGTCCTACGCGCTGCAGAACAAGCTCTCCTACACCGCGATGAAGAATGCCGCCGGCAAGTTCGTGCAGCCGAGCGACACCTCGTTCGCTGCCGCCGCTGCCAGCGCTGACTGGGCCAACGCCCGCGACTTCTACCTGGTGATGACCAATGCGCCGGGCGCCGAGTCCTGGCCGATCACCGCCACCAACTTCATCCTGGTGCAGAAGACGCCGAAGAATGCTGCCAATGGCAAGGCGACCCAGGAGTTCTTCCGCTGGGTCTACAAGAACGGCGACGCCCAGGCCCGCCAGCTGGACTACGTGCCGCTGCCGGACAGCCTGGTGCGCCAGATCGAGACCTACTGGTCGCAGAACCTGAAGTAAGCGCGTTCCCCCGCAGGAACGGGGGCGGCGGGTCCTCTCTCCCCCGCCGCTCCCACCCGGGCGCGAGATCCTCGAGATCTCGCGCTCTTCTTGTTTTCGGGGATGCACCTGCCTCTGTAGAGCCGAGCCGACGCTCGGCTGCGCTCTGGAGCGTGCGGACCGACGGTCCGCACCTACCGTGGGCGAGGAGCTGTCGCGCATTGACGCGGCAAGGACCAACCCGCCGTCATACCGGTGCGCAAATCGGGGCATCCCGGGCTCTGCGGGATCGGGGCCAATCCCGTGAAACCCTTGTCAGAACGTGATCCAGGACACCTCTGTCATGGTCGTAATACGGCTGTAACAAAAACATCATTTCATAGCCGCATCCGCCGACCACGTCGGCTCTTCCCCGCTATGGAGTGACCATGAAACTGCACTCGGCCGGCCTTGCCGCCCTTTCCCTGGCCATCGCCCTGGGCCTGTCGGCCTGCGGTGGCGACAAGCAGGCCGCGCAGCAGCCGGCTGCCGACGCTGCCGCCGCTCAGGCCGCCGCCGGTGCCAAGGTGACCGCCGAAGTGTCCGGCGCGGGCGCGTCCTTCATCTTCCCGCTGGTCTCCAAGTGGTCGGCTGACTACAACGCCAGCACCGGCGCCAAGATCAACTACCAGTCGATCGGCTCCGGCGGCGGCATCGCCCAGATCAAGGCCGGGACCGTCGACTTCGGTTCGTCCGACAAGCCGCTGAGCAGCGAGGAGCTGGCCCAGGCCGGCCTGGCGCAGTTCCCGTCGGCCATCGGCGGCGTGGTGCCGGTGGTCAACATCGAAGGCCTGGAAGCCGGCAAGCTGCGCCTGAGCGGCGCCCTGCTGGCCGACATCTTCCTGGGCAAGGTCAAGACCTGGAACGACCCGGCGATCGTCGCCGCCAACCCGGGCGTGAAGCTGCCGGACGGCAAGATCACCCTGGTCCACCGTTCGGACGGTTCGGGCACCACCTTCAACTTCTCCAACTACCTGTCCAAGGTCAGCCCGGAGTGGAAGAGCAAGGTCGGCGAAGGCACCTCGGTGCAGTGGCCGGACGGCGTCGGTGGCAAGGGCAATGAAGGCGTTGCGTCCTACGTGAAGCAGATCAAGGGCTCGATCGGCTACGTCGAACTGGCTTATGCCCTGCAGAACGGCATGCCGTATACCGCCATGCAGAACGCCGCCGGCAACTGGGTCGAGCCGAGCGCGGAAACCTTCGCCGCTGCGGCCGCCAGCGCCGACTGGGCCAGCGCCAAGGACTTCAACCTGGTCATCACCAACGCCCCGGGCGAGCAGGCGTGGCCGATCACCGCCACCAACTTCATGCTGATGCAGAAGAAGCCGAAGGACGCCAAGCGCAACCAGGACACCCTGGCCTTCTTCAAGTGGGCCTTCGAGAACGGCCAGGCCCAGGCCAACGAGCTGCACTACGTGCCGCTGCCGGCCGAACTGGTCAAGCAGATCGAGGCCTACTGGGCGACCGACCTGAAGTGATGGACACGACGGTGCCCGCCCCGCGCGGGCACCGCCTCTTCCACGCCGTGCCGCCCCGCCCCTTCCTGGCCCAGCCGTCCCCATGAATGCCATCGCCCAGCCTGTAGCCGCCCCGTCCACGCGTGATGCGCGTGATGCCCGCAACGACAAACTGTTCCGATGGGTGCTGGTCGGCACCGTCATCTTCGTACTGATCGCCCTGGCCTGCGCCGCGCTGTCGATGCTGTGGGGCGGTCGCCATGCCCTGCAGATGCAGGGACTGAGCTTCTTCTTCTCCGCTGACTGGAATCCGGTCGAAAACAAGTTCGGCGCCCTGGCTCCGATCTACGGCACCCTGGTCACCGCTGTCATCGCGATGGTCATCGCCGTGCCGGTCAGCTTCGGCATCGCCTTCTTCCTCACCGAAGTCGCGCCGCGCTGGCTGCGTGGCCCGGTCGGTACCGCCATCGAACTGCTGGCCGGCATCCCCTCGATCATCTACGGCATGTGGGGCCTGTTCGTGCTGGTGCCGGTGATGACCGAGTACGTCACCCCGTTCCTCAACGAGACCCTGGGCGAATGGCCGGTCATCGGCCCGATGTTCCAGGGCCCGCCGCTGGGCATCGGCATGCTCACCGCCGGTTTCGTGCTGGCCATCATGGTCATTCCGTTCATTTCCTCGGTGATGCGCGAGGTGTTCCTGACCGTGCCCACCCGCCTGAAGGAATCGGCCTACGCGCTGGGCTCCACCAAGTGGGAAGTGAGCTGGGACATCGTCCTGCCCTACACCCGTTCGGCGGTCATCGGCGGCATCTTCCTCGGCCTGGGCCGCGCGCTGGGCGAAACGATGGCGGTGGCCTTCGTGATCGGCAACAGCGTGCGCCTGTCGCCGTCGCTGCTGGAACCGGGCACCACCATCGCCGCGCTGATCGCCAATGATTTCGGCGAAGCCACTGAAACCTATCGTTCGGCCCTGCTGCTGCTCGGCTTCGTCCTCTTCATCGTCACCTTCGTGGTGCTGGCCATCGCCCGCCTGATGCTGATGCGCCTGTCCCGCAAGGAGGGCAACTGATGTCCACCACCGCTGATTCGCTGTACCTGCGCCGCCGCATCGGCAACGTCGTTGCGATCACCGCGTCCTGCGCCACCGCCCTGTTCGGCCTGTTCTTCCTGGGCTGGATCCTGTTCACCCTGGCCTCCAAGGGCCTGGCCGGCATCAACTGGGATCTGTTCACCAAGATGACGCCGCCGCCGATGCAGGACGGCGGCCTCGCCAACGCCTTCTTCGGCAGTGCCGTGATGTGTGCACTGGCCATCGGCATCGGCACCCCGCTGGGCGTGCTGGCCGGTACCTGGCTGGCCGAGTATGGCAACGCCCGCAAGGTCGGCACCGTGGTCCGCTTCGTCAATGACATCCTGCTGTCGGCGCCGTCCATCGTGCTGGGCCTGTTCGTGTACACGCTGTACGTGATGCAGACCGGCGGCAACTTCTCGGCGTTCGCCGGTGCGCTGTCGCTGGCCTTCATCGTGCTGCCGGTGGTGGTGCGCACCACCGACGAAATGCTGCGCCTGGTGCCCTCGCAGATGCGCGAAGCGGCCCTGTCGCTGGGCATCCCGCAGTGGAAGGTGATCGTGCAGGTGCTGTACCGCAGTGCCTCGGCCGGCATCATCACCGGCATCCTGCTGGCGCTGGCCCGCATCTCCGGCGAGACCGCACCGCTGCTGTTCACCGCCTTCGGCAACCAGTACTGGAACAACAACATCTTCCAGCCGATGGCTTCGGTGCCGGTGGTGATGAACCAGTTCGCCGGCAGCCCGTATGAATCCTGGCAGGTACTGGCCTGGGCCGGTGCCCTGGTGCTGACTGTCTTCGTGCTGCTGGTCAGCCTTGCCGCCCGCGGCATCCTGCTGCGCAACCGTATCTCCCATGACTGACCTTTCCGTGGATAACGCCATGAACGACCTTTCCAACGCCGTGCCGATGCAGCGCATCGCCGTGCCGTCCTCGCACGAGAGCCTGCACACGCCGTCGCCGGTGAAGCTGGCTGCGCGTGGACTGGACTTCTACTACGACAAGTTCCACGCCCTGAAGGGCATCAACCTGGAAATCCCGGAAAAGCGCGTGACCGCGCTGATCGGTCCCTCCGGTTGCGGCAAGTCCACGCTGCTGCGCATCTTCAACCGCATCTATGCGCTGTACCCGAAGCTGGAGGCGCGCGGTGAAGTGCTGCTGGACGGCGAGAACATCCTGTCGCCGAAGTACCCGATGAACCGCCTGCGCAGCAAGGTCGGCATGGTGTTCCAGAAGCCGGTGCCGTTCCCGATGACCATCTTCGAGAACGTGGCCTACGGCATCCGCCACCACGAGAAGCTGAGCAAGGCCGACATGGCCGACCGCGTCGAGCAGGCACTGCGCCAGGGCGCACTGTGGGACGAAGTGAAGGACAAGCTGGGGCAGAGCGCACTGGGCCTGTCCGGTGGCCAGCAGCAGCGCCTGTGCATCGCCCGTGCCGTGGCCCTGCGCCCGTCGGTGCTGCTGCTGGACGAGCCGACCTCGGCGCTGGACCCGATCTCGACCAGCCGCATCGAGCAGCTGGTGGAAGAACTCAAGCACGAGTACACGATCGTGATCGTCACCCACAACATGCAGCAGGCTGCGCGCGTGTCCGACTACACCGCCTTCATGTACCTGGGCGACCTGATCGAGCACGACCGCACCGAAGTGATCTTCTCGCAGCCGTCGCAGCGGCAGACCGAGGACTACATCACCGGTCGCTTCGGCTGATCGACGCTGATCCTTCGCCACATGTTCCAGCCAGGCATGGCCTGGCTCTACCCGGATTGCAGACCATGAATCTTCCCAACGACCACATCGTCAAGAGCTACGACGAGGAGCAGCAGCGCCTGGTGGCCGAAATCGTGCGCATGGGCGAGATGGCCGTCGCCCAGCTCGAAGCGGCGATGGACGTGATCGAGAAACGCGACGAGAACGCCGCCCATCGCATCATCGCCAACGACGAAGCGATCGATGCGCTTGAGCAGCAGATCAGCCATGACGTGATGCGCCTGGCGCTGCGTGGCCCGATGGCGCGCGACCTGCGCGAGATCCTGGCGGGCCTGCGCATCCCGGCCGACATCGAACGCATCGGCGACTATGCGGCCAACGTCGCCAAGCGCTCGATCGCGCTGGGCAAGGTGCCGCCGCTGCCGCAGATCCAGGGCCTGCGCGCGCTGGGCCGCCTGGCCGCGCAGCAGGTGCGCCGTGCCATCGCCGCCTACCGCGACAACGATGCCGAGGCCGCACTGGCACTGCGCGAGGACGACGCCCGCCTGGACGCCCAGTACACCGCGCTGTTCCGCGAGCTGCTGACGTACATGATGGAAGACCCGCGCAACATCACCCCGTGCACCCACCTGCTGTTCATGGCCAAGAACCTGGAGCGCGTGGGCGATCACGCCACCAACATCGCCGAGAACGTGTGGTTCCTGGTGCACGGCGAGCAGCCGCTGCCACCGCGTGAAAAGCGCGACGAGACCTCCAGCACCGGCCAGCCCTGACGCTGCATTGCAACACCGGAGTCGACTCCAAGGTGGCCGCTGTCCTGTGACAGCGGCCTTCCTTTTTTGCGGTGTTCCACCCGCGTTGTGGGCGCCGTGCTTGCCCGGCGCAGACCTTCCGGATGCTTCTGTAACAAATCTCACGAAAATTTGAGTTCTTGGCGAGGATTCGTTGAGTAGGATCGCTGCACCATCGATTCACCCCGGGCACCTGCCCACCACCCAGGAGTAAGACCGATGAGCAGTTCCAACAAGACCCTGTCCCTGCTGACCGCTACCGCCCTGGCCGCCGGCCTGGGCATGACCGCCAGTGCCTCGGCCCTGAGCATGAGCGACCTCGCCCAGGGCTACCTGGTGGCCGGCCAGGCGGCCAAGGCCAGCACCGATGCCAAAGCCGCCGATAACAAGATGGCCGCTGACGCGACCAAGCACGCCGAAGGCAAGTGCGGCGCCGACGGCAAGAGCGGCGAAGGCAAGTGCGGCGCCGACAAGGGCAAGGCTGCCGGCGCAGCGGGCGCCAAGGCCAAGACCGGCGACACGAAGTCGGCTGAAGGCAAGTGCGGCGAAGGCAAGTGCGGTGGCAAGCACTGACGCCCGCGCCAGCCTCGTCCACCCGCGGTCGCCGCTTCGTGCGGCGGCCGCCGGGTTGGGCCTGCGCCGGGCGCTGCTGCAGGACCTGCGTGACGCCCCGGAAGGCGACTTCGACTTCCTCGAATGCGCACCGGAGAACTGGATCCATGTCGGCGGCCCGGCCGGTGATGCCCTGGCCGAACTGGCGCAGCGCCATCCGCTGAGCTGCCACGGCCTGTCGCTGTCGCTGGGCGGCAGTGCACCGCTGGATACCCAGCTGCTGGAACAGGTCGGCCGGTTCCTGGAGAAGCACCGCGTGCCGCTGTACAGCGAGCACCTCAGCTACTGCAGCGACGACGGCCACCTGTACGACCTGCTGCCGATTCCCTTTACCGACGAAGCCGTGCGCCATACCGCCGCGCGCATCCGCAAGGTGCAGGACCTGCTCGGCCGCCGTATCGCGGTGGAGAACGTGTCCTACTACCTGGCACCCACGCCGGCGATGGACGAACTGGCCTTCACCAATGCCGTGCTTGCCGAAGCCGACTGCGACCTGCTGCTGGACGTCAACAATGTCTACGTCAACGCCTGCAACCACGGCTACGATGCCGATGCCTTCATCGCCGGCCTGCCTGCACGGCGCATCGTCTGCCTGCATGTGGCCGGGCACCTGGACGAGGCACCCGACCTGAAGATCGATACCCACGGCAGCGCGGTGATCGATCCGGTCTGGGCGCTGCTGGCGCGTACCTATGCACGCATCGGCCCGCGTCCCACCCTGCTCGAACGCGATTTCAATTTCCCGCCGTATGCAGAACTGCAGGGCGAACTGCAGACCATCCGCCGCCTGCAGGCCACACATGCCGGGGCGGCACATGGCTGATTCCGCCGACACCCTGCGCGCGCAGCAGCACGCCTTCACCGCGCACCTGCGCAACCCGCAGGCGGTACCCGCACCGGCCGGACTGGAGCCACGCCGGGTCGCGGTGTATCGGCACCTGCTGTTCAACAACCTGCTCGGCCTGTTGAGCAACGGTTTCCCGGTCTGCGTGCGCCTGCTTGGCGAACCGGCCTGGAGCGCCCTGGTGCGCCACTACTTCGCCACGCATCGCTGCCAGACACCGTTGTTCACCGAGCTGGCCGCCGAGTTCGTGCAGTGGCTGCAGGCGCAGCCGCAGCTGCCGCACCCGGCGCTGGCCGAACTGGCCCACTACGAGTGGGTGGAAACCGCGCTGTACCAGCTGCAGGCCGAACCGCTTCCTGCGCCTGGCGATACTGATCCACTTCGGGTGCCGCTGCGGCGTTCGCCGCTGGCATGGCCGCTGCTGTATCAATGGCCGGTGCACCGTCTCGGTGCAGAGGATGCGCCGACCCAGCCCCTTCCAGAACCCACCGGCCTGCTGGTCCGCCGCGAAGCCGACGGTGAAGTGCGATTCGCCGCGCTCAGCCCGCTGGCGGTACACCTGCTGGCGAGCATCGGCGAACGGCCCGGCCTGGAAGGACAGACGTACCTGCAGCAGCTGGCCACCTCGCACGGGCTGGCCGAGGACGTACTGGCCGAGCCCGGTGCCGCACTGCTGCTGCAGTTCCTGCAGGCCGGCGTGATCGGCCCGCTCGCCCCCCCGCCCTGACGCCTCTTCCACTGGAGATCCAACGATGAACCTGCCGCTCCTGGCCGCCGCGCGCGGCCGGCTGGACCGTCTCGCCCCCTGGTTGGCGCCGCTGGGCCTGCGCGTGCTGCTGGCCTGGGAATACTTCGAATCCGGCCGTGAGAAGCTGCACGGCCAGAACTGGTTCGCCGACCTGCAGGGCGCCTTCCCGTTCCCGTTCAACCAACTGCCTGCTGCCCTGAACTGGCAGCTGGCCACCTGGTTCGAACTGGTCGGCGCGGCCTGCCTGCTGTTTGGTTTCGGTACCCGTTTCGCCGCCGCCAGCCTGCTGGTGCTGACCGTGGTGGCGACCTATGCGGTGCATTGGCCGATGCAATGGAATTCGCTGGGTGACCTCGCGATGGGGTATGCCATCAGCGACCAGGGCTACGGCAACTTCAAGCTGCCGGTGCTGTTCATGGCCATGCTGCTGCCGCTGATCTTCACTGGCGCCGGCAAGCTGAGCGTGGACGCCTGGTTGGCCCGGTGGCAGCCATCGGTCACGACGGCACGGCCTGCGGTGCGCTAGATGCCGACCGGGGTTGGCGCGCCGTGTGCCAACCAAGGTTGGCACCTGCCGGAATCCAGAGCGTGCGGTGCCCGGTAGGTGTCGACCTTGGTCGACACACGCCCACGCAGGGAGCCCATGCACAGAAAGCTGGCCGGGCGCTCAGGGTCGCTCTGCTAGAATTCACGCATGACTGACTCCCCCTCCGCACCTGCCGCCGCTCCCGATTCCGCAGTACCCCAGGCGCAGCGCGCGATGTCACAACGCTTCCGCGGCTTCCTGCCGGTGGTGGTGGATGTGGAAACCGGCGGCTTCGACAGCCAGCGCAATGCGCTGCTGGAAATCGCTGCGGTGCCGATCGAGATGGACGAGAACGGCCTGCTCTACCCCGGCCAGACCGCCAGTGCCCACGTGGTCCCGGCCGAGGGCCTGGAGATCGACCCGAAGTCGCTGGAAGTGACCGGCATCATCCTCGACCACCCGTTCCGGCTGGCCAAGGAAGAAAAAGCGGCGTTGGACCACATCTTCACTCCGGTGCGTGCGGCGATGAAGAAGTACGGCTGCCAGCGCGCGATCCTGGTGGGCCACAACGCCCATTTCGACCTCGGCTTCGTCAACGCGGCCGTGGCCCGCACCGGCCACAAGCGCAACCCGTTCCACCCGTTCAGCGTGTTCGACACGGTCACCCTGGCCGGTATCGCCTACGGCCAGACCGTGCTGGCGCGTGCGGCCACCGCCGCCGGGCTGGGTTGGGATGCCAACGAGGCACACAGTGCGGTGTATGACACCGAGCAGACCGCGCGGCTGTTCTGCACCATCGCCAACGCCTGGCCGCGGTGAAGCGGCCAACGGCGGCGCCCCTCGTGGCGTGAAGCGAATCATCAGTTGGGCCGGACGGGTGGACTGCGCAGGGGACGCTGCAAGTACGTCCATGTAAGCTCGGTCGCCGCTTGCTCGTGTGCGCTGTCCTGCGCACACGGCAAGACCGGGGTTGGGCATCCGGCCCAACCCGCCCGAGGCATGCCTCAGGCCCTTGCGGCTCACGCCCCTGCGCAGCCCACCCGTCCGGCCACGGGCACGTTGCTGGGTGCCACGGAAAGATCAGAAAAGCAGGAGCAACAGCGGATCGCTGCGCTCGTTGGGGCTGCCGACGACCTCTGTGGTGGGTACTCCTTTGGTGGGTGCCGACCATTGGTCGGCACCGCCGGTTGGTGCGGCACTCCAGTAGATCCACGCCATGCGTGGATGCGATCAACCAATACTCGTGCGATCGCGGCCGTCGCTCTTGGCGCGGTACAGCGCGCGGTCGGCGCGCTGGCACAGCAGCGCCGGGGTGCGGTCGTCGGCATCCAGCTCTACCAGGCCCGCACTGAAGGTCACACGCAGGCCCGCCACGCCGGCCCAATCGGGATGGTCATGGAACAGGCCACGCAGGCGCGCGCACAGCTGTGCGGCTTCCTCCAGGCGGGTGTCGTTGAGCAGCAGCGCGAACTCTTCGCCGCCGGTGCGCGCCGGCAGGTCGGAGTCGCGGCAGGCCGCTGCGATCAATGACGCCACCTGCACCAGCACGGCATCGCCGATGCTGTGGCTGTGGCGGTCGTTGACCTCCTTGAAGTGATCGATGTCGAGCACCACCAGGCACAGCGGATGACCACTGCGCTGGGACCGGGCGAAGTCACGCGCCAACGTTTCGTCGAAGGCGCGGCGATTGGCCAGGCCGGTCAGCACATCCTCGCGGGCCTGGCGCTCGAAGGCTTCGGCCTGGCGCGCCAGGCGCTCGGCCAGTTCGGTCTTTTCCTGGTTCAGCGCCTGCAGGTGCACCGTCTTGGCCTGCAGGTCGAAGGTCGCTTCGTCCACCCGCCGTGCCAGGCGCAGGTTGCTGGCCTTCAGCTGCTGCAGCAGCAGCCGGTACAGCGCCACCAGTCCGGTCAGCAGCAGCATCCCCGACAGCACCTGCACGCTGCGGCGCTGCCACCAGAACGGTTCCACGGTGAAGCTCCACACCGCCTCCTGTTGGCCCCAGCTGCCGCCGGGATGGGCGGCCGCCACATGCAGGGTGTAGTCGCCCGGCGGCAGGCCGACGAACTCAACGCTGCGCTGCGGGCCGCGCTCGACCCAGCCGGCATCCAGCCCGTCCAGCCGCGTGCGATAGCGGATCCGGTCGGACATCAGGTAGCTCAGGCCGACATAGCTCACCGCCAACCGGCGCCCCCCGGGAATGTGGTTGCGATCTCGCCCTTCCCAATGCACCGGCGCCCCATCCACCTGCACGCTCTCGATCGCGGCCGGCGGCGATGGCCGCTCGCGGAAACGCTGCAGGCGCTGCGGGTCGACCGTGCTCAGGCCGCCGGCAGTGACCACCCAGAACGTGCCGTCCTGGCGCAGGATCGCCGATGGGCTGGAGCTGCCGTTGGCCTGTGCATTGGCCATACCGTCGATCTCGTTGTAGCGCTCCACCCCCACCCGCGGCGTGCGGCCATCGGCCACGGCGTTGAGGGTGGCCATATCGGTGCGCAACACGCCGCGATTGCTGCTGATCCACACATTGCCAAGGCGATCCGGCACCAGCTGGAACACCGCATCCACCGGCATGCCCTGCTCCAGGCCGACCCGCGCCAGCGCACCGTTGCGCCAACGGTACAGGCCACGATCACTGCTGATCCACATCGCGTCGCCCAGCTGGTGGAAGCCGAACACGCTGCGGCCACCGCCCAGCGGCGCCAGGTCGATCGACTGCACGTGGTCGCCGCGCAGCACGCGGATACCTTCGATGGTGCCGATCCACAGGTTGCCCTGATGGTCATGCTCAAGCGCGGTGATCAGGCCGCCGGGCATGCCCGGCACGTTCGAGACCTGCACATGGTCGCCGTCGATGCGCACCACGCCCTTCTGCGTGCCGGCCCAGACCACGCCCTGGGAATCAACGCTGATCGCACGGATGTTGCCACCCGGCATGCCGTCGGCTGCCGCGTAGTTGTGGCGCAGGTGGCCGTCACGGCCGAGCCGGTAGACCCCATCGCCGAAGGTTCCGACCCACAGGTCACCGTCCGGCCCCTGTGCCAGGCTCAGCACCGAAGGTGCCTTGCCGCCGCGGTTGTGCAGCGGCATCGCCCGGAAACGGCCGTCTGCGGTCCGCATGTCAAGCCCGCTGGCGCTGCCGACCCACAGCTGGCGATCGCGATCCTCGAATACCGTGCGCACGTAATCGCCACTGAGCCCATCGCGCTCGGTGTAGCTGCTGAACAGTGTTTCGCGCAGGCGATAGAGCCCCCCGTTGGCGCCCACCCAGATGCTGCCTTCGGCATCCTCGCGCAGGCTGACCACGCGTCCGCCCGGCAGGTTCAGACCGGCCGGCAGTCGCTCCAGGCCATGTGCGGAGATGCGCAGCAGGCCCTGGTTCTCGGTGCCCAGCCACAGGTCACCGTGCCGGTCCTGCAGCATCGAGGTCATGTGCAGCTGGCCCGGCAGGCGGTGCACCAGCACCAGCTGGTCGTCCTGCACCCGGTACAGGCGCTCACCGGCGACGATCCACAACGCGCCATCCGGCGCGCGGTAGGGCCACGACAGGCCACTGCCGGCACCCAGCCCCCATGCGGCGGGGGCGCGCTTGAGCACGCCATCGTTGTCGCGCAGCACCAGCCCGTCCAGCGTACCGACCCAGACCCGGTCCTGCGCATCGACCACCAGCCTGGTGAAGCTCATCGCCATCGGCAGGTCCGCCGCCGGCGCCTGATAGACAATGCCGCTGTCCGGCGTCAGGTAGCCGATGCCCTTGCCTTCGTACAGCAGCCACAGCCGCCCCTGGCTGTCCATCTGCATGGACTGGATCAGCACCTGCGGCGTATCGGCCTGGTGCTCCCACACCCGCCATTGGCCATCACTGCCACGGTGGCTGACGTTCCCGCGCGAATCACTGATCCACAGTCCGCCCTGGCGGTCGACGAACAGGGCGCCGATGCCGTTGTCGCGCAGGCCCGGGCGCGTGCTGCGGTCGAACACGGTGAAATCCAGGCCGTTGTAGCGCACCAGCCCTTCCCAGGTGGCGAACCAGAGATGGCCTTCCGGCGTCTGCGCGATGTCGCGCAGCGAGTTGTGCGGCAGGCCGTTGCGCGAGGTCCATACATCGATGGCGTAGTCGCGCAGCGGGGGCGCGCCTTCCTGCGCAGCCAACGGCAGCGCAAGGGCCAGCAGCAGCCACAACAGGCCCTGCCGCAGTGCCCGCCTGAATCCTGATGCGCGGCGCTCCACCCAGCGCCTCTTGTCCCCCTGCCCGCCCATCACCGCAGCGGCGGCGGCCAGGTGCGGCTGCAGGACGCGGCAGCGTGCGGGAACAGCCGGGCAGCGTGCAATGGCATGCCGGCAGGAACGGGCTGGCTCATCGGGAGGAGACTGGGGAGATGCGCAGATGATAGGCCAAACCCCGGCCCCGGCGTCACCGTCCGCAGCGCGCCGACTCAGCCGGCGCGGCCGGGCGCCACCACCTGGGCACTGGCCGGCCACTGCACCACCGCCTCCAGGCCACCTTCGGCCCGGTTGCGCAGCCACAGCCGGGCACCGTCCTTCTCGGCCAGGGCGCGCGCGATGGTCAGGCCCAGGCCGGCCCCGCCGGTTTCGCGCGAACGCGAGGTCTCCACCCGCACGAACGGATCGAACACCGCCTCCAGCTGCTCTTCGGCCAGGCCCGGGCCGTCATCGGCCACCACCACGGTAATCGCACCGCCGCTGCGCTCAACCCGCACCCGGGCCCGCTGCGCGTACATCACCGCGTTGTCCACCAGGTTGGAGAACAGCCGGTGCATGGCCAACGGACGCAACATCAGCACCGAACCACTGCCCCCTTCGAAGACCACATCACCGCCGCCTTCGGCGGCGTCCTCGACAATGCTCTCCAGCAGCGAATCCAGGTCCAGTGCGGCGCGCTGCTCGGCACTCTCGGCGCTGCGCGCCAGTTCCAGGCCCTCGCGCACCAGCGCCTGCATCGCCGCCAGGTCGCCGATCAGGCGCTCACGCAGGGCCTCGTCGCTGACATTCTCCAGGCGCAGGCGCAGCCGTGTCAGCGGCGTCTGCAGGTCGTGGGTGATCGCCGCCAGCATCTGCGTGCGTTCGGCCAGGTGCCGCTGCAGGCGGTGCTGCATGGCGTTGAAGGCTTCGGCGGCACGCTGCACTTCGCGCGGCCCGCGCAGTGGCAACGGGTCGCGCTGCAGGTCATCGCCAAGGTCTTCTGCGGCTGCGGCCAGTTCCTGCAGCGGCGCGCTGGCCATGCGCGCGACGATATAGGCCAGCACGGCAATCGCCAGCACCAGCAGGGTCAGGAACCATGGGTCCACGGCGAGGATGCCGTTGTGCGCCACTGCCGGCGAGTCCAGCGCCAGCTTCAGCAGCGTGCCGTCGTTGAGGGTCACGTCCACCGCGCGGCATTTGGGCGGGATGAACGCGGGGTCGCGTTCGCGCGGCGGCCGCCGGTGGCCCGGCGGCGGCGGCGGCAGCAGCTCCTGCAGTTTGGGAATGCAGGAGCGGAACGAAGCGAAGTGCACGTGCGCGCGCGACACCGGCCCGGGGCGGTCTTCCAGCACTTCCATCAGCGCCGTGTCGGCACGCCCCAGGCGTGCGCCCGGCTGCAGCGCGCGCACGCTCGGCCCGCCGATCGCCAGCAGGCGCTCGCGCAGCTCCGGATTGCCGTCCAGCAGGTTGACGTAGCCCTGCAGGCGGTCGGCGATGCGGTTCAGGTTCTGCCGCTCGAACTCCTGCTGGCGCTTGGAGGTGGCCAGCATGGTCGCGCCGATCGCAGCCACCGCCATGCCCAGCAGCAGGATCACGAACAACCGCCCGACCATCGAGGACAGGAAATGGCGCAGGCGCTTCATCGCGGTCTATTCCAGGTTGACCGACGAGGCCAGCACGTAGCCTTCGTTGCGAACGGTCTTGATCAGTCCATCCGGGCCACCATCGTCGCCCAGCTTGTTGCGCAGGCGGCTGACCTGCAGGTCGATCGCGCGGTCCTGAGCCTCGTAGTTGCGGCCACTGCTGAGCGCGACCAGCTGCTCGCGCGACAGCACCTTGTTGGCGTGGGCGATGAACACCCGCAGCAGGCGGAACTCGGCGCCGGACAGCACCACCACGCGGCCATCCGGATCGACCAGGTGGCGATGCTCGAGGTCGAATACCCAGCGCGAGAAACGCGCGCGGCGTACCGCCAGTGGTTCCAGGTTGGCCGGCAGCGCCTCGGTCCGGCGCAGCACGTTGCGGATGCGCGCCAGCAGCTCGCGCGGCTCGAACGGCTTGGCCAGGTAGTCGTCGGCGCCCATTTCCAGGCCCAGCACGCGGTCGATCGGCTCGGCCCGCGCGGTCAGCATGATCACCGGCGTGTTCGAACGTGCACGCAGGTCACGGCACAGGGTCAGACCATCCTCGCGCGGCAGGTTGAGGTCCAGCACGATCAGGTCCACGTGCTCGCGGTCCAGCAGTTGGCGCATGGCGGTGCCATCGGCCGCAGTGCTCACCTGGTAGCCGGCGCGGCCGAGCTGCTCGGCCAGCAGCGTGCGGATGTCGTTGTCGTCGTCGACGATCAGCAGTCGATGCATCGGGTTTTCAGTCTCCATGTCGCGATCATCCCGTGTCGGCAGCTGAACCGCATCCGGGGCAATGCGTACCAGTGTATCCACCCACGGGCGGGATACCTGTGGTTACGCCTGTTCACCGACAGTGTTACATACGGACATACCCCGAGGATTGAGCCGTCCATCGCCCGGTCTTCACAATGCCCACCAACGCCGCCCTCGCGGCCTCGAGAGTGAAGCCACGACGTGACGTTCCGCCTGCTGCCAGCGACCCGCCGGAGTCGCCTGATGCTGATCGCCCTGCTCGCCCTGATCGTCGCCGCGACCGCCTGGTGGCTGCTGCGCAAGCCCGCCGCCCCGGCGGTGGCAACCTCGCCGGTCAGCCGCGGTGACATCGAACAAACGGTGGATGCCACCGGCGTGATCGACGCCTACAAGCTGGTCAGCGTCGGCGCGCAGGCCTCGGGCCAGATCAAATCGCTGAAGGTACAGCTGGGCGACACCGTGAAGGAAGGCGACCTGATCGCCGAGATCGATGCCACCACCCAGCAGAACCAGGTGCTCAACGCGCAGGCCTCGCTGGACCAGGTCACCGCCCAGCGCGCCGTGCAGCAGGCCACCCTGCGCCAGGCCGAACTAGAGTTCGCGCGCCAGCAGCAGATGCTGGCCGCCGAGGCCACCTCGCGCCAGGAATACGATGCCGCCGAAGCGCAGCTGAAGACCGCCCGTGCCCAGCTGCAGTCCTACGAGGCGCAGATCAAGGGCCGCGAAACCGAGCTGGGCACCGCCCGCGCCAACCTGGCCTACACCCGCATCACCGCGCCGATGGACGGCACCGTGGTCGCGGTGGTGGCCGAGGAAGGCCGTACCGTGAACGCCAACCAGACCGCACCGACCATCGTCATGCTGGCGCGGCTGGACGTGGTCACCGTCAATGCCGAGATCTCCGAGGCCGACGTGGTCAAGATCAAGCCCGGCATGCCGGTGTACTTCACCACCCTGGGCGACCCGGACCGCAAGTATCACGCCACGCTGCGCCAGATCAATCCGGCGCCGGCCTCGATCGCCAACGAGAATTCGTCCAGCTCCAGCAGCTCCTCCAGCTCCAGCTCCAGCAGCGCGGTCTACTACAACGCGCTGTTTGATGTGGAAAACCCGGACGGCACGCTGCGCATCGACATGACCGCGCAGGTCTCGGTACTGCTCAAGCAGGCCAAGGGCGTGCTGATGGTGCCGGCGGTGGCACTGGGACCGAAGCGCCGTGGCGATGAGCGGATGGTGCGGGTGCTGGACGAGAAGGGCCAGCCGCAGCCGCGCAAGGTCACCGTCGGCATCAACAACGGCGCCTCGGCCGAGATCCTGTCCGGCTTGAAGGAAGGCGAGCGCGTGGTGGTCGGCGAAGCCGGTGCGGCCGGTGCCAGCGCCGGCGGCGGCAACCGCGGCGGCATGCAGATGCGGGTCGGCGGCCCGGGCATGGGGCGCCGATGAGCACGACGGCGCCGCTGCTGCGGCTGCGCGACCTGCGACGTGAATTCCCGGCCGGCGACGATGTGATCGCCGTGCTGCGCGACGTCCATCTCGACATCCACGCCGGCGAGATGGTCGCCATCGTCGGCCAGTCCGGCTCGGGCAAGTCGACGCTGATGAACATCCTCGGCTGCCTCGACCGTCCCACCCGCGGCAGCTACCAGGTGGCCGGCCGCGAAACCGGAAAGATGGAGCCGGACGAACTGGCCGAACTGCGCCGCGAGCATTTTGGTTTCATCTTCCAGCGCTACCACCTGCTCGGCGACCTCGACGCGCGCGGCAATGTGGAAGTGCCGGCGGTGTATGCCGGCAGTCCCGGCCCGGTGCGCAACGCGCGTGCCGAGCAACTGCTGCAGCGGCTGGGCCTGGGCGACCGCATGCATCACAAGCCAGGCCAGCTTTCCGGTGGCCAGCAGCAGCGCGTGTCGATCGCACGCGCCCTGATGAACGGCGGCGAGGTGATCCTGGCCGACGAACCAACAGGCGCGCTCGATACGAAATCCGGTGAGGAAGTGATGGCGATCCTCGGCGAACTGCATGCCGAAGGCCACACCATCATCATCGTCACCCACGACATGAGCGTGGCCCAGCACGCACAGCGCATCATCGAGATCCGCGATGGCGAGATCATTGCCGACCGCGCCAATCCGGATGCGCCGAGTTACCGCGCCCAGCGCGAAGCCAGTACCGGCGTCGCCCACGGCAATAGCTGGCGGGCGGCCCGCGACCGCTTCACCGAAGCGTTCCGGATGGCGCTGCTGGCGATGAACGCCCATCGCCTGCGCACCTTCCTGACCATGCTCGGCATCATCATCGGCATCGCCTCGGTGGTCTCGGTGGTGGCGCTGGGCAATGGCTCGCAGCAGCAGATCCTGCAGAACATCAGCGCGCTCGGCACCAACACCATCGACGTCTATCCCGGCCGTGGTTTCGGCGACATGCGCTCGGCCCGGGTGCAGACGCTCAAGGCCAGCGATGCCGATGCACTGGCAAAGCAGAGCTATGTGGACAGCGCCACCCCCAGCGTATCGACCTCGGTCACCGCGCGTTATCGCAACCAGTCGTCGACCGCCCAGGTCAGCGGCGTCGGCGAGCAGTTCTTCCGGGTCAAGGGGGTAACCCTGCTCAGCGGCAGCTTCTTCGATGCCGATGCCGTGAGGGGCCTCGGCCAGGTAGCGGTGATCGACGAAAACACCCAGACCCAGTTCTTCCCCGATGTCGACCCGGTCGGCCAGGTGATCCTGCTCGGCAACGTGCCGGCACGCGTGGTCGGCGTGGCCAAGCGCCAGAGTTTCGGCTTCGGTGGCAGCACCAGCCTCAGCGTCTGGGTGCCCTACACCACGGTGATGTCGCGCATGCTCGGCCAGAGCCATGTCTCCAGCATCACCGTGCGCGTGGACGACAACACACCGATGGATGCCGCTCAGGAAGCGATCACCCGCCTGCTGACGATGCGCCACGGCACCGAGGATTTCTTCCTCAGCAACAGCGCGGAGATCCGCGACACCATCGAGCAGACCACGCGCACGATGACCCTGCTGATCGGTGCCATCGCCGCCATCGCGCTGCTGGTCGGCGGCATCGGCGTGATGAACATCATGCTGGTGTCGGTGACCGAGCGCACCCGAGAGATCGGGGTGCGCATGGCCGTTGGTGCACGACAAAGTGATATCCGCCAGCAGTTCCTGATCGAAGCGGTGCTGGTTTGCCTGCTCGGTGGCGTGCTCGGCATCGGCCTGGCCCTGCTGCTGGGCTCGATGATCGGCCGCTTCGCCAGCGACTTCCAGGTGCTGTTCTCCACCGCCTCGATCATTGCCGCCTTCGCCTGCTCGACCCTGATCGGCGTGGCATTCGGCTTCCTGCCCGCGCGCAATGCCGCGCAGCTTGACCCGGTAGAGGCCCTGGCACGCGAATGAAGATGATGAACCGACTGCCCTTCCCCGCCCCTTCGCGCCGGCTGCTGGCGGGTGCCGTTCTGCTCGCCCTGTCTGGCTGCGCTTCTGTCGGCCGCTATCCGGTGGCCGATCCCGATGTGGCGGCCCAGTATGGGCGTGGCGATGCCACCCTCAACGCACCGGCCGACGACCCGCGCAGCAGCATGGACACACCGGGCCACGACATCCGCCAGGACACCTGGTGGACCGGCTTCGGCGATGAACGCCTGGACCGCCTGGTGGCGCAGGCGCTGGCCGCCAACAGCGACCTGGCCGCCGCCGGCCTGGCCGTGCAGCGTTCGCGCCTGCAGGCCGGCCTGGCCAGCAACGCGCTGTGGCCGCAGCCTTCGTCATCGGGCGTCAGCGGCAATGCCAGCCGCGCCACCGACCAGGCCGACGACTGGCGCCGCAGCTACTCCACCGGCGTTTCGCTGGGCTGGGAGGTCGATCTGTGGGGACGCCTGCGGACCCAGCGCGACATCGCCCGCTGGGAAGCCGAAGCCAGCGAGGAAGACCGGCAGAATACCGCCCTGCTGGTGATCAGCGACACCATCACCCAGTACTGGAACCTGGCCTACCTGAACCAGTCGATCGCCACCGGCCAGGCCAACCTGGAGCGGCTGGAGCGCACCCGCGAACTGGTGCAGGCCCGCTTCGACGCCGGTGCGGTATCGCGTCTGGAAGTGCGCCAGGCGCTGCAGAACCTGCAATCGCAGCGCGCCTCGCAGAGCGCGCTGGAACAGCAGCGGGTGGAGGTGCGCAACGCACTGACCGTGCTGCTGGACGGCACGCCCTGGCCCCAGCAGGACGAACCTCAGGACCTGCTGGGCGCACGCAGCCCGCGCATTGTCGAGGGGCTGCCGGCCGACCTGCTCGGCCGCCGCCCCGACCTGCGTGCGGCAGAACTCCGCCTGCGCAACAGCCTGAAGACCATCAAGGTCACCGCCACCCAGTACTACCCGGCGCTGAGCCTGACCGGCAGCCTCGGTTCCAGTGCGACCTCGCTGGGCGATGTACTGCGCAATCCGGTGGCCACGCTGGGTGCCGGCCTTTCGCTGCCATTCCTCAACCTGCAGCGCGCGCAGCTGGATACCGATATCGCCGGCACCAGCTATCAGATCGCCGCGACCAATTTCCGCAAGACGCTGTACACCGCGCTCTCGGAAGTGGACAACGCACTGTCCGCGCGCGAGCAGCTGGCGCGCCAGGTCGCTGCCTCGCAGGCTTCGTACGAGGAAGCGGTGGAAGTGGAGCGCGCGCAGGAAGTGCGTTATCGCGTGGGTGCTACCGATCTGCGCACCTGGCTGGAAGCACAGCAGACCCGGCGCGATGCAGAGTTGTCGCTGGCGCGCGTGCGCCAGGGCCAGCTGAACAACGACGTGACCCTGTTCAAGGCGCTGGGCGGCAGCGCGGGCTGAGGCCTTCTGTAGAGCCGAGCCCATGCTCGGCTGCTTTTCGTCTGAATGCCCATGCGGCGCGGTGGGCCGCGCGCGGCAGCCGAGCGTGGGCTCGGCTCTACATGGGCTGTCGCCCGATCAACCGCGCTGGCGCACGGCTTCGAACAGGCTGACGCCGGCGGCGACGGAGACATTCAGGCTCTCGATCTCGCCCGGCATCGGGATCTTGACCAGGCCATCGCAGTTCTCGCGGGTCAGGCGGCGCAGGCCGTCGGCTTCGCCGCCCAGCACCAGCGCGATGTTGCCCTTCAGGTCCAGCTGGTACAGCGAGGCGGTGGCTTCACCGGCCAGGCCGTAGATCCACACGCCCTGCTTCTGCAGGTCCTTCAGGCAACGCGACAGGTTGGTTACCGCCACCACCGGGATGAGGTCGGCGGCGCCGGCCGAGGTCTTGCGCACGGTGGCGTTGACCGTGGCCGACTTGTCCTTGGGGATGATCACTGCAGTCGCACCGGCCGCAGCCGCCGAGCGCAGGCAGGCACCCAGGTTGTGCGGGTCCTGCACCTCATCCAGCACCAGCAGCAGCGCCTTGCCGTCGGCCGCAGTGACCAGGCCTTCCAGCTCGTTCTCGCTGTAGGTGCGGGCGGCGGCATAGCGCGCGGCCACGCCCTGGTGGCGCACCGAGCCCCCCACACCGTCCAGCGCCTGGCTGTTCACCTTGCGCACGTCGATGCCCTTGCGGCGGGCGTTTTCCTCGATCTCGGTCAGTCGCGGGTTCTTCGCACCGGCCTCGACCAGCACTTCGCGGACGTTCTCGGCGTCGTTCTCGATGGAGGAGGCGACGGCGTTGACGCCGACGATCCACTGGCTGTTCTTGCTCATGCGGGCGGGGACCGGAAAGGGGGTGGCTATGGTAGAGCATCGGCGGTCCGGGCGCTGCCGCGCCCCGCCTCCCTGTACAGCCGAGCCTGCGCTCGGCTGTCCTGGGTTCAGCCTGCGGCGACAGCGTGGAGACGGCGCTACAGGTGCGTCACCGGCTGCGCGGTGGCCAGTGCGGCGTGTCGTGGTCGGGGTGCTGGTGGGACACGATCGTGGCCAGGAAGTCCAGGGCCGCGATGTCCTCCTCGGTACGCCGTACGGGCAGGCTGGCCAGGCCGTCGACGAAGGGCAGCTTGCGCTCGACCCCGTACTGGATCGTCGGAGGCAGGCGTTCGGCTTCGTCGAACGCGCCGGCAGCCACCGCCACGCCATCGGGCGCTTCGTAGGTCAATGGCGTGCCGCAGTCGGCGCAGAAGCCACGCCGCACCACGTTGGACGACTGGAAATAGCGCGGCTGGCCGCGGGTCCAGCTGAACTCCACGCCGCGCACCGACACCAAGGGCGCGTAGAAGGCACCAAAGGCCTTCTGGCACATCCGGCAATGGCAGATCGAGCTGTCGGTCAGCGCACCACGCACGTGGAAGCGGATCGCGCCGCACTGGCAGCCGCCGCTGTATTCGGGTTGGCCTTGCATGCTGCTTTCCTCCGGAAGATCGTGTCGACCAAGGTCGACACCTACCTGACGAGCGGTGCGTGCCAACCAACGGTTGGCACCTACCGGGTGAGGTGGGTGCCGACCGTTGGTCGGCACGCCTTTCAATATTGCTTCTTGGTGCGCTTGGCCGGCTTGCCCCGCTCAGGCAGCGGCGGCAGCCCGTCACCCTCGTCCTCGCCCTTGTGTTCGACCAGCCGGAAGTCGATCTTGCGCTCTTCCATGCTGGCCTTCAGCACCAGGATGCGCACGCGGTCGCCCAGCCGGTAGCTGCCGCCGCGGCGCTCGCCGGTCAGCGTCTTGCGGGTCGCGTCGAACTTGTAATAGTCCTGCGGCAGCTGGGTCACGTGGACCAGGCCCTGCACCTTCGACTCGTCCAGTTCCACGAACAGGCCGAAGCTGGTCACGCCGCTGATCACGCCGTCGAACTGGCCGCCCACGTGCTTTTCCATCCACGCCGCACGGTAACGCTCGTCGACCTCGCGCTCGGCCTCGTCGGCACGGCGCTCACGCTCGGAACACTGCAGTGCCAGCGCGGCCATCTCGCGGGCGTTGTAGGTGAACTTGTCCAGCGGCTTGCCGGACAGCGCGTGCTTGATCGCGCGGTGTACCAGCAGGTCGGGATAGCGACGGATCGGCGAGGTGAAGTGCGCGTAGGCCTCCAGCGCCAGGCCGAAGTGGCCGTGGTTCTCCGGGCTGTAGATCGCCAGGCTCTGGCTGCGCAGCAGCACCGACTCCAGCAGCGTCGCATCAGGGCGGTCGCGGATCTTCTTCAGCAGTTTGGTGTAGTCACCCGGGCGCACCTTCGACCACGGCGGCAGGCTCAGCTTGAACTCCTTGAGGAATTCCAGCAGGTCGGCGTACTTGGTTTCCGGCGGCTTCTCGTGGATGCGGTACGGCGCCGGCACGTGGCGCGACAGCAGGTACCTGGCCGCCTCGACGTTGGCCGCGATCATGCATTCCTCGATCAGCTTGTGCGCGTCGTTGCGCACCAGCATGCCGGCCTGGGTGACTTCACCACGGTTGTCCAGCACGAAGCGCACCTCGCTGCTTTCGAACTCGATGGCGCCGCGCTTGGCACGTGCCTTGGACAGCACCTTGTACAGCTGGTGCAGGCGCTGCACCTGCGGCAACAGGTCGCCCATCCAGGCCTTGGTATCGGCATCGTCCTCGCCGACCGCCTTCCACACCTGGGTATAGGTCAGGCGCGCGTGCGAATTCATCACCGCCTCGTAGAATCGCGAATGCGTGACCAGGCCATCGCGGTCGATCTGCATGTCGCAGACGAAGCACATGCGGTCGACTTTCGGCATCAGCGAGCAGATGCCGTTGGACAGCGTCTCCGGCAGCATCGGCACCACGAAGCCCGGGAAGTACACCGAGGTGGCGCGCTTCTGCGCTTCCTCATCCAGCGGCGTACCGGGGCGCACGTAGTTGGAGACATCGGCAATGGCCACCACCAGGCGGAAGCCATCGGCATTCGGCTCGCAGTACACCGCGTCGTCGAAGTCCTTGGCATCCTCACCGTCGATGGTGACCAGCGGCGTGCTGCGCAGGTCGACACGGTCGCCGATCATCGCCGGCTCAACCACCAGCGGCACCGATGCGGCTTCGTCCAGCACCTCCTGCGGGAACTCGAACGGCAGCTCGTGACCGTGGATGGCGGTCTCCACCACCAGCGACGCGGTCAGCTTGTCGCCCAGCACGGCGATGATGCGGCCGATCGGCGGGCGGCGGCTGTCCGGGGCCTGGGTCAGTTCGCAGACCACCAGCTGGCCGTCGCGCGCGCCACCGGTCTGGTCCGGCGGCACCTGCACGTTGCGCTGCACGCGCTTGTCATCGGGCACCACGTAGTTGATGCCCATCTCGATGCTGAAGCGGCCGATCAGGCGGGTCATGCCGCGTTCGAGCACGCGCGCAATGCTGCCCTCGCGACGGCCCCGGTGATCGATGCCGGTCACGCGGGCGAGCACATTGTCGCCGTGCATCACCTTGCGCATTTCATACGGCGGCAGGAACAGGTCGTCGCCGCCCTCGACCGGACGCAGGAAACCGAACCCTTCCGGGTTGGCGATCACCACGCCGGTGACCAGGTTCAACGTCTGGATCGGGGCGAAACCGCCGCGGCGGTTCTGCACCAGCTGGCCATCACGGACCATGGCACCGAGCCGGCGCGACAGCGCCTCGGCCCGATCCGGTGCGGTCAGGCCCAGGCGTGCACCAAGTTCCTCGGCGGTCTGCGGCCCTTCGCAACGCTCCAGCAGGGCCAGGATGGCCTCGCGGCTGGCGATGGGCTGTTCGTATTTCTCGGCTTCGCGGGCGGCGTAGGGATCGTCGATCACCTTGCCGGTCGGCGGCAGCTTGCGGCCCGGGGCCGGGCCGGGCGCTGCCGCATCAGCGGTGCGGACCTTGCGGCCGCGCGGCGGCGTACCGCCTTCATTCAATTCGGGGAACCAGCCTGGCAGCGGCTTGCCCGGCTTGGGGGTGCGGGCTGCGCCCGCCTTCGGGCCCTTCTTCGGGGCTTGGCTGCGGGACTTGCTCCCGCCCTTGCTTGGTTTTTTGGTAGTCATCGCCCTACATGGTAGCCGTTGATGGCGTGCAGAACGGGTCAGCGCCCGCCCTGGAGGCGTTGGATGAAATAATTTCAGGAAGTCGTTGACAGCTCCCGGATTCATCTTCACAATTGCGCCTCTGGAACGCCCAGGTGGCGGAATTGGTAGACGCACTAGTTTCAGGTACTAGCGGGTAAAACCGTGGAGGTTCGAGTCCTCTCCTGGGCACCAACGAAAAAACTCCTCGCTTCGGCGGGGATTTTTTTTGCCTGTGCGGGTCCCATGGGGTCAGAGCCCGTTTCGCATGCGAAACAGGATCCGACTCCGGGCAAGCAAAAAGTATTGACACCCCCATAACGACACCCCATAATCTCGCTCCTCGACGCCCAGGTGGCGGAATTGGTAGACGCACTAGTTTCAGGTACTAGCGGGTAAAACCGTGGAGGTTCGAGTCCTCTCCTGGGCACCACGTCGAGAATGAGAAAGACCCGCGAAAGCGGGTTTTTTCATGCCCGGAATTTGGCATCAGAACAATGGCCGCAGCACCAGCTCCAGGCCGAGCAGCAGCAGGAAGCCAAGGAAGCACGCCCGAAACACCCGCGCGCTGATCCGCTGCCGGATCACCTGCCCCAGCCACATGCCCAGCAGCGCCGGCACCACCGCCAGTGCACTCAAGCCCAGCTGCTGGATGCCGAACGCACCGTGCAGCACCAGGCCCGTGGTCAGTGCAATCGTCGATACGGTGAACGCCAGCCCGAGCGCCTGCACCAGTTCTTCGCGCTGCAACCCCAGTGATTGCAGGTACGGCACCGCCGGCATCACGAACACGCCGGTGGCGCCGGTCACTACGCCGGACAGCGCGCCCACCAGCGGCCCCAGCCAGCGCTCGCGCCGCTGCGGCACGCGGAACACCGGCGCAAGCAACGCATAGGCGGCATAGACCATCAGGGCCACGCCCAGCGCAACGCGCGACCCGCTGCGATCGACCCGTACCAGCAGCGCTGCCGAACCCAGCGTCACCACCACCACGGCCAGCATCATCGGCCACAGGCGCCGCACGATGGGCCCCAGCGCTGGCCCGGACAACAGCTGCCACACATTGGTGACGAAGGTCGGAATGAACAGCATCGACGCTGCCGCCACCGGCGACAGCGTACTGCCCAGCAGCCCCATCGCCACCGTCGGCAACCCCATGCCGGTCACCCCCTTGACCACGCCGGCCAATACGAACACCAGCACCAGCAGCACGTAGAAGTACATCGATTCATCCATGCCTTCATTGGATCGGGCGGAGCAACGGCGCACAATGCGGTCTTTCCGGCCCTGCCTTCGGCTGATCCGAAGGCGGTGGCCCTGCGATGAGGGCACCCACATGCGGATGGACATCGCCGACCTGCGCCTGTTCCTGGCAATCGCCGAGGCCGGGAGCATCACTGCCGGCGCAACGCAGGCGAACCTGGCCCTGGGTTCGGCCAGCGAGCGCCTGCGCACGATCGAAGCCGATGCCGGCACCCTGCTGTTGAACCGGCATCCACGTGGCGTCAGCCTGACTGAAGCCGGCGCCGCCCTCGCCCACCATGCACGCCTGATCCTGCAACAGCAGGCGCAGCTGCGCGGCGAACTGCAGGCATTCGCGCAGGGGGCGCGCGGCACCCTGCATCTGTATGCCAACACCGCAGCACTGACCAACTACCTGCCCTCGCGGCTCGCACCGTGGTTGGCCGAACGACCCCGCCTGCACGTCGAACTGCTGGAACGCACCAGCCCCGAAGTCGTGCGTGCAATCAGCGCTGGCCAGGCCGAGGCCGGCATCATCAGTGATGCAGTCGACGCCACCGGCCTGCAGCAGCATGTGGTGGCCGAAGATCCACTGGTGATGCTGCTGCCTGCCGATCACCGCTTTGCATCACTGCGCAGCGTGGCCTTCGCCGATATTGCCGGCGAGACCTTCGTTGCCCTGGCCGATGGCAATGCACTGCAGACCTACATCGAAGACCAGGCGCGCGACATCGGTCGCCGACTGGACGTGCGCATCCGCATGAAGACCTTCGAGGGCGTCTGCATCATGGTCGGCCACGGCATCGGTGTCGGTATCGTGCCGCGTACCATTGCGCGCCAGCATCGGCGCAGCACGCATACCGTTGCGGTGCCGCTTGCAGATGCGTGGGCACAGCGCCGCCTGTGCGCCTGTTTCGCCGAGTGGGCGCAGCTGTCACCGGCGATGCGCAGCCTGCTGCACCACCTGGGCGTGCAAGCGCAGAAAATAGTGTGAAATGTTGTTGACACACTCTCTGCCGTGCCGCACAATTCATCTCCTGAGTCGCCCAGGTGGCGGAATTGGTAGACGCACTAGTTTCAGGTACTAGCGGGTAAAACCGTGGAGGTTCGAGTCCTCTCCTGGGCACCACGACTCAAGATGATCAAACCCGCGAAAGCGGGTTTTTTCGTTTCCGGAGGCTGGGTGGCACGCGATGACGTGGATCCACCAGACAGAAACCCCGCCTTGCGGCGGGGTTTTGTGCGTTTCAACGCCAATGGTCGATCAATGCCCACCGCCCGCGGACGCCGCACCTGCGCCTGCGCCGAACGGCGGCTTGGCCAGCCACAGGAAGGTGATGATCGCCAGGAAGATCCAGCCCAGCAGGAAGAAGATGTCGTTGAAACCCATCTGCGATGCCTGGTGGTTGATCATGTTGTTCAGTACCGCCGCGCCATGTTGCAGGTCGCCCTGCCCCATTGCAGTGACCTGCTCCTGCATGCCCGGCTGATAGGCCGAGATGTGCTCGGTCAGATCGGCATGGTGCACCTGGGTACGCCGCGCCCACAGCCACGTCGTCAGCGAGGCCGCGAAGCTGCCGCCCAGCGTGCGCAGGAACGTCGCCAGGCCGGAGCCCGCCGCGATCTCGCGCCCATCCAGGTCCGACAGCAGGATCTGCAGCACCGGCATGAAGAACAGCGCCACGCCAATGCCCATGATCAGCTGCACGCCGGCCACGTGCATGTAGTCCACCTGCAGGTTGAAGTTCGAGCGCAGGAAGCTGGTCATCGACAGCACGATGAACGCCACGCTGGCCAGCATGCGCATATCGAAGCGCGACGCATACTTGCCCACGAACGGCGTCATGATCACCGGCAGGATGCCGATCGGTGCGGTCGCCAGGCCTGCCCAGATCGCGGTATAGCCCATGTCACGCTGCAGCCACTGCGGAATCAGCAACGCCACGCTGAAGAACGCCGCATAGGCCACCACCATCGCCAGCGTGCCGGCACGGAAGTTGCGGTGCCGGAACAGCTTCAGGTCGACGATCGGATCCTTGTCGGTCAGTTCCCAGATCAGGAACACCGTCAGCGTCACCACCGCCACGCAGGCCAGCACCACGATCTTCATCGACGAGAACCAGTCCTCGTCGTTGCCCAGGTCGAGCACCAGCTGCAGCGCGCCGACACCGATCACCAGCGTGATCAGGCCGACGTAGTCCATCTTCGGCTTCTCGATCTGCTCCGGGCGTCCCTTCAGCTGGTTGCCCACCACCAGCGCGGCGAAGATGCCCAGTGGCACGTTGATCAGGAAGATCCATTCCCAGCTGTAGTTGTCGGTGATCCAGCCACCGAGGATCGGGCCGCAGATCGGCGCCACCACCGTGATCATCGCCAGCAGCGCCAATGCCTGTCCGCGTTTCTCGCGCGGGTAGATCGAGACCAGCAGCGACTGTGTGATCGGGTACATCGGACCGGCCACGAAACCCTGCAGCGCACGCGACACCACCAGCATGCCCATGCTCTGCGCAAGGCCGCACAACAGCGAGGTGATGACGAAGGCCAGCGTGGCCCAGACGAACAGTTTGCGTTCGCCGAAACGGCGGCTGAGCCAGCCGGTCAGCGGCAGCGCGATGGCCGTGCTGACCGCGAACGAGGTGATGACCCAGGTCGCCTGCTGCGAACTGGCACCGAGGTTGCCGGCGATGGTCGGCAGCGAGACGTTGGCGATGGTGGTGTCGAGCACCTGCATGAACGACGCCATCGCCAGGCCGACGGTGCACAGGGCGACGCTGGGCGGCAGGAACCCGGAGGCTGCAGCCGGCGCCGCCGGTGCGCCCGGAGCGCCGGGCGCGGCTGGAGCTTGTGCGGACATGGCGACCTCAGCCCACCTTCGCCTGTTGCTGCGGCAGGTTGCCCTGGATGATCGTGTGGATCACCTCGTCGGCATCATGCAGCTGCTTGGCATACACGTCGGTGTCGAACACCGTGCCCTTGGCCGGGGTGCTCGGCAGCACTTCGCCCTTCTGGTCGCGCAGGCTCACTTCGGCCTTCATCGACAGGCCGATGCGCAGCGGGTGCTCGGCCAGCTGCTTGGCATCGATGGCGATGCGCACCGGTACGCGCTGCACGATCTTGATCCAGTTGCCGCTGGCGTTCTGCGCCGGCAGCAGCGAGAACGCCGAGCCGGTGCCCAGGCCCAGGCTCTGGATGCGCCCCTTGTACTTCACGTCGCCGGCGTACAGGTCCGACTTCAGCTCCACTTCCTGGCCCAGGCGCATGTGGCGCAGCTGGGTTTCCTTGAAGTTGGCCTCGACCCACATCTGCTCGGTCGGCACCACAGCCATCAGGGCATTGCCCGGCTGCACGCGCTGGCCGACCTGCACCGAACGACGGGCGACGTAGCCGGAGACCGGCGCAACGATGCCGGCGCGGGCATTGTTGAGGAAGGCCTGGCGCAGCTGCGCAGCGGCGGCCTGCACATCCGGCTGGGTGGCGATCACGGTGTCGTCGACCAGCGCGCGGTTGCGCTCGACGGTCTCGCGTGAACCGGCCACGGCGGCTTCGGCCGCGGCCAGCTCGTCGCGGGCGTGGGCCAGTTCTTCGTTGGAGATGGCGCCGGTGGCGGCCAGGTCCTTGCGGCGGGCGTAGTCTTCGCGCACGCGCTTCAGGGTCACCTGGCGGGCGTTCAGGTCCGCCTGCGCGCCTTCCACGCTGCGGTACAGGCCGCGGGTCTGGCGCACGGTCTTGGCCAGGTTGGCTTCGGCCTGCTGCAGCGCCACTGCGGTGTCGGACGGGTCCAGCTGCACCAGCAGCTGGCCGCGCTCCACGCGCATGCCGTCATCGGCATTGATGGCGACCACGGTGCCGGCCACCAGCGGGGTGATCTGCACCTGGTTGCCCTGCACGTAGGCATCGTCGGTCTCTTCGAACCAACGGCCGAACATGAAGTACCACAGCGCCAAAGCGGCAAGCAGTAGCACGACGATCACGAACAGGCCGCGCAGCAGGTTGCCGCGGCGGTTGGGGGCGGCCGGGGCCGCGGTGTTTTGGGTCTGGCTCATGTCGGAGATCTTCAGGAATGCGAGGAATCGGAATGGGAGGCGATCGGTGCGCGGTCGGCGTCAGTGGGTTGGAAACCACCGCCCAGCGCCTTGCTCAGGCGCACCGAGGACTGCACCTGCTGCGACTGCAGGCCGGCCAGCTGCTGCTGCGACTGCAGCAGGGTGGACTGCGCGGTCAGCACGTCCAGGTAGCTGCCGATGCCGGCGCGGTAGCGCTGCTGGGCCAGGTCGAAGGCAGCGCGTGCGGTGTCCACCGCCTGCTGCTGCGACTGCGCCTGCTGTGCCAGCGAGCGCACCGCGTTGACCTGGTCGGCCACATCACGCAGCGCATCGAGCACGGTCTGGTTGTAGTTGGCCACCGCCAGGTCGTACTGCGCATCGGTATTGGCCAGGTTGGCGCGCAGCTTGCCGCCCTCGAAGATCGGCAGGCTCAGCGCAGGGCCGATATAGGCGAAGGTGGAACTGCTCTTCAGCAGGTCGCCCACATCCGGGGCGACCACGCCGGCCAGCGCGGTCAGGTTGAAGCTCGGGTAGAACTTGGTCTTGGCAACCTTGATCTGCTTGTCGGCCGCTTCAACGCGCCAGCGTGCGGCCACGATGTCGGGGCGGCGGCCAAGCAGTTCGCTGGGCAGCACGCCCGGCAGCTGCAGTGCCACCGGATTCAGCGGCTGCGGGCGCTGGATCGACAGGCCACGGTCCGGGCCCTTGCCGACCAGCGCGGCCAGTGCGGTGCGGGCCGCGTCGATGCGCTGCTGGGCGGCCTGCACCTGCTGCTGCGCGGCCGGCACGCGGGCCTCGGCCTGGCGCACCTGCAGATCACTGTCGATGCCGGCGCGGCGGCGCTGGCGGGTCAGTTCAAGTGACTTCTGCGAACGGCTCAGCTCTTCCTCGGCTACGTCGTTGAGCTGCCACGCGTAGGCCAGGTCGGCATAGGCCTGGGTGATGCCAGTGGACAGGTTCAAGCGCGCGGCCTGCGCTTCAACGGTGGCGGCGTGGGCGCCGTCCACGGCGGCTTCCCAGGCGGCGCGCTTGCCGCCCCACAGGTCCACGCCATAACTGAAGTCGAAGGCGACCTGGCTGCTGCCGCCGTAACGGCCACCCATCTCGCTGCCGACCATCGATTCGGGCAGGCGCAGGCCGGTGTAGCCACCGGACACCGACAGGCTCGGCAGTTCGTCGGCACGTGCGGTGCCGACCTGGGCCTGGGCCTGGCGCAGGCGGGCATCGGCGGCGTCAAGGCTCGGGTGGCCGGCCAGGCCCTCGGCGACCAGCGCGTCCAGCTGCGCATCACCCAGTGCCTTCCACCAGTCCTGCGCCGGGAAGCCGGTGGCGCTCAGGTCGGTGTCGGCCAAGGTGCGTTCGCTGTGCAGGCTGTCCACGTCAAGCACGTGGCCCTGCGGGTTGAGGCCACGACTGCTGGCGCAGGCGGCCAGGGCCAGGGCCAGCGCTGACACCAGCAGCGCGCGCCCGGACCGGCGGAGAGTGGAATGCGGGATCGGGTTCATGGGGTCGTCAGTGAATCGCGGATTCGGGTAAGGAGGGACAGCAGCAGCGTGCGCTCGTCGGCGGAAAGATCACGCAGGGCGTAATCCATCACCGCGTCGCCACGCAGCTTCAAGCGCGCCCACAGCGCGCGGCCTTCGTCGGTCAGCACGATCTGCAATGCCCGCCGGTCCTGCGCATGCGGTTCGCGGCGGACGCAGCCCAGCGCTTCGAGCTTGTCCAGCAGCCGGGTCACCGCGCTGGGCACCTGATCGATGGCCTGGGCCAGTTCGTTGGCGGTGCACGGCGCCATGTTCGAAAGCACCTTCAACCCGATGTAGTGGGTGAAGCCGATGCCCAGATCTTCTTCAGCCATGGACGCGTCGAGTTGGCGGACCAGGCCGTCGCGCACCTGGCGCAGCAGCAGGCCGAAGCTGGGGGGAGTGGTTGCAGGACAGATCATGGGGGAGCATTCTCTTCCAAAAAAAATATTTCTCAATGGAAATATTTGATCTGGCATCGAATGCTGTGTTGCAGCAGTGGGCTGGATCAGTGAAGGCGCCTACCTTAATGACCCCGCCAGGTGGCCCGGTAGTACAATCTAGCCAATGGATGACACATTTCAGCCAGCAGACATGATGAACAAGGCAGAAATCCCCGCTCCCAAACGCCTGCTCAGGGACGAGGCACTGGACTGGTTCGAGCGCAACGACGGTCCCCCGGTGGTCGGTTTCCGTTTCGACAGCCCGCAAGGGCTGGTCCGTGAAGTGGATTGGCATCATCACCAGCGCGCGCAGCTGATCTGCGTCGAGCGCGGCCTGCTGACCACCCGTACCTCGCACGGCACCTGGTCGCTGGCGCCGGGCTCGGCCGGCTGGATGCCACCGCTGGAGCCGCACACGGTCACCCTCGACGGCCCCCTGCGTGGCTGGGGCATGGCGCTGGCGGCTCCGGTCTGCGCCACCCTGCCCTCCGATCCCTGCGTGCTGGGCCTGTCCAAGCTGGCGCAGGCGCTCGCCGACCGCATCTGTGACTGGCCACCGGGCTACGACACCACCTCCGAACGCCAGCACATCATCGAAGTGCTGGTGGACGAGATCCGCACAGCGCCACGCCAGCGCATGCACCTGCCGATGCCGCATGACCGGCGCCTGCTGAAGATCGCCTCGCAGCTGCTGGCCGACCCGTCCGACGAACGCAGCCTGGCCGAATGGGCGCACTGGGCCGGCCTGTCACCGCGCAGCCTGACCCGCCACTTCCGCGACGAGACCACGCTCAGCTTCGCCCAGTGGCGGCAGCAGGCCCGGCTCTCCGAAGCCCTGCGCCAGTTGACCGATGGCCGCAGCGTCGCCGACATCGCCCACGCACTGGGCTTCAGCAGCGCCAGCGCCTTCGTCACCGTGTTCCGCCGCCACTTCGGGCTGCCACCGGGGCGCTACCTGGCGCGGGCCGGCCACGGCCTGGAAACCGGGCTGGACCCTGCGCGCGGCTTGGCATCCCCCGCCGCATCCGGATAATCACAGGATTGCGAGCGGCGACCGCCGTCGCCGCCTCCCGACATAGGTAACAACGCCGCATGACCGAACTTGCCCGCCCCGTGTTCCACGGATTCGAACAACTGCCGCTGCGCGAGTACGCCGAACGCGCCTACCTCGACTACTCGATGTACGTGGTCCTGGACCGTGCCCTGCCGTTCATCGGCGACGGCCTGAAGCCGGTGCAGCGCCGCATCATCTATTCGATGAGCGAGCTGGGCCTGAATGCCGCGTCCAAGCCGAAGAAGTCCGCGCGCACCGTCGGCGACGTCATCGGTAAATACCACCCGCACGGCGACAGCGCGTGCTACGAGGCGCTGGTGCTGATGGCGCAGCCGTTCTCGTACCGCTACCCGCTGATCGAGGGTCAGGGCAACTTCGGCTCCAGCGACGACCCGAAGTCGTTCGCGGCGATGCGTTACACCGAATCCAAGCTGACCCCGATCGCCGAAGTGCTGCTGGGCGAACTGGGCCAGGGCACCACCGACTGGGCACCGAACTTCGACGGTACCCTGCAGGAGCCGACCTGGATGCCGGCGCGGCTGCCGCACCTGCTGCTCAACGGCACCACCGGCATCGCCGTGGGCATGGCCACCGACGTGCCGCCGCACAATCTCAACGAGATCGTCAGCGCGCTGCTGCACCTGCTGGACAACCCCGACGCCACCGTGCGCGACCTGTGCGAACACGTGCAGGGCCCGGATTACCCGTCCAGCGCCGAGATCATCACTGCGGCCAATGACCTGCGCAACATCTACGAGACTGGCAACGGCAGCGTGCGTGCACGCGCGACCTTCACCAAGGAAGCCAGCAACATCGTGATCACGGCGCTGCCGTTCCAGGTGTCGCCGTCGAAGGTGATCGAGCAGATCGCCGCACAGATGCGCGCCAAGAAGCTGCCGTGGCTGGAAGACATCCGCGATGAATCCGACCACGCCAACCCGGTGCGCGTGGTGCTGGTGCCGCGTTCGAACAGGGTCGACGCCGACCAGCTGATGGGCCACCTGTTCGCCACTACGGACCTGGAGCGCAGCTACCGCGTCAACCTCAACGTGATCGGGCTGGACGGCCGTCCGCAGGTGAAGAACCTGAAGACGCTGCTCAGCGAATGGCTGACCTTCCGCAGCAACACCGTCACCCGCCGCCTGCAGCACCGCCTGCAGAAGGTCGAGCGCCGCCTGCACCTGCTGGAAGGCCTGCTGGTCGCCTTCCTCAACCTGGACGAGGTGATCCACATCATCCGTACCGAGGACGAACCGAAGGCGGCGCTGATCGCGCGCTTCGGACTGTCCGAGGAACAGGCCGAGTACATCCTGGAAACCAAGCTGAAGCAGCTGGCCCGCCTGGAAGAGATGAAGATCCGCGGCGAGCAGGAAGAGCTGGCCAAGGAGCGCGAGAAGATCCTCGGCATCCTCGACAGCAAAGCCAAGCTGAAGAAGCTGATCCGCGATGAACTGACCGCCGACGCCAGGAAGTTCGGCGACGCACGCCGTTCGCCGCTGGTGCAGCGCCAGGCGGCGCAGGCCATCGACGAGACCGAGCTGGTGCCGAGCGAACCGATGACCGTGGTGCTGTCGGAGAAGGGCTGGATCCGTGCCGCCAAGGGCCACGACGTCGATGCATCTGCCCTGTCCTACCGTGAAGGCGACGGACTGCAGGGCGCGGTGCGCGCACGCAGCACCCAGCAGGTCGCGTTCCTCGACAGCGAGGGCCGCGCCTACTCGACGCCGGTGCACACCTTGCCCTCCGCGCGTGGCAATGGTGAACCGCTGACCGGCCGCTTCTCGCCGGCACCGGGCACCAGCTTCGTGACCCTGGCCAGCGCCGAGCCGGACACCCGCTTCGTGCTGGCCTCCAGCCACGGTTATGGCTTCGTCACCCGCTTCGAGAACCTGATCGGCCGCAACAAGGCCGGCAAGGCGATGCTGAACCTGTCTGCAGGTTCGTCGGTGCTGACCCCGTCGGCAGTGGCCAACGTCGCCACCGACCGCATCGTGGCAGTGACCAGCTCCGGCAACCTGCTGGCGATCGCCGCCAACGACCTGCCGGAACTGGACAAGGGCAAGGGCAACAAGATCATCGAGATCCCGAAGGCCAAGCTCGCCACCGAACGCGTGGTCGCCATCGTGGCGATCAGCCCGGGGCAGACCCTGCAGGTCCGCGCCGGCCAGCGCACGATGGGGCTGAAGTTCAACGAGCTCGACGCCTACCTCGGCGCCCGCGCCACACGCGGCCACCTGCTGCCGCGCGGCTGGCAGAAGGTGGAAGGGTTGTCGGTGGAGTGAGGCACCGCTCCTGGCAGGTGTCAACCTTGGTTGAGGTGGGTGTCAACCTTGGTTGACACGCATTACCCCGGTCCACGCCAACCTCGGTTGGCGATTTCCATCCCAATGGGATCAGAGCCGTTTTCGTCGAAAACGGATCTGACCCCGGACACGAAAAAGCCGGGGATTCCCCGGCTTTTTCGTTGTCGGCTGGCGGGCGGTGGAGCAGCTGGCGGGCGAAGGCGGGCTCGCGGTGCTCCGGTGCTGGCGTGCGACAGAACGCTGTGCTTCTTCTGGCGGAGCCGACCGCAGGTCGGCTGCTTCCCGCTTCTGGTAGAGCCGACCGCTGGTCGGCTGCTTTCTGCAGAGCAGCCGACCAGCGGTCGGCTCTACCGGAAGGCAGCCGAGCATTGGCTCGGCTCTACAGAGAGCGACGTCGGCTCAGTGCGCCGGGGCGCCGCTGCCGTCGATCTTGCTCAGCTGGTACAGCTCCAGGCCGATGCGCTTGATCAGGCCCAGCTGCTGTTCCAGCCACCAGGCGTGGTCTTCTTCGGTATCCTTCAACTGCGCCAGCAGGATGTCGCGGCTCACGTAGTCGCCCTTCTCCTCGCACAGCTTCATGCCGGCGGCGAGATTGTTCCGAACGGCGTATTCAGTGTCGAGATCCTTCTGCAGCATCTCTTCCACGGTTTTGCCCGGCTCGGTGGCATGCGGGCGCATGTCCGGGTCGCCGCCCAGGAACAGGATCCGGCGCAGCAGCGCATCGGCGTGCTGGGTTTCCTCTTCCATCTCGTGGTTCAGGCGTTCGTAAAGTGCGAACAGGCCCTGATCCTCGTAGCGGCGGGAATGGATGAAGTACTGGTCGCGGGCAGCGAGCTCGCCACGCAGCAGTTCCTTCAGGCAGGCGATGACGTCCGGGTTGCCTTTCATGGGGGGGCTCCTGTGAATCGATGTGGCATAGGGTGCCGCATTTCAGAATACGGTGATCTAATCGGAATCAGTCGCAGTTGCGCCTGCGGCTACAATCGGCCCACGAGTTCGGAAAGGACGTGCGATGCGACGTACATGGCGTTGGGTGCTGGGCGTATTGATCGCCATCGTCCTGGTCACCGCCCTGGTGCTGTGGCTGCTGCTGCGCGGCAGCCTGGCCGATCTGGACGGCGAGCATGCGTTGCCGGGACTGGCGAAGCCGGTCACCCTCGAACGCGATGCGCTGGGCGTGGTCACCATCACGGCCGGCAGCCAGGCCGACGCGATGCGCGCACTCGGCCGCGTACACGCGCAGGAACGCTACTTCGAGATGGACCTGATGCGCCGCAGCGCCGCCGGCGAACTGTCCGCACTGTTCGGACCGAAGGCCATCGACGCCGACAAGCGCATGCGCGTGCACCGTTTGCGCGCACGCACCGAGGCACACATGGACGCTGCATTGGGCGACAACGGCGATGCCGTGCGCGCCTACGTGGACGGCGTCAACGAAGGCCTTGCCGACCTCTCCGTGCGGCCGTGGGCGTACCTGCTGCTGCGGCAGTCACCGCAGCCTTGGCAGGCCAGCGACAGCGTGCTGGCCGGGCTGGCCATGTACGCCGACCTGCAGGATCCCGGCAACCAGACCGAGCTTGCGCTCAGCCGCATCCGCGCGGTGGTGCCGTCGGCGCTGTACGCACTGATCGCCCACGACGGCACTGAATGGGATGCACCGCTGTTCGGCGAACCGACCGGCAACGTCACGCTGCCCGATGCCAGCCAGCTGGACCTGCGCAAGCTGAAGGGAAAACCGGGCACCGGGCAGGAAGAAGCCGACGCCGTCGGCAGCAACAACTTCGCGGTGGCCGGTGCGCTCACCGCCGACGGCCGCGCCATTGTTGCCGACGACATGCACCTGGGCCTGCGCGCACCCGGCCTGTGGTTCCGCGTGCGCCTGCGCTACCCCGACCCGCAGGCCGCTGGCGGCCAGGTCGACGTCACCGGCTTCTCGCTGCCGGGCCTTCCGGCCGTGATCGTCGGCAGCAACGGGCACGTCGCCTGGGGTTTCACCAACAGCTACATCGACACGGCGGACTACCGCACCGAACCGGCCAATGCCGCAGTGACGGTGCATGAAGAACGGATTGCGGTGGCCGGCCAGGCCGATGTGCGGTTCCCGGTACGCGAAACCGCCTGGGGACCGATCCTGCACACGCATGCCGATGGCAGCGGCGACGCGCTGCGCTGGGTCGCCCAGCTGCCCGGTGCGGTGCGCCTGGACTTCGGTGACCTGGCCCGCGCCGGTGATCTGGACGCAGCCCTGCAGTTCGCCGACCACGCCGGCATTCCCGCACAGAACCTGGTGATCGGCGACCGCAGCGGACGCATCGCCTGGCGCCTGATCGGCGCCCGCCCGGATCGCGGTCCGGGCTGCGCGCCGGCCGGCTTCAACGCCGCCCACAACCAGGACTGCGCCCCCTGGCCGATCCGCAGCGATGCCTCGCCGGCATTGATCGATCCCCCCAACCATCGCCTGTGGACCGCCAACGGCCGCGTCCTCGACGGCGAGGCGCTGGCTACCGTCGGCAATGGCGGTTATGACCTGGGTGCCCGTGCGCGGCAAATCCGCGACCTGCTGGCGATCCAGGAGCGCTTCGATGAACACGACCTGCTGGCGATCCAGCTCGACGATCGCGCGGTGTTCCTGCAGCGCTGGTGGGCGCTGCTGCACGACGTCATCGAACGCAGTGACGACCCTGCACTGAAGCGCTTGAAGGAGGCCAGCCATCAATGGGGCGGCCGTGCCTCGACCAGCTCGGTCAGCTACCGGGTGGTGCGTGAGTTCCGTACGCAGGTGATGAAGACACTGTCCGATGCACTGCTGGCACCGGCCAATGCGCAGCTGGGCGATGACTATCTGGAGCCGCGCCTGGCGCAGCTGGAAGGCGTGGCCTGGCCGATGCTGCAGCAGCGGCCGGCCAATCTGCTGCCACCGGCCTTCGACAGCTGGGATGCACTGCTGATCGACGCTGCACGCCGTACCGAAAACGAGTTGACCAGGCAGGGACCGCTGGCCAAACGCAGCTGGGGCGAACGCAACACCGCAGCGATCTGCCATCCCATCGCACGGGCGCTGCCGGACATCGCCAAACGCTGGCTGTGCATGCCGGCCGACCGCCTGCCCGGCGACCGCGACATGCCGCGCGTGCAGACGCCGAACTTCGGCGCTTCCGAGCGCATGGTGGTTTCACCGGGCCACGAGGCAGACGGCATCGTGCACATGCCCGGCGGCCAGAGTGGGCATCCACTGTCGCCCTACTGGGGTGCCGGCCACGAAGACTGGGTGCATGGCCGGCCGACGCCGTTCCTGCCCGGCAAGGCGCAGCACACCATGACGCTGGTGCCGGCGCGGTAGTGCCGGCCGCTGGCCGGCATCCATGCAGGTGCATCCAGCATCATGAGGTTGCCGGCCAGCGGCCGGCACTACCGTTCAACGCTCAGCCCCTGCGCCGCTCGATCAGGTTCAACAGTGGCCCGGTCATCGCCGTTGTCACCAGCGCCATGATCACCAGCACCGCGAACAGCCGGTCACCGAGCAGGCCAAGTTCGTAGCCCAGGTTGAGCACGATCAGCTCCATCAGGCCACGGGTGTTCATCAGTGCACCCAGCCGCCACGCCTCACGGGCGGGCATGCCGGCACTGCGTGCGGCACTGAAGGTGCCCAGCAGCTTGCCCGTCGTGGCTACCGCGATCACCACCACGCACAACAGGCCATCGCTGGCCTGCAGTGTATCGGCGCGCATGCGCAGGCCGGTCATGGCGAAGAACAGCGGCAGCAGCAGCGTCACCGCGAACGGTTCGACGCGCGCCATCAGCAGCTCGCGCAACTGCACATTGGACGACACCGCCACGCCCGCCGCGAACGCACCGAACAGCGCATGGATGCCGAGCATCTCGGTGACCAGGGCACTGGCCAGCGACAGCAGCAGGATGCCCAACAGCCACCGCCCCTCACGGCCCGGCGCGATCTGCTGGCGGGCGAACCACGGCCTCACCAGCCCCAGCATCAGCGCCACGAACGCGACCACGCACAGCAGGTTGAGGCTGGCCGGCAGCCATCCGCTGGCCTGGGCGGCGGCCACGATCAGCGCCAGCAGGCACCACGCGGTGGCATCACCCAATGCAGCGCAGGCGATGGCGGTCTGACCCAACGGGGTCTGCGTGATGCCGCGATCGGCAAGGATGCGCAGCAACACGGGGAAGGCGGTGATGCTCATCGAAATGCCGACAAACAGTGCGAATGCCGTGAAGCCCACCCCCTGTGGGCCGTGCTGCGGGTACAGCCAGATCGCCAGGGCGACGCCAAGCACGAACGGCACCGCGATGCCGGCATGGCTGACCGTAAAGGCAAAACGCCGGCGTCCACGCAGCGCCGCCAGGTCCAGCTCGGCACCGGCCACCAGCAGGAACATCAGCACACCCAACTGGCTGAGCATGCCCAGCGGGCCCAGCGAGCTGGGCGGGAACAAGGCTCCATGCAGCGGCGGCAACAGGCTGCCGAGCATCAATGGGCCCATCATCAGGCCGGCGGCCATCTCGCCGATCACCGCCGGTTGTCCAAAGTGCTTGAGCAGCGCGCCTGCGCCCTTGGCCACCAGCAGCAGCACCAGCAGCTGCAGCAGGAACAGGCCCAGCGGCGACGCCAGATGCTGCACCCAGGTGGCTTCAGCCGGGCCCGTGGCACGGGCAACAGCTTCGGGCGCCGCCGGCCCGGCATAACGGGCCAGCAGCACGCCGACCAGCAGCGGGACCCCGGCCCAGGCCAGGTAGCGCCATCCCCACTTCGTCGGTGGCACCTGGCCCCCGCTGTGTACGTCCATGAACATTCCCCAATGTGCAGGGGGGCGATCATACAAAAAGGGGACGGAGGGGATTAAGTCGTTAGTGGCACAAGCGCCCCGCCCCCCCCCTCCGTCCCTTTTTCGGGGCTTACGCCAGTGCCTGCTCGTGCACGCCAGCGATCGCGCGCCCCGACGGATCTGCAGCTGCGGCGAAGCTGGCATCCCACGCGATCGCCGCAGGCGACGAGCAGGCGATGGACTTGCCACCCGGCACGGTCTCGGCGGCCGCACGGCTCGGGAAGAACTGCTCGAACAGATGACGGTAGTAGTAGGCCTCCTTGGTCTGCGGCGGGTTGTGCGGGAAGCGCTTGTCGGCCGCTGCCAGCACACGGTCGCTCACCTGAGCTTCGGCGTGCGCCTTCAGCCCGTCGATCCAGCCATAGCCAACGCCATCGCTGAACTGCTCCTTCTGCCGCCACAGGATGCTGTCCGGCAGGTAGCCTTCGAACGCCTCGCGCAGCACCGCCTTCTCGATGCGGCGGCCACCAAAGCCCGCACCGACCATCTTGTGCGCGGCGTCGAAGCGCATCGCCACATCGAGAAATTCGCGATCCAGGAACGGCACCCGCGGCTCCACACCCCAGGCCATCATCGACTTGTTGGCGCGCAGGCAGTCGTAGTTGTGCAGCGCGTCGAGCTTCCGCACCAGCTCGTCGTGGAACTCACGCGCATCCGGCGCCTTGTGGAAGTACAGGTAACCACCGAAGATCTCGTCGCTGCCCTCGCCGGAAAGCACCATCTTCACCCCCATGGCCTTGATCCGCCGTGCCAGCAGGAACATCGGCGTCGATGCGCGGATGGTGGTGACGTCGTAGGTCTCGATGTGGCGGATCACCTCCGGCAGCGCATCGAGGCCTTCCTCGAACGTGTACTCGAAGCCGTGATGCACGGTGCCCAGCGCTTCGGCGGCGATTGCAGCGGCGGCCAGATCGGGCGAGCCCTTCAAGCCGATCGCGAACGAGTGCAGGCGCGGCCACCAGGCTTCGGTCTGCCCCCCATCCTCGATGCGACGACGTGCATAGCGCGCGGCCACCGCCGCCACCAGCGACGAGTCCAGGCCACCAGACAGCAGCACGCCGTACGGCACATCGCTCATCAGCTGGCGTTCCACCGCATGCTCGAAGGCCTGGCGCAGCTCGGCCAGATCGGCCTGGCGACCCTGCACGTCAGCGTAGTCGCGCCACGGCTGCTGGTAGTAGCGCACCAGCTCACCGCTGGCACTGTCGAAATAGTGACCCGGCGGGAACTGCGCGACGTCGGCACAGGTATCGACCAGTGCCTTCATTTCCGAGGCGACGCGCAGGCGTCCCTGGGCATCGTGGCCCCAGTACAGCGGCACCACGCCGACCGGGTCGCGCGCCACCAGCACACGACCGGCACCACGGTCCCACAGCGCGAATGCGAAGATGCCATTGAGCTGCTCCAGCCACTGCGCTGGCGAAGCGCCCTGGCGGTACAGCGCATTGATCACTTCACAGTCCGAACCGGTCTGGAAGTCATAGGCGGTGGTCAGTGCGGCCTTCAGTTGCTGGTGGTTGTAGATCTCGCCGTTGACCGCCAGCGCCAGCTGGCCGTCGGCCGACAGCAGTGGTTGCGAGCCGCCGGCCGGGTCGACGATGGCCAACCGCTCGTGGACCAGCAGCGCGCCTTCGTCAAGATACACGCCGCTCCAGTCCGGGCCGCGGTGGCGCTGGCGCTGCGACAGTTCCAGCGCATGGCGGCGCAGGGCCGGAAGATCGTCACCGGCCTGCAGGCCGAAGATTCCGAAGATCGAACACATGGGGGAGCTCCTGTTGGGGGAATTTCACGGGTGGGAGGGTGTTCGACCGGCCATCCAGGCCCGGGTGGGGCTGCGCCCGGGCACAAAAAAAACCCGCATCGACCGATGCGGGTTTTCTGGTGTCCGGGCGTGTGTTGCTGTCTATCTACCCAGGGCGCAGTCCCGCATCGGCCGCGCACGATTATTCGCGCGCAGATTATTGCGGTTGTTGTTATTGACGGCGGTGGCCAGGCGGATCGACATGGCATCGACCCTACTCCGGTTTCCGGCACGGCGCAACCGTTGCGTTGGCAACCACTCCCCGGCGCGCATCATGGCCCGCCGCGAAACGTGTAATGGAAATGCAACACCGCACTGGACGCAGAGTCGCGCTGGCCACCCTGCTCTGCCTGGGCCTGGCCGCCTGCCAGACCCCGCCCCGTCCGTCGCCCCTGCCGCCGGCTCAGCTGCAGGGTCTGGAACAACGCGGCGCCGATGGCAGCTTCGAGGGTGCCTTTGATACCGCGCAGACCTTCGAGCGCTTCAACGATCCGCGCGCCATCGCCTACTACGAGCGCGCCGCAGCGGTCACGCCGTGGACCTTCCACACCACCAGGGCGGAAGAAGCACTGGGCAGGATCTGGATCTCCGGCACGCTGCGCCATGCCGACAGCCCCCACATCAACCCGGCACCGGTGCTGCGCGCGTCCTGGCGACGCGGTGAACGTGCCTATCTGGCGGCCGCCTACCACGGCAATCCCTATGCGTTCCACGAACTCGCCAAGGCCTATCGCCAGCAAGGCGACGCGCAGCAGGCACTGCGCTGGGACCTGCGCGGAATGATCTACGAGCGCTATCCGAGTTCATCGTCACGACTGCCGGATGCGGTCGCCGCACAGGGTGACACCGTGCATCCGCGGGTTGCGCAGATCCAGCGTCGCGCCGAGCGTGGCGATGCCGACGCACAGGTCGATCTGGGCGCGCTGCTGGAAAAGGGCGTAGGCCTGCCACGCGATCCTGCGCGTGCGCTGCAGCTGTACCAGCGCGCTGGCGAGAAAGGCAGTGTGTTCGGCCAGTACTTCGCCGGACTGCTGCTGGGCCGCGGCGCGCCCGGCGTGGAGAAGGACACCGACGCAGCCGCGCGCTGGTTCGCCAGGGCCGAAGCGCAGCACTTCTACATGGCCGCGCCGAGCTACTGGGAAAAAGCGAACAAGCCGCCGTTCTTCCTTTTTTCAGAATAGTAGAGCCGAGCCATGCTCGGCTGCTTCTGCCGGTGGACATCAGCCGAGCATGGCTCGGCTCTACAGAGATGTAGCTCCGGCGGGGGGGGGGCGTGCCGACCAACGATCGGCACCCACCCTCCTCACACCAGCAGCCGCTCCACCAGCCGCTGGTACAGCCCGGGCAGTGCTTCCAGTTCGTCCACGCGCACGTTCTCGTCCACCTGGTGGATGCTGGCGTTGACCGGCCCCACTTCGATGCACTGCGCGCCCAATGGCGCGATGAAGCGGGCATCGGAGGTGCCGCCGCCAGTGCTTTCCTCCGGTGCACGGCCGATGTGCTCGGCCAGCACCGCACGCGCAGTGGCGCGCAGCGTGCCTTCCGGGGTGTAGAACGGTTCGCCGCTGCGATGCCACTTCAGCGTGTACTGCAGGGCATGCCGATCCAGCAGCGCGGTGATCTCCGCTTCCAGTTTCGGCGCATCCCAGTGCGGGTTGTAGCGGATGTTGAAATCCACCTCGAGCTCGCCGGGAATCACATTGTTGGCGCCCGTACCGGCATGGATGTTGGAGACCTGCAGGCTGGTCGGCGGGAAACTCTCGTAGCCGTCATCCCAGCGCCGTGCGCTCAGCTCGGCCAGGGCGGGCGCCGCCTGGTGGATCGGGTTGCGTGCCTTCTCCGGGTACGCCACATGGCCCTGTACGCCCTGCACCCGCAGCTTGGCCGACAGGCTGCCACGACGGCCCACGCGCAGCAGGTCACCGAGCGTCGCGGTCGACGACGGCTCGCCGGTGATGCACCAGTCGATGCGTTGGCCGCGCTCGGCGAACAGCCGTGCGACGTGGCGCACGCCATCGATGGCATCGCCCTCCTCGTCGCTGGTCAGCAGCACCGCCAGCGTGCCGGGATGATCGGGATGCGCGGCCACGAACTGCTCGGCGGCCACCACGAACGCCGCCACGCTGCCCTTCATGTCGGCGGTGCCACGGCCGTACAGCACGCCGTCACGGATCTGCGGCGTGAACGGGTCGCTGGCCCAGGCCTCGCGCGGGCCCGCCGGCACCACGTCGGTGTGGCCCAGCAGCACCAGCACCGGCGCGCCCTGGCCATGGGTCGCCCACAGGTTGTCGACCTCGCCCAGCCGCAGGTGATCGCACTGGAACCCGGCCTGCTTCAGGCGTGCCGCCAGCAGTGCCTGGCAGCCGGCATCGTCCGGCGTCACCGAGGGCCGTGCGATAAGTTCGCAGGTCAGGTCGAGGACCGCGCTCATGCGTCACCCACGCCGAAGCGGGCCTTGAAGCCATTGTCACTGAAACCCTGGCTGACCGTGCCGTCGGCGGTGACCACCAGCGGGCGCTTGATCAGCTGCGGGTACTCGCGCAGCAGCAGCTTCCATTCCGCCTCGGAATCTGCGGCCTTGCGGTTGTCCGGCAGCTGCCGCCAGGTGGTTGAGGACCTGTTGACCATCGCGGCCAGGCCACCCAGCTGCTCAGCCCACGCCAGCAGTGTTTCCGGGCTCGGCTTGTTGTCGCGGTAGTCGACGAAGGTGTACGGCACGCCGAAGCGGTCCAGCCACTTGCTCGCCTTCTTGCAGGTATCGCAGTTCTTCAAACCGTAGACAGTGGTACTCATGGCCATCTGTGATGCTGGAAAACAGAGGCCCAGAATCTCACAACAGGCGCTCGGACACGACCCGGAACGGTACCCTTGGCAGCCGGAAGGCCAGCCCCTCGTGCAGCGCCACGTCCATCGCCTGCAGGCGCGGGCACTGCAGTTCGCCTTCCAGCTGCAGCGGCTGCAGGCTGTCGACATCCACCTGCAGTGCGATGCAGGTGCTGGCCCAGCGCCGGTCACAGGTGCGCGCAATGGCCTCATCCTGGCAGGTCAGGAAGCGCAGCAGGGCCTGATGGCCCCCAAAGGCCCCCCGCCACGCCCCGTCCTCCCAGCCCGCAGCGGCCCGCCACTGCAGGTGCAGCGCAGGCGCACTCCCCTGCCCACCTTCGATCAGGGTGTGCCCATCGCCATCGACGCGCACCACATGCTCGAAGCGCGTGGACAGGTGGGGCTGCATGGCATCGCTGAAAGCGCGCGCGCCGGCGACGAAGGCCAGCTGGTCCATCACGTTGCGATCGAACAGCACGACCGGGGTCCCGCCCGGATCATCGTCACGGCGCAGGTACCAGCGCCAGTTGCTCTGCCCTGGCGACGGCATCAGGCAGCGCAGCGGTCCCGCCAGCGCCGGCCCGAAGTGGCCATGGCGATAGCTGAGAACGGTGTAAGGCGTGCGTCCTGCATGGACCACGTAGTGATGGCCAGGTGGCGCTGGCGGGGCATGGCGCACATCGACCCACCAGCTCGCGTAGACCACGTCGCGCACGTCGCTGACCAGTACCGGCATCGGCCAGCGCCGCGACAGTGCCCGGCGCAACCGGGTCCAGCGCGGAGCGTGCAGCAGGCGCGGCAGCATCCGTCCGAACGCGTTGTCGGACGGATGCCGGTAGATCGCGGACTGCGCCAGGTCCTCCGGCGCACTCACCTTCAGTCGGCCAGGCCGCGCAGCAGGTCGTTGACGCTGGTCTTGCTGCGGGTCTTGGCATCAACCTGCTTGACGATCACCGCGCAGTACAGCGAGTGGGTGCCGTCCTTGCTCGGCAGCGAGCCGGACACCACCACGCTGTACGGCGGGATGTAGCCGTAGCTGATCTCGCCGGTGGCGCGGTTGTAGATGCGGGTGCTCTGGCTGAGGAACACGCCCATGCCGATCACACTGTGGTGGCCCACCACCACGCCCTCCACCACTTCCGAACGCGCACCGATGAAGCAGTGGTCCTCGATGATGGTCGGGCTGGCCTGCAGCGGCTCCAGTACGCCGCCGATGCCGGCGCCGCCGGACAGGTGGCAGTGCTGGCCGATCTGCGCGCAGGAACCGACGGTGGCCCAGGTATCGACCATGGTGCCTTCGCCGACGTAGGCGCCGATGTTGGTGAAGCTCGGCATCAGCACTACGTCCTTGCCGAAGTACGTGCCGCGGCGGGCGATCGCACCGGGCACAACGCGCACGCCGCCACGGCGGAACTTCGCTTCGTCATAGCCGGCGAAGCGCGATTCGACCTTGTCCCAGAACGGTGCCGGTCGTGCATCGACCACCGCCATGTCGTTGACGCGGAAATACAGCAGCACGGCCTTCTTCAGCCACTCGTTGACCTTCCAGCCGCCCTGGCCGTCCGGCTCGGCGACGCGGAATTCACCGCTCTCCAGGCCGTCGATCACGCGGTTGACCAGCGGCCTGGTCGAGCCTTCCAGCTCATGCAGGGTCAATGTGGCGCGGCGCTCGAAGGCGCTTTCGATGCCGAACTTGAGTTCTTCCACGCCGGGTGCCGACGGCTTGCGCAGCGACTTGCGGGCGATGGTTTCGGCGCGGACGGCTTCGGCGCTCTTGGCCGGGGCCGGCTTCTTCACAGCACGCTTGACCGCAGCCATTTTCTTCGCCGGGGCCTTCACCGCAGCGGCCTTCTTCGGCGCAGTGGCCTTCTTTGCGGCCGGTGCGGCTGCAGCAGGTTTCCGGGCCGCTGCGCTCTTGGGGGTCGCGGCGGTCTTCTTGGCGGGCTTGGTGGCCATCAGGCGGGGTCTCCGGCGTTTCGATCAGGGTCCAGGCAGGCCAGCATTGCGTCATGCAGCTGCTGCCGGGCAGGTTCAGTCAGGGGGAGGTCGTGTTCGTCACTGATCACGAAGGTGTCTTCGGCGCGCTCGCCGAACGTGGCAATGCGCGCATCATGCACGCGCAGGCCCTGGTTGCGCAGCACGAACGCCACATCGGCCAGCAGGCCGGGACGGTCGGGAGCGACCAGGGCAAAACGGGTTGCGCCCGGTTCATCGCGGAACTCGATGCGCGGAGCGAAGCGGAAGTGCCGCAGTTGCCGCGGTACCACACGGCGCGACGGCCGCAGGCGCGCCAGGTCACCACTGAGTGCCTCGCGCAGCGCCGCCTCCAGGTTGGCACTGCTGCCATCGGCAAACGTGTCGGCCGGGTTCACTTCGAAGGTATCGAAGATGGTATCGGCCGGACCGTCCAGCACGCGTGCGCGGTGAATGCCATAGCCCTTGCGGTCCAGGGTCATCACGATCGCGGCGAACAGGCCGTCGCGGTCGGGCGAGTGCACGAATACTTCCAGCGCCGGGTCATCCACACTGATCCGGCGCACCTTCACCAGCGCCTGGCCCTGCTTCACCGGTACCAGCGCGGCTGCCTGCCAGGCCAGCTGCTCGGGGCGCAGACGAATGAAGCCCTCATCCGGCATCACCGCAAACTGGCGATCGATGGTGGCGTCGTCGTAACCCTGCTCGCGCACCAGTGCGCGCACGCTGTCACGTGCCTCGGCCACGCGTTCGGCGGCCGGTACCGGATGCTCCAGCCCCTCGCGCAGCGCGCGCCGGGTGGCGAAGTACAGGTCGGCCAGCAGGCGGTCCTTCCAGGCATTCCACAGCTTCGGGCTGGTGCCGGCGATGTCGGCACAGGTCAGCAGGTACAGGTAGTCCAGGCGGTCGCGGCTGCCGACCAGGGTGGCGAAGCGATGGATCACCACCGGATCGGCGATGTCCTGCTTCTGCGCGGTCACCGACATGCGCAGATGCTGTTCGACCAGCCATGCCACCAGCTCGGTATCGGTGCCACTGAGCGCATGCGCCTGGCAGAACGCACGCGCGTCCACCGCACCCAGTTCCGAGTGGTCGCCGCCGCGGCCCTTGGCGATGTCATGGAACAGGCCAGCCAGCAGCAGCAGTTCCGGCTTGCGCAGGCGTGGCCACACTTCGTGCGCGATCGAGAAGCGCTCGTCGGCACGGCTGCTGGCGAACTGGCCGATGTTGCGCAGGACCATCAGCGTGTGCTGGTCGACCGTATAGACATGGAACAGGTCGAACTGCATGCGCCCGCTGACCTGGGCAAACGCGGGGATCCACTGGCCAAGCACGCCCAGCCGCGCCATGCGCGAAAGCGTGTCGACCGGGCGCTGGCCGCGCAGCAGGGACAGGAACTGCTCGCGTGCATCGGCATCGGCCTGGTCGTAGGCCGGCAACAACGGCAGCGCTTCGGCCAGCGCGCGCGCGGTCAGCGAATGCAGGCCTCGCACCTGTGGATTGTTGGCCCAGCTGGAAAACAGGGCGAACACCTGGCCGATGTCACCGCGCGGCCAGTCGGCCTCGTTGGCGGCCAGGTAGCCGCGGCGCAGGGAGAAGCCCACGGTCAGCGGTTCCGGCTGGGCCTCGCCATCGAACTGTTCCTCGAAGCGCTGCAGCAGGCGGTCGCTGATCCGGCGCACCACCAGCGCGGCGCGGTAGAAGCCCTGCATCATTTTCTCGACACCGAGATTCTCGGCATCGTCTTCGAAGCCCAGGCGCGCGGCCAGGGTCTTCTGGTAATCGAAACGCAGACGCTCTTCCGGGCGGCGCGCGACCAGGTGCAGGCCGAAGCGCAGCCGCGCCAGCACCGCACGCTCGCGCTTCAGCGCAGCCGCTTCGTCGGCACCCAGGTGGCCCAGGCCGACCAGCGCTTCCAGGTCGCGTACGCCGAAGGCGCGCAGCGCCATCCAGCCCAGCGTGTTGAGATCGCGCAGGCCGCCGGGACCATCCTTGAGATCCGGCTCCAGGTTGTCGGCAGTGTCGCCGAAGCGCTGGTGGCGGTTGCGCAGCTCTTCCAGCTTGGCCAGGAAGAAGGCACGCGCCGGCCACAGCTCGCGGTCGTCGATGGCCTCGCGCAGCGCACGGCGCGCTGCATCATCAGCCAGGATCGGACGCGCCTCGATCAGCGCGGTCAGCACGGTCTGGTCAGCCGCCGCCTCGCGGCACTGCAATGCAGAACGCACCGCATGGCTGACCGCCAATCCGCAGTCCCACAACAGCGCGAACAGGCGTGCCAATGCCGCTTCATGCGCCAGTTGTGCGGGCGGGTCGCCGAACACCAGCAGGTCGATGTCCGAACGCGGAAACAGTTCCCCCCGGCCATAGCCACCGACCGCGAACAGCGACAGGCCGCTGTCGGCCGGCAGGCAACGCTGCCAGGCCAGGCGGATCAGATGGTCGGCCGCGCGCGCCCGCAGCGCCAGCAGGCGCTCGATGTTGTCGCCCTGGTCGAAGCGGCGATACAGTCGCGCGTCGGCCTGCTGCAGCGCCTGGCGCGCGGCAGCAGCCCAGTCCGGGTCGTTGAGCGACGCGGCCGGCGTGTCCAGCAGCGAACTCGCCGGCAGCATCGTCAGGAGACCTGCGACTCGCCCGGCGACAGCGTCAGCACGTCGACGCCGGTCTCAGTGACCGCGACCATGTGCTCCCACTGCGCCGACAGCTTGCGGTCCTTGGTCACCACGGTCCAGCCATCCGGCAGCACCTTGTTGTAGCGGGTGCCCTCGTTGATCATCGGTTCGATGGTGAAGGTCATGCCGGGCTGCAGCACCAGGCCCTGGCCCGGGCGGCCGTAATGCACCACCTGCGGCTCGTCGTGGTAGACCTTGCCGATGCCGTGGCCGCAGTACTCGCGCACCACGCTGAAACGCTCGCCTTCGGCATAGCTCTGGATGGCATGGCCGATGTCGCCCAGGGTGGCCCCCGGGCGCACCGCGCGGATGCCGCGCCACATGGCTTCGTACGTGGTTTCCACCAGGCGGCGGGCCATCACCGACGGGGTGCCGACGAAGTACATGCGGCTGGTGTCGCCGTGCCAGCCGTCCTTGATGACGGTGACGTCGATATTGATGATGTCGCCATCCTTGAGCACCTTCCCTTCGCTGGGGATGCCGTGGCAGATGACATTGTTGACCGAGGTGCACACGGTCTTCGGGAAGCCGCGGTAGCCGACGTTGGCCGGAATCGCGCCCTGCACGTTCACGATGTGGTCGTGGCAGATGCGGTCCAGTTCCTCGGTGGTGACACCGGGCTTGACGTGGGGGGTGACGATGTCGAGCACTTCGCTGGCCAGGCGGCCGGCGATGCGCATCATCTCGATTTCCTGCGGGGTTTTCAGATTCACGCTCATGGCACCCATTATCGCCGATCCGGCCGCAATCTGAACGAACGCCACCCAACTGCCGATCCGGGTCATGCACGGTTCCGGCAAGGTAAGTGAAAGCGTGATGGCCTCCGCTCTTTCGTCTGCCTATTTATCACGGATTACAGACACTTACGCCTCCTAAGCTGGAACCACCGTCGTCAAAGCGGCACCGAACGTGCCGTCTTCGCCTTGTTCAACGGACCTTCGGGTCAGGGAGGTTGTTCATGCGATCCCCAGTTCGATCCCCGCTGGCATGGGCCGTGGCCGGGTTCCTGCTGTCCAGCCCGGCAATGGCCGCCGACACCACCACCTTCAATGTCACCCTGGTGGTCACCAAGGCCTGCACCATCACGGCGGCGGCCGCGACCAACGTGGACTTCGGCACCGCGGCATCAACCACCACCACGCCCACCCTGGGCCAGGGCACGGTGACCGCCCAGTGCTCGGCACTGACCCCGTACACGATCTCGCTGAATGCGGGCGCCAATGCCAGCACCGCCAATGACGTCACCACCCGGCGGATGAAGAACACCAATGCGGCGGTGACCGCCAACAACTACGTCGGCTACCAGCTCTACCAGGATGCCGCACATACCCTGGTCTGGGGCGCCACAACCGGCACCAACACCCAGGCCGGCATCGGCACCGGCCTGGCCGTGCCTTACATCGTCTACGGCCAGATCCTGAACCTGAGCACCAACAACCCGGCCGCCGGTAGCTACCTGGATACGGTTACCGCCACGATCACCTATTGATGGAGCACGCCCGCATGGCCGGATCCCGCCCGTGGCGCGCCACCGGCGTGGCGCTGCTCGCCCTGTACCTGCTCGCCATCGCGGCCGCCGGCGCTACCAGCCTGCAGGTGGCCCCGACCAGCCTGCAGCTGGAAGCCCGCCAGCGTGCCGGCGAATTGTGGCTGACCAACAGCGGCACCTCACCGGTGAAGCTGCAGGTACGCGTGTTCCGCTGGGTGCAGCAGGACGGCCAGGAACAGCTGCTGCCCACCGAGGCGTTGATGGCCACTCCACCGATGCAGGAACTGGCCGCCGGACAGCAGCAGCTGGTGCGGGTCATGCGTGCGGACAAGGAACCGCCAGCGGCACAGCAACATTACCGCCTGATCGTTGACGAGGTGCCCGACCTGGCCACCCGCGCGGGTGGCATGCAGTTCGTCCTGCGCTATTCGATCCCGGTGTTCGTGCAGCCCTCGGCCGGCACGCTGGCGCCGCAGCTGCAGGCCCGGCTGGTAAAGCTGGCGGACGGCCGCAACGGCGTCGAAGTAGCCAATTCGGGCAACAGTTACGCTCAGATCGCCGATCTCGCGCTGGGCAGCGCCACACGCCCGCGCATCGTCCATCCCGGGCTGCTGGGCTACGTACTGCCCGGCCAGGTGATGCGCTGGCCGATCGAACGCACGGCGATCGACCGCGACAACGACCAGATCACGGCCAAGCTCAATGGCGAGTCGGAACAGACGCCGCTGTCGCCCCCACCGGCTCGCTGAGGCGTTGATGGGCGCGCTGTTGGCTGCCCTGGCTCCCGCGGCGACCGAGGCCGCCGATGTGTCCGGCGTGGCCACGGCGGCTGATGTATCCGGCGTGTCGGCCGATGCGATCCTGCCCGCCCCCACCCCACTGACCGCCAGCCAGACGCTGTACCTGGATGTGTCGCTCAACAGCACGCCGCGCGGCCTGCTGCCGTTCACCGAGAACCGTGGCCGGCTGCAGGCCAGCCCCGAAGTGCTGCGCCAGCTCGGCTTCAACGCCAGCGGCGATGCACCGGTCTACCTGGACCAGATCAGCGGTGCGGTGGTGCGCTACGACGCCCACATGCAGACCTTGGCGCTGGACGTGCCGCTGGACCAGCTGACACTGCCCACCACCGTGCTCAGCCGCCCGCAGACGCGCGCCCCCACCGGCAGCGCCTCGCCCGGCGTGCTGCTCAACTACGACGTCTACGGCAGCCGGGTGGACACGCTCGGCACCCTCAGCCTGAGCTCGGAGCTGCGCGTGTTCGGTATCGGCAATGGCACTTTCGAGAACACCGCCATCAGCCGCCGCTACCAGCAACCCGGCGATCGCCATTGGCGCGGCTCCAGCGTGCGCCTGGACACACGCTGGAGCCTGGATTTCCCCGATAGCGCAACGACCCTGGAGGTCGGCGATTTCTACAGTGGGTTCGTCGACTGGACCCGCCCCGTGCGCCTGGGTGGCCTGCAGATCGGCCGCAACTATGGCCTGCAGCCCTACCGCGTGCTGACGCCCACGCCGAGCTTCCTCGGCCAGGCCGTGGTGCCCTCCACGGTCGAGCTGTATGTCGATGGCCTGCGCCAGTACAGCGGGCAGGTGCCGGTCGGCCCCTTCCAGCTCGCAGCACAGCCCGGAATCAGCGGCACCGGCAACGCGCAGGTGGTGGTGACCGACGCATTCGGACGCATGCAGACGCTGGACTTCAGCTTCTACGGCACCCAGCAGCTGCTGGCCAAGGGCCTGTCGGACTGGTCGGTCGGCGTCGGCCACCTGCGCCGGGATTTCGGCGAGCGCTCCTTCGCCTATGACGATCGCACGGTGGCCAGCGCCAGCTGGCGCGGCGGTGTCACCGACGCGTTCACCGGCGAGGCGCATGCCGAAGGCGGCGGCGGCCTGGCCCAGGGCGGCATTGGCGGCTGGTGGCTGCTCGGCGCCGCCGGCGTGTTCAATGCCGCCTATGCGCACAGTAACTACCACGGCCTGCAGGGTGGGCAATGGGCGCTGGGCTACAGCTGGAACAACCGTCGCTTCAACGTCAATCTGCGCAGCGTGCGCGGCCACGGCGACTACCGCGACCTGGGCGCGCTGCAGGGCAACCTGCCACCAAGCATCAGCGAGCAGGCCACGGTCGGCCTGGACCTGCTGCGGCTGGGCACGCTCAGCGCCAGCTATCTGCGCCTGCGCTACCCCGAAGGCGACGACAACCGCTATGCCAGCCTGTTCTGGTCGCGCACCTGGAGCCAACGCTGGTCGGCCTACCTGTCGGTGAACCAGAACCTGGCCCGCAGCGATGACCGCAGCATCTACCTGTCGATGACTGCCAGCCTGGGCAACAATCGCCAGGCCAGCCTCTCCAGCCAGCGCAACGGCGACAGCCAGAGCTGGGTGGCGGACGTGACCCAGCCGGTGCCCGGCGATGGCAGTGCCGGCGGCGTCGGCTGGCGCGCACAGCTGCGCCACGGCGAGGACGGCAACGGCGGCCTGGCCGAAGTTGGCATCCTCAACGATGTCGGCCGCTATTCATTCGGCGCCTCGCGCCAGGGCGGGCTCAACTATGCCTACGCCAGTGCCAGCGGCAGCCTGGTATGGATGGGCGGGCACGCCTTCGCCACCCGCGAGGTATCCGATGCGTTCGCGGTGATCAGCACCAATGGCGTCGGCGGCGTCCCGGTGCGGCTGGAGAACCGCCTGATCGGTGTCACCGACGATCGCGGCCTGCTGCTGGTCAGTCCGTTGCTGTCCTGGCAGCGCAACCGGGTCTCGATCGACACCCTGGACCTGCCCGAAGACATGCGTGCCGACCGCATCGAGGACTGGGTCACGCCGCGCCAGCGCGCCGGCACCCGCGTGACTTTCCAGCTGCGTTCGCGGTCGTCACTGAGCCTGACCCTGCTGGCGATGGACGGCCAGCCTCTGGAGGTGGGCAGCGAGGTGCAGCTGCCTGACGGTCGCCAGGCCACGGTCGGCTACGACGGCCTGCTCTACCTGGAAGATGTCGCCGCCGGCAGCGTGCTGTACGTCACCACCAGCCATGGCCCGTGCCGGGTGAAGGTACCGGACCTGCCCAAGGTGGTGGCGTCCGGTGCCCGCCCGAAGCCGGCACCGCAGCAGTGCATTCCGGAGGTGGCGCCATGAGGGTGCTGCTGCTCTTCCTGCTGCTGTGGGCCGGCCTGCTGGCAGCGGCGCCGGCCGGCGCCACCGCGGTCTGCACGGCGGTCGCCGATCCGACCCTGCCGTTCGGCAACATCAACAGCAATGCACCCGGCCCGAGCACGGCCAACCTCAACATCACGGTGACCTGCACCACCGCCGCGCTGAGCCTGCTGGCCACCACCGGCGTGCGCGTCTGCGTGGGCATCGGCGCAGGCAGTGGCGGCGGCAGCAGTTCCACGTTCCGCACGATGGCCACCTCTACCAGCGACACGATGAATTTCCAGCTGTACAACAACGCCAGCTTCGGCCAGGTCACTGGCCTGGTCCCCCGCGGCACGCCGCCAGCGCAGGAGCTGACCATGAGCTACAACGTACCGCTGCTGACCGGCGGTAGTGGTGCGCAGACTGTGCAGCTGTTCGGTCAGATTCCGGCCAACCAGGTCCTGGCCTCCGGCGCGTACAGCAGCACTTTCAGCGGTGCCAGCGTGGTGCTGACCTGGGCCTGGAACGAGGTGCTGGCCGGTAGCGCCACCGTCCCCGCCACATGCAACGGCGGCGCCACCGGTACCAACAGCGCGAGCGCGGCCTTCAGTTTCACCGCTACCGCCAACGTGCTGCCGCAATGCGGCAGCTACGTCACCACCAACATGAATTTCGGCAACGTCACCGGCGGCATCCCGGCCAACATCGACCAGACCGCCACCCTCACCCTGACCTGCCTGAAGAACACCGCCTTCCAGGTCGGCCTGAACAACGGCCAGAACAATCCCGCCGCCACCACCACCCGGCGCATGGCCACCACCATCGGCAACAGCACCTACTACCTGCCCTACGAGCTGTACCGGGATCCGGCACGAAGCCAGCGCTGGGGCAACACCCTGACGGTCGACACGGCCAGCAGCACCGGCACCGGAAGCGCACAGCAGCTGACCATCTACGGCCGGGTACCGCCGGTCACCGGCCAGCCCCCGGCCGGCACCTACAACGACCTGGTGACGGTGACGATCACCTACTGACCTGCGTGCCGACCAACGGTCGGCACCCACCGGACGAAGGCCGTGCCGAGCGCGGGCTCGGCGCTACAGTTGCGGCGCATCCGGCCGATACCGCGCAGCGAGTCTTTCAGCACAGTGGGTGGCAGGTGGTTCGCGCATTTCTGATCGGGGCGATGCTGGTCGCCAGCACGCCGGCGCGCGCCGAACCGCGCAGCAGCACGCTGCAGATCCGGCTGACCGTGGTCGAATCCTGCAGCGACGATGGCGGCGCTCCCCGTTGCGCGGCGCCCCACCAGCGCAGTGACGCCCCCAAGGGGCCGCCCCAGGTCCGCGACCTCGCACCACCGGCGACAGACGACAGTGCAATGCCTTCCGTGACCCTCATCTACTGATGCGCGCGCTGCTGATCCTGCTTGGACTGCTGCTGGCGCAGCCCTCGGCGGCGCTGGAGCTGTTGCCGACCACCCTGCAGCTACCCGCCGAAGGCGGCCGCGCCGAACTGTGGCTGCGCAATCCGGGGCCCGGCCGCTGGCAGGGGCAGGTGCAGGTGCTGGCCTGGGAGCAGCAACTGGACGCCGAACGACTGCAGCCCAGCGACCGGATCCGGGTCAGCCCTGCGCGGCTGGACCTGGCCCCTGGCAGCACCCAGCGCGTCTGGCTGCTGCCAGGCAGTCCGCCAGCATCGGTGGGTGAACAGGCCTATCGGATCGTACTGGCGCCGGCCTTGCCGGGATTGCCCCGCTACTCGCTGCCGTTGTTCCGCGGCCCAGCGGCGCCAGCGCTGCATGCCCGGCTGCAGGCCCGCATCGAGGCACTTGGGCCTCAGACCATGCTGCGACTCAGCAATTCCAGTACGCTGCATGGCCGCCTGCACGATCTGCGATTCATAGCGGCCGACGGCCAATCGTCGCTGCTGGTGGCCGGGCTGGCCGGCTATATCCTCGCAGGCCATGAACGCCGCTGGCCCCTGCCTGCCCACCCCGATGGCTATGTGGGCGGCCACTTCCGGGCCCGTCTGCAGGACGGCCGCGAGGTCGATCTGGCCGCATCTGACCCTGCAATTGCAGCGGACGCCCCCAGCGGGCTATAATCGACCGGATTCCTGCCGCCTGCGTGCGCGGGAGCCCGTCCACACCGGACGTCACCGGTGAATCCACACCTGCTGCCCCCATCCGTGCCGGGGTGCTCCGCGAGGAGTTCGGCCACGGAGGCAACAGGGAAGCCCAACCCCGGAACCGATCGCGCTTCCACGCGTCCCGCATACCTATCCCGCGGGCGGAATCGCTGGTTCCATATCAGGAGTATTGCAATGCCCCAGGTCACCATGCGTCAGATGCTGGAAGCCGGCGTCCACTTCGGCCACCAGACCCGCTACTGGAACCCGAAGATGGCTCCGTACATCTTCGGCGCCCGCGGCAAGATCCACATCATCAACCTGGAAAAGACCGTCCCGCTGTTCAACGATGCGATGAACTTCATCTCGTCGGTTGCCCAGAAGCGCGGCACCGTCCTGTTCCTGGGCACCAAGCGCAGCGCCCGCGAAACCATCAAGGAAGAAGCCGAGCGTTGCGGCATGCCGTTCATGAACCAGCGTTGGCTGGGCGGCACCCTGACCAACTTCCGTACCGTCAAGCAGTCGGTTGCCCGCCTGAAGGAACTGGAAGCCGGTGAAACCGACGGCACCTTCGAGAAGCTGGTCAAGCACGAAGTGCTGGGCCTGCGTCGCGAGCGCGACAAGCTGGAAGCCTCGCTGGGCGGCATCAAGGACATGAACCGTCTGCCGGACGCCATCTTCGTGATCGACATCGGCCACGAAGACATCGCGATCAAGGAAGCCAAGAAGCTGGGCATTCCGGTCATCGCCGTGGTCGACACCAACTACAACCCGGAACTGGTGGACTACGCCATCCCGGGCAACGACGACGCCATCCGCGCTGTGCAGCTGTACGCCCGCGCCGCTGCCGACGCCGTGCTGGAAGGCAAGGCCGCTGCCCCGCACGCCGCTTCGGTGCGCGAGGAAGAGTTCGCTGAAGCCGCTGCTGAAGGCGAAGAGAAGCCGGCCCGCCGCGCTCCGGCCAAGAAGGCTGCCAAGAAGGGCGACGACGCCCAGGCCTGATCCAGGCCCCGGGTGGACGCCCGGCGTCCACCCTCCCTGCACGCAGCCCCTGGCGCGTGACAGGACCGTGTCACACGGGCCGGCCACCATGCCGGCCCAACCCCTTTCTTTCGTGAGGTAATCCCGTGGAAATCACTGCTTCCCTGGTCAAGGAACTGCGCGAGCGCACCGGCGCCGGCATGATGGAATGCAAGAAGGCGCTTACCGAAGCCAACGGCGACATCAACGCCGCTGCTGAAGCCATGCGCAAGTCCGGCGCTGCCAAGGCCGACAAGAAGGCTGACCGCGTGGCCGCCGAAGGCCGTCTGGGCCTGGCCCAGGACGGCGGCAAGGCCGTGCTGGTCGAAGTCAACTCGGAAACCGACTTCGTCGCCAACGATGACAACTTCAAGTCCTTCGTCAACGCCGTCGCTGCCGCTGCCCTGGCATCGGGCGCCACCGACGTCGAAGCCGTGAAGGCCGCCACGCTGGCCGACGGCCGCACCGTTGAAGAAGCCCGCGCCACCGCCGTGCAGACCCTGGGTGAGAACATCCAGATCCGCCGCATGGTCAAGGTCGACACCACCGGCAACATCGGTGCCTACGTCCACACCAACGGCAAGGTTGGCGTGCTGGTCGACCTGATCGGCGGCGACGTCGAGCTGGCCCGTGGCCTGGCGATGCACGTGGCCGCGCTGAAGCCGCCGCACAACAAGGCTGCGGACGTTCCGGCCGAGTTCGTCGAAAAGGAAAAGGAAATCGAGCTGGCCAAGATGACCGAGAAGGACAAGGCCAAGCCGGCCGACATCCTGGAAAAGATCATCAGCGGCAAGATCAACAAGATCGTCAGCGACGTGACCCTGTACGGCCAGACCTACGTGCTGGGCGACACCACCGTCGAGCAGGTGGTCAAGGCCGCTGGCGCGGACGTGGCAGGCTTCAAGCTGCTGATCGTTGGCGAAGGCATCGAAAAGGTGGTGGAAGACTACGCCGCCGAAGTTGCCAAGGCGATGCAGGTCTGATTCCAGCCCTTCGGCTGTGAAACGACCAGAAGGAGCCGCGGGAAACCGCGGCTCTTTTTTTATGGCCGCTCCACCCGTGGATGGCCAGATCCGACGGTGCGCACACCCGTCCCGGCACCTTTGCGTTGCGCTCGAATCAAGCCGATACTCAGTCGCAGGGAATCCTCAGTCACTTAGCAGGAACGAAAATCGCGGACTGTGATGCATTCCTAGGTATTCTTGCCCCAATGGAATTGAACGACCCGACATGCCTCCCGAGCTGACAGCTGCCCTGGCGCTCTGCCGCAACCTGCCTTCGCCACCCGGTATTGCCCTGCGCATCATCGAACTGGCTCAGGACCCGGAAGCGGACATCGCCACCGCCGCCGACATCATCGCCATCGACATGGCGCTGAGCGCTCGCATGCTGCGCATCGCCAATTCGCCGCTGTATGCCAGCCGCCGCCGCATCGAGAACCTCGGCCAGGCGCTGACCATGCTGGGCCTGAACGCCACGATCAGCCTCGCCCTCGGCTTCACCGTCACCCAGGGCCTGACCGGCGGTGGCGCCGATCATGACCTGCGCCAGCGCGCGTGGAAGCGCAGCATCCTCAGTGCCCTGGCGGCCAGCCAGCTGGGCCAGGCGCGCGGCCTTCGCCGGCTGGAGGAGCTGATGCTGGCCGGACTGCTGCAGGACCTGGGCGTGCTGTGCCTGGCCCAGGCCGAGTCGGAGCGCTACCTGCCGCTGCTGCGCGAAGCACGCGACAACATCGACCTGGTTTCCCTCGAGCGCGAGGCGCTGGGCTGCAGCCACGCCGACGTCGGCGCCTGGGTGGCCGAGCAATGGGGCCTGCCCCGCTACCTGGTGGAGAGCATCAGCCACAGCGAGGACGAGGACGCCGCCGAATCGCCATTCCAGGCCTGCGTGCAACTGTCCGGCGCAGTGGCCGACATCTGGCTGGATAGCGACGCCGATGCCGCGCGCGAGCGCGCCCTGCAGCAGGTGCACGACCGCCTGGAGCTGGACAGCGCGCGCTTCGACCAGGTGCTGGCCCGCATCAGCGAGGCCCTGCCCGACATCGCCAGCCTGTTCGATGCCGGCCTCAATTCTCCGGCGCGGGTGCGCGAGCTGATCGATCATGCGCAGGAACTGGCCACGCTGCGCAACCTGCGCGAACTGCAGGATGCCGACCAGGCACGCCGCCGTGCCGACGAATTCGAGGCGCGCGCCAAGCGCCTGGCCGACCAGGCCCATCGTGATGCGTTGACCGGCGTGCTCAACCGCCGCCAGCTGGAAGCGGTGCTGGAGCAGGAATTCCTGCGTGCCGGCCGCCAGGGCTGGCCACTGTCGGTGGCCTTCATCGACCTGGACGACTTCAAGAAGATCAACGACGCCCACGGCCACCTGACCGGTGACGAGGTGCTGCGCGCGTTCGCCGGCAAGCTGCAGGGCCAGCTGCGCAACAGCGACACCGTGGCCCGCTTCGGCGGCGAGGAGTTCGTCGCGCTGCTGCCCAACACCAGCGAAAGCGTGGCCCTGGACGTGATCCGCCGGGTGCTGGCCAACATCGTCGCCACGCCGATGGCCGAGCTGGAGGGCGGGCCGCTTTTCGTCACCTTCTCCGCCGGCGTGGCCACCCAGGGCGGCTACGAGCGCTTCGCCGACGTCCAGGACCTGCTGCGCGCGGCCGACGACGTGCTGTACCGCTCCAAGAACCTGGGCCGCAACCGGGTGATCGCCCGCTCGCCGGGGGCGCTGGGCCATGACGAGCTGTCAGCCACGGCCAGCGCCGAACTGGGCTGAACGGGACGCCCCGGCCGACCGGGGCGAACCATCGGATTCTGCGCCGCAGTGCACAAAACACTTTGGCACAACGCCGCATGCGCGTAGAATCGCCCGCGATTTCCACGCACCCGAGGTCCACATGTCCAAGCTCGCCTATCGCCGCATCCTTCTGAAACTGTCCGGGGAGGCGCTGATGGGAGACGAGGACTACGGCATCGACCCCAAGATCATCAATCGCCTCGCCCGTGAGGTCATCGAAGCCCAGCAGGCCGGTGCCGAAGTGGCGCTGGTGATCGGAGGTGGCAACATCTTCCGCGGCGCCGGCCTGGCCGCCGGCGGCATGGACCGCGTAACCGGCGACCAGATGGGCATGCTGGCCACCGTCATCAACGCCCTGGCCATGCAGGACGCCCTCGAGAAGCTGGGTGCCAAGGCCCGGGTGATGAGCGCGATCAAGATCAACGACGTGTGCGAGGACTACATCCGCCGCCGCGCCATCCGCCACCTGGAAAAGGGCCGCCTGGTGATCTTCGCTGCCGGCGTCGGCAGCCCGTTCTTCACCACCGACTCCGGCGCCGCACTGCGCGCGATCGAGATCGGCGCCGACCTGCTGCTGAAGGCCACCAAGGTCGATGGCGTGTACGACAAGGACCCGAACAAGCACAGCGATGCGGTCCGCTTCGACAGCCTGAGCTACGACGAAGTGATCCGCCGCGGCCTGGAAGTGATGGACACAGCGGCCTTCGCTCTGGCCCGCGACAGCGACCTGCCGATGCGCGTGTTCGACATGGGCCAGCCGGGCGAACTGCTGAAGATCCTCAACGGCGCGAACATCGGCACCCTGGTCCAGGGCCGCGACCCGGCCTGAGCCTGAGCGCAAAGCGACGACCGGGCCGATTCAGGCCCGGCAGCGTCCCGTATTCGCCTATAATCGCCCGATTCCAGATACATCCAGGACCGGGCGATGCTCAACGACATCAAGAACAACGCGCAGACGCGCATGGCCAAGAGCATTGACGCTCTGAAGCACACCCTCACCTCCATCCGGACCGGCCGTGCCACCCCGGCCCTGCTGGACCGCGTGACGGTCAGCGCCTATGGCAACGCCAGCACCCCGCTGAACCAGGTCGCGTCGATCTCCAACGCCGACGCCCACTCGCTGCTGGTCACCCCGTTCGACAAAGGCATGATCAAGGAGATCGAAAAGGGTCTCTACAATGCCGAGTTCACTCCGAACACGCTGGGCACCGCGATCCGCATCAACATGCCGCCGCCGACCGAAGAGCGCCGCAAGGAGCTGGTCAAGCAGGTGCAGAAGGAAGGGGAAGGCGCCAAGATCGCGATCCGCAACATCCGTCAGGACGCGAACAAGGAAATCGCCAAGCTGGTCAAGGACAAAGCGATCAGCGAAGACGAGAAGAAGCGCGGCGAAGACGACATCCAGAAGCTGACCGACGCCAACATCAAGGACGTCGACAAGGTCGTTGCCGACAAGGAAAAAGAACTGCTGTCGGTCTGAAGTCGATGCCTTCAGTCCCGCCTCCGTTGCCTGCCTCCCTGCCCCGCCACATTGCCATCATCATGGATGGCAACGGGCGTTGGGCACAGCAGCGCCGTCGCCCCCGCGTGATCGGCCACCGTGCCGGCGCGCGCGCGGTCAACCGCACCATCGAGCGCTGCCTTGAACTGGGCATTCCGGCGCTGACCCTGTTCGCCTTCTCCAGCGAGAACTGGGGCCGGCCGCAGGAGGAAGTGGACGCGCTGATGAAGCTGTTCCTCGGTGCACTCGACCGCGAAGTGGACGAGCTGCACCGGCGTGGCGTGCGCGTGCGCTTCATCGGGGAACGCGAGCGCTTCGGCGCCGGGCTGGTCAGCCGCATGCAGCTGGCCGAGCAGCGCACCGCCGACAACACCACCCTGACCCTGTCGATCGCTGCCAGCTACGGTGGCCGCCAGGACATCGCCCGCGCCGCGCGCGCCCTGGCCGTCGAAGTGGCGGCCGGTCGCCTGCTGCCCGAGCAGATCGACGAAGCGCTGCTGGGCAGCCAGGTGGCCCTGGCCGACCTGCCGCCGCCGGACCTGTTCATCCGCACCGGCGGCGACACCCGCATCAGCAACTTCCTGCTGTGGCAGCTCGCCTATACCGAACTGTGGTTCACCGAGGCCCTGTGGCCGGACTTCGACGCCGGGCAGCTGCAGCAGGCGCTCGACGCCTATGCCGGTCGCGAGCGTCGTTTCGGCCTGACCAGCGCCCAGATTGCCGCACTGGCCACCGAGACTTCCAGCCCATGACCAAGACCCGAGTCCTTGCCGCGCTGATCATGGCGCCGCTAGCCATTGCGGCGATCCTGCTGCTGCCCACGCAATGGCTGGCCGCCGCCGCCGCCGCCGTGCTGCTGATCGGCCTGTGGGAATGGCTGAAGCTGGCCGGTATCGAAGACACCCTGGCGCGCACCGTGCTGCTGGTGCTGAACCTGCTGCTGATGGTGCTGCTGGTCTGGGCCGATGGCAGCACCCTGGTCCTGTTCCAGATAACCACGCTGGCCGGCGTTGCCTGGTGGCTGGCCGCGCTGCTCTGGTTGCGCTTCTTCAACTTCGGTGCACAGCCGTCGGCACCCTCGCGGATCCTGAAGATGCTGGCCGGTACCCTGGCCATCGTCCCGGCCTGGGCCGCGCTGGTGCTGATCCATGCCGGCGGCGATCCGCCGGGCCAGCAGGGCCACCTGTGGCTGCTGGCTGCGCTGGCGCTGGTGTGGGCGGCCGACTCGGGCGCCTATTTCGCTGGCCGCCATTTCGGCAAGCACAAGCTGGCGCCGCGGATCAGCCCGAACAAGACCTGGGAAGGCCTGTTCGGCGGCCTGCTGGCCGGTGTCGCCGTGGCCCTCGGCCTGGGCTGGCTGGCTGGCATCGATGCCGCACACCTGCCCGGCCTGTTGATCACCGCGGTGGTGGCGGTGTTCGCCTCGGTCCTGGGCGACCTGTTCGAGAGCCTGATCAAGCGCCATGCCGGCGCCAAGGACTCGGGCCACCTGATCCCGGGCCACGGTGGCGTGCTCGACCGGGTCGACGGCGTCCTCGCCGCCGTGCCGGTGTTCGCGCTGGGCAAGGAAATCTTCGGGTTCTGACCATGAATGCTGCTGCAGACCTGCGCCGGGTCGCCGTGTTCGGCGCTACCGGCTCGATCGGCGCCTCCACGCTGGACGTGATCGCCCGCCACCCGCACCTCTACCAGGCCACGGTGCTCGCTGCCGGCCGCCAGGTGCAGGCGCTGCTGGCGCTGTGCCGCCAGCACAGACCCGCGCACGCGGTGATCGCCGACGCATCGCTGTTCGCCGAACTGCGTGACGGCCTGCGCGAGGCCGGCCTTGCCACCGAGGCCCATGCTGGCCAGGCCGCGCTGGACCAGCTGGCCGCCAGCGATGCCTGCGATACCGTGGTCGCGGCCATCGTCGGCGCGGCCGGCCTGTCCTCGTCCCTGGCTGCCGCGGCCGCCGGCAAGCGCATCCTGCTGGCCAACAAGGAATCGCTGGTGCTGGCCGGCGAACTGCTGACCCGGACGGCCGAACGTGCCGGTGCCGAGATCATCCCGATCGACAGCGAGCACAGCGCGATCTTCCAGTGCCTGCGCTCGCGCGATGCCAGTGTCGACGGCGCCGGCGTGCGCCGGATCCTGCTGACCGCCTCCGGCGGCCCGTTCCGTGGCCGCAGCCGCGCCGAACTGGCCCAGGTCACCCCTGCCCAGGCCGTTGCCCACCCCAAGTGGTCGATGGGACCGAAGATCTCGGTCGATTCGGCGACATTGATGAACAAGGGCCTGGAAGTCATCGAGGCCCACCACCTGTTCGGCGTGCCCGGCGAGCGCATCGAGGTGCTGGTGCACCCGCAGAGCCTGGTCCATTCGCTGGTCGAGTTCGTCGATGGCTCGACCCTGGCCCAGATGGGCCTGCCGGACATGCGCACCACTCTCGCCGTCGGCCTGGGCTGGCCGCAGCGCATCGAATCGGGCGTGGCCGGGCTGGACCTGCTGGCCCAGGGCCGCCTGGATTTCGAGGCCCCGGATACTGACGCCTTCCCCTGCCTGGCGCTGGCCTGGCAGGCGATGCAGGCCGGCGGCACCGCACCGGCGGTACTGAACGCCGCCAATGAAGAGGCAGTTTCAGCGTTTCTTCAGGGCCGGATCGGTTTCCTGACGATCCCGGAGCTGGTTGCTAACGCTCTTTCAACACTGCCGACCCAGCCAGCCGATACACTGGAGATCCTGTTGTCCGCCGACCAGCGGGCACGCCAGCTCACCCTGAACGCCATCGACGCCGCCTGAACGACCGCCTCGCCCAGCATGACGCCGCCGCCCCTGCCCACCACTGTGAGCCTGCATGACTGACTTCATCGGATCGGTCTGGTGGATGATCGTCAGCCTCGGGCTGCTGGTCACCTTCCACGAGTTCGGGCATTACTGGGTCGGGCGCCTGTGCGGGGTCAAGATCCTGCGTTTCTCGGTCGGCTTCGGCCGGCCGCTGTGGTCGCGCCGCGACAGGCACGGCACCGAGTTCGCCATCGCCGCCATCCCGCTGGGCGGTTACGTGAAGTTCCTCGACGAACGCGAGGTCGAAGTCCACCCGCACGAGCGCGGCCAGGCCTTCAACCACAAGACCGTCTGGCAGCGCATCGCGATCGTTGCCGCCGGCCCGATCGCCAATCTGCTGCTGTGCATCCTGCTGCTGTGGGCGATGTTCGTGATCGGCAAGCAGGATTACTCGCCCACCATCGGCCGTGTCAGCGGCATCGCCGCCAGTGCCGGCCTGGCCAGCGGCGACCGCGTGCTGCGCGTGGACGACCGCCAGGTGGTCACCCTCGGCGAGGCCAGCATGGCGCTGACCGCAGCCGCGATGGACCGCCGCGACGTGAAGCTGGAAGTGCTGGATACGGCCGACCAGGTACGCACGCGCACCCTGCCGCTGTCGCAGCTGCCGGCGGGTTTCGATGAGCGGCGGGTGCCGATCCTGGCTGGCCTGCACTGGCAGTCGTGGCTGCAGCCGGCGCAAGTGGAATCGCTGACTGCGGACTCCGTGGTGGCAGGGCAACTGCAGCCAGGCGACCTGATCGTGGCCATCGATGGCCAGCGCATCGACAGCGTCGACCAGGTGATCGGCGAGATCCAGGCCCTGGGCCGTGCCGGCGGGCCGGGAATGATCGAGGTCCTGCGTGGCGGCGAGCGCCTGGCGCTGGAAGTCACCCCGCGCCAGGGCAAGGACGGCAAGGGCAATCCGGTCTGGCAGATCGGCGTCGGCTTCCCCACCAGCTACAGCCCCGCCTATGACACCCTGCTGCGCTATGGCCCGCTGGATGCGGTGACCGTGGCGGTGCGCGAGACCGGCCGCCTGGCCGCCGACTCGCTGGGCATGATGGGTCGCATCGTGACCGGCAAGGCCTCGCTGCAGAACGTTTCCGGGCCGGTCACCATCGCCCGCGTGGCCAATGTCTCGGCCAAGCGCGGCCTCGACTGGTTCCTGCAGTTCCTTGCCCTGCTGTCGCTCAGCCTGTGCATCATCAACCTGCTGCCGATCCCGATCTTGGACGGCGGCCACCTGCTGTATTACCTTATCGAGTTGGTCAAGGGCAGCCCGCTGAGCGAGCGTGCCATCGCCGCCGGCCAATACATCGGCCTGGCGTTGCTGGCCGGGCTGATGGGGTTGGCGTTCTACAACGACATCCTCGGCCTGGTCCCGCGATGAACTTTTCCACGTTGTTGCCGTCTACAGCGTCGGCATCCCGCACCAATGAAATCGACCTTCCTACCGGACGTGACATGACGCGACTCCCCAATCGCCGCCTGCTGGCCCTCGCCCTCGCCGCCGTCACCGGCGCTCCCGCCCTGGCCCAGGCAGCCGAGCCCTTCACTGTCAGCGACATCCGCGTCGATGGCCTGCAGCGCATCAGCTCGGGCACGGTGTTCACCTACCTGCCGGTGGAACGCGGCGAGACGATCACCGACAACAAGGTCGGCGAGACGATCCGCGCCCTGTACAAGACCGGCTTCTTCGAAGACGTGCAGCTGGACCGCCAGGGCACGATCCTGGTGGTGACCGTCAAGGAACGCCCGGCGATCAACAAGCTGACCGTGACCGGCAACAAGGACATCAAGTCCGACCAGCTGCTCAAGGGCCTGTCCGACATCGGCCTGACCGAGGGCGGCACCTTCGATCGCCTGAGCCTGGACCGCGTGACCCAGGAACTGCGCCGCCAGTACAACGACCGTGGCAAGTACAACGTCGACATCACCCCGACGGTGAGCCCGCTGGACCGCAACCGCGTGGACATCGCCATCGCCATCAAGGAAGGCAAGGCCGCCAAGATCCGCCACGTCAACCTGGTGGGCACCGAGAAGTTCGAGAGCAAGGACATCCTGGAGACCTGGGAGTCCAAGGAGCACAACTGGGCGTCGTGGTACCGCCGTGACGACCAGTACTCCAAGGAAAAGCTGTCCGGCGACCTGGAAAAGCTCAACTCCTGGTACCTGGATCGCGGCTACGTCGATTTCAGCATCGATTCCACCCAGGTCTCGATCAGCCCCGACAAGCGCGACATGTTCCTGACCGCGGGCGTGACCGAGGGTGCGCAGTACAAGATCTCCGAGATCAAGGTCAGCGGCGACACCATCCTCCCGCAGGAGGACGTCGAGCGCATGGTGATCCAGAAGTCCGGCGACACGTTCTCGCGTGCCCTGCTGGAATTCAGCTCGGACACCATCACCAATTCGCTGTCCAACATCGGCTACGCGTTCGCCAAGGTGAACCCGATTCCGACCACCAACCGCGCCGAGCAGACCGTGGCCATCAACATGCAGGTCGTGCCCGGCCCGCGCGTGTCGGTGCGCCGCATCCTGTTCCGCGGCAACACCCGCACGTCCGATGAAGTGATGCGTCGCGAAATGCGCCAGTTCGAGAACAGCTGGTACTCGCAGGCCGCAATCGACCGCTCCAAGATCCGCCTGCAGCGCCTGGGCTACTTCGAATCGGTGGAAGTGGAGACGCCGGCCGTCAGCGGCAGCAACGACCAGGTCGACGTCGTCTACAACGTCAAGGAAACCACCTCGGGCAGCTTCGTGTTCGGCCTGGGTTACTCGCAGTCCTACGGCATGACCACCTCGGTGCAGCTGTCGCAGAACAACTTCCTCGGTGGCGGCAACCGCGTGTCGGTCGAAGCCTCGCGCAGCAGCTACCTGCAGCGCTACGGTTTCAGCTACACCAACCCGTACTTCACCGATGACGGCGTGTCGCTGGGCTACAACCTGTCCTGGCGCGAACTGGATTACTCCGACTTCAACACCGCGCAGTACAACAGCACCAACGGTGCCGCGCAGGTGGTGTTCGGCGTGCCGCTGACCGAGACCGACACCGTCTCGCTGATGTTCGGCATCGACAGCAACCAGATCACCACCTACCGGGGCTCCACCCCGCAGTCGATCATCGACTACATCAACGTGCTCGGCAGCAAGACCTTCCATGCCTGGCGCACCGAGCTGGGCTGGGCACGCGACTCGCGCAACGACTACTTCATGCCGACCCGCGGCACCTACCAGCGCGTCGGCCTGGAAACCACGCTGCCGGGCTCGACCATCGAGTACTACAAGCTGAACTACCAGATCAGCAAGTACTGGCCGATCATGCCGTCGCTGGTGATCAACACTCGTGCCGAAATCGGCTACGGTGACAGCTACGGCAAGGACAAGACCGCGATGGTGCCGGACAAGGATGGCAACCTGCGCTCGGTCACTGCCAGCGGGCTGCCGTTCTACGAGAACTTCTATGCCGGTGGTACCAACTCGGTGCGCGGCTTCGAGGACAACACCCTGGGCCCGCGCGAGGCCACGGACGGCTATCCGGATGGCCAGCCGCTGGGTGGCTCGCTGAAAACCGTCGGTTCGGTCGAAGCCTACTTCCCGCGCCTGTTCGACAGCCCGTCGGCGCGTGTCTCGGCCTTCGTCGACTTCGGCAACGTCTACACCGGCGTGGACAACTTCAAGGCCAACGAGCTGCGCGTGTCGACCGGTGTCGCCCTGCTGTGGCGCGCCCCGGTCGGCCCGATCTCGATCAGCTATGCCTTCCCGCTGAAGAAGGAAGACGGCGACAAGATCGAGCGGCTGCAATTCACGTTCGGTGGCCAGTTCTGAGGAACCGCGAGGCGGTTCGCCAGAACTGCCCCCGCATTCCACCTATCCCCCGCGCCGCTGGCGCCCCCCTCATCAAAGGGGGGCTCTCCATCAGACGGGGTGCGAAGCGCCGGGCATTGCCCGGCGTTTTCGTTTTACTTGCTCGCCGCCGTTACTTCCCGCGCTCGCGTGAAATCATCTGGTGATGGCGCAGGGGGCTGACCAGGACCGTTGGCGCCATGGATGGCGCCATCGAGCCCCCAGGGATGGGTTTACGGCGTGTCCTGGGCAGCCCCCTGCGCCATCACCCCGGGACATCAGGCAGGCGCCTCTTTTGACCCCGCATGACCGAAATGGCGCCACACGTTAAACTCCCGCCGTGAATACTCCCACCTACACCGCCCAGCAACTCGCCGAGCAGTTCGGCCTGCAGGTCCATGGCGATCCCGCTACCGCCATCCATGGCGTGGCTACCCTCGCCCATGCCGGTCCTGGCCAGCTGACCTTCCTTGCCAACCCCCGCTATCGCGTCCAGCTGGCCGACAGCCGGGCTTCGCTGGTGGTCCTGCGTGCCGATGACGTCGAGGCCGCCCCCGGCGCCGCGCTCGTCGCCAAGGACCCGTACACCGCATTCGCCAAGATTGCCGCGCTGTTCGACATCGCGCCGACCCGCCCGCCGGGCATCCATCCCAGCGCAGTGATCGATCCCAGCGCCCAGGTCGCCGCCAGCGCCCATATCGGCCCGTTCGTCTCGGTCGGTGCGCGCAGCGTCGTCGGTGAGAACTGCATCATCGGCACCGGCAGCGTGATCGGCGAGGACTGCAGCCTGGATACCGGCTGTGAGCTGATCGCCCGCGTGACCCTGGTCACCCGGGTCACGCTGGGCAAGCGCGTGCGCGTGCATCCCGGTGCCGTACTCGGCGCCGATGGCTTCGGCCTGGCGATGGACGCTGGCAAGTGGATCAAGGTGCCGCAGCTCGGCGGTGTCCGCATCGGCGACGATTGCGAGATCGGCGCCAATACCTGCGTCGACCGTGGCGCGCTGGAAGACACCGTCCTTGCCGAGGACGTTCGCCTGGACAACCTGGTGCAGATTGCCCACAACGTGCAGATCGGCGCCCACTCGGCAATTGCCGGCTGCACCGGCATCGCCGGCAGCGCCAAGATCGGCCGTTACTGCCTGCTCGGCGGCCACGTTGGCGTGGTCGGCCACCTCGAGATCTGCGACAAGGTCGTGATCACCGGCAAGTCGGTGGTCCGCAACTCCATCCATGAGCCGGGCGAGTATTCGTCCGGCACCCCATTGACCGACAACCGCACGTGGCGCAAGAACGCCGCGCGCTTCAAGCAGCTGGACGCATTGGCTCGCCGCGTTCTGGCTGCTGGCAAGGAGAAAGAATGAACGATTCGCTGCAGCTTCCGATCGACGTCTGCCAGATCCAGGAACTGCTTCCGCACCGCTACCCGTTCCTGCTGGTGGACCGGGTGCTTGAACTCGACGTCGAGGCCAAGCGGATCCTGGCGCAGAAGAACGTCAGCATCAACGAGCCGTTCTTCCAGGGCCACTTCCCGGGCCGCCCGATCATGCCCGGGGTGCTGATCATCGAAGCGCTGGCGCAGGCTGGCGGCGTCATGACCCAGCTCACGCTCGGCCGCGATGCGCAGTCCAAGCTGTTCTACATGGTCAAGGTGGAAAACGCCCGCTTCAACAAGCAGGTCGTGCCCGGTGACGTGCTGATGCTGGACGTGCAGATGAAGCGCCTGATCCGCAACATGGGCTGGTACTACGGCGAAGCCAAGGTCAACGGCGAAGTCGTCGCGTCGGCCGAGGTCATGTGTGCCGGCGCCAAGGGCTGATCCACTGGAGGCAGCAATGACTGACAACGAACCGCGGATCCACCCCACCGCCGTCATCGACCCGGCCGCACGCCTGGCTGACGATGTCCAGGTGGGCGCCTTCACCCTGATCGGCCCCGACGTTGAAATCGGTGCCGGCACGGTGGTGGGCCCCCATTGCAGCATCCACGGCCCGACCCGGATCGGCCGCGACAACCGCTTCGTCGGCCATGCCGCGATCGGTGGCGAGCCGCAGGACAAGAAGTTCGGCGGCGAGCGCACCGAACTGGTGATCGGCGATCGCAACGTGTTCCGCGAGTTCGTCACGCTCAACCGTGGCACCGGCGGCGGCGGCGGCATCACCACCATCGGCAACGACAACTGGATGCTGGCCTACACGCACGTGGCACACGACTGCCATGTCGGCAACTTCTGCGTGTTCTCCAACAACACCACCCTGGCCGGCCATGTGACCGTGGGCGACTACGTGATCATCAGCGGCTTCGCCGGTGCCCACCAGTTCTGCCGCATCGGCGCGCATGCCTTCCTCGGCATGGGCGCGCTGACCAATGGTGACGTACCGCCGTTCACCATGGTCGGCACCGATTCGCTGGGACGCCCGCGTGGCATCAACAGCGAAGGCCTGAAGCGGCGCGGCTTTGACGCTGACCGCATTTCGGCCATCAAGCGTGCGTACCGCACGCTGTACGTCGCGGGCCTGCCGCTGGCAGAGGCCAAGGTGCAGCTGACCGAACAGGCGCGTGACAGCGACGACGTGAAGGCGATGCTGGACTTCATCGAGCACGCCGAGAGGCCCCTGCTGCGATGAGCTGCTCGACCGGCCAGGCGCCGGCCGGCGCCGCGGTGATCCCGCTGGCCTCGATGGCCGGCAGCGTTCCCGCGCAGCGGGTGCTCAGCGAGCGCCCGTTGCGGATCGCGCTGGTTGCCGGCGAAGCCTCCGGCGACCTGCTCGGTGCGGGCCTGGTGCGTGAACTGAAGGCACGCTTCCCGAATGCCGAGTTCGCCGGTATCGGCGGCGATGCCATGCGCAGCGCCGGCTGCCAGACCTGGCACGATGCCAGCGAGCTGGCGGTGATGGGCCTGACCGAAGTGCTGCGCCACCTGCCGCGCCTGCTCAAGCTGCGCTCGGCGTTCCGCCAGCGTGCGCTGGACTGGCAGCCGGACGTGTTCATCGGCATCGACGCCCCCGACTTCAACCTGGGCATCGAGCGCTGGCTGAAGCAGCGTGGCGTGCGCACCGTGCATTACGTCAGCCCGTCGGTCTGGGCCTGGCGCGAAAAGCGCGCCGAGAAAATCGGCAGCAGCGCCGACCTGGTGCTGTGCCTGTTCCCGATGGAGCCGCCGATCTATGCCCGGCACGGCATCGACGCGCGCTTCGTCGGCCACCCGATGGCCGATGACATTCCGCTGCAAGGCAACCGCGAGGAAGCACGCGCCGCGCTCGGCCTGCCGGCCTCGGCCAAGGTGCTGGCGGTGTTGCCGGGCAGCCGCCTCGGCGAGATCTCGCGCCTGGGCGAACCGTTCTTCGAAGCCGCCTGGCAGGTCTCCGAACGCATTCCGGGCCTGCATGTGGTGGTGCCTGCCGCCAACCCGGCCTGCAGGCAGCTGATCGAAGAACAGCTGTCGCGCTCGGCGCTGCCGGTGGCCTACTCGCACGTGCTTGACGGCCAGGCGCGCAACGCGATGATCGCCGCCGACGTGGTGGTGCTGGCCTCCGGCACCGCGACCCTGGAAGCCATGCTGGTGAAGCGGCCGATGGTGGTCGGTTACCGCGTCAACGAACTGACCTATCGACTGGTCAAGGCGCTTGGCCTGATCAAGGTCGACCGCTTCGCCCTGCCCAACATCCTGGCCGGCCAGGACCTGGCACCGGAGCTGATGCAGCACGACTGCACGCCGGACAGGCTGGCCGCGGCCATCCAGCAGTGGTTCGACCACCCGCAGCGGGTGATCGACCTGCAGGACACTTATGTGCGACTGCACGAGCGACTGCGACGCAACGCCTCGGCGCGTGCCGCCGATGCCGTCGGCGAGCTGCTGATGCGCGACCAGGCGCAGGCATGAGCCGCCGCCACGCCGCAGCAGCAAGCCTGGCCCTGTTCGACGGTACGGCAGTGGTCGAGCCGGAGCGCCTGGTCGCCGGTGTCGACGAGGCCGGGCGTGGCCCGCTGGCCGGGCCGGTGGCGGTGGCGGCGGTGGTATTCGATCCGTCACGGCCACGGATCAACGGCCTGGATGATTCCAAGCAGTTGACCGCTGCCCGCCGCGAGCAGCTGCATGACCGCATCGTCGAGCGCGCCCTGGCCTGGCATGTGGTGCTGGTGGACGTGGACACCATCGACCGCCTGAACATCTACCAGGCCACCCTGCAGGGCATGCGTGACGTCGTTGCAGCGGTCGCCCACGTGGCCGGCTTCGCCCGCATCGACGGCAACGTGGTGCCCAAGGGCCTGGTACTGCCGGCGCAGGCGCTGGTCGGCGGCGATGGCATCGACCGCGCGATCATGGCCGCCTCGATCCTGGCCAAGGTCTCGCGCGATCGCTACATGCAGGACGTGCACGCCCGCCACCCCCAGTATGGGTTCGAGCAGCACAAGGGCTATGGCACTCCGGCCCACCTGGCCGCCCTGCGCGAGCACGGCCCCTGCGTGGAGCACCGGCGCAGCTTCGCCCCGGTGCGCGAGTGCCTGGAAGCGCCGGCTGTCGCGGCCATCGCCTGAGCCTGCTGGCGTTGTAGCGCCGAGCCCATGCTCGGCAGCTGTGGACAGCCGAGCATGGGCTCGGCGCTACAGAAGGCGGCCTCCCGCACGCCTGAATCCGGCGCCACGCCGTGCCCCTGTCAAGCCTTGTGGCAACCCCCTGCCCTCGCTACCCTGACCGGGCATTCCAGCGCTTCCCGACCCCGGCGACGAACCTCCGTCAGCACCCGGGGCCCGCGCGCTCCAACCTGGTCCGGCATGTCCAACTCCCGCTTCGTACATCTCCACGTCCACACCGAGTTCTCGCTGGCGGACTCGACCATCCGCGTGCCGGCCAAGCCGGACCAGGCGGACCCGAAGAAGGCCAAGCAGGCCAACCTGCTGTCGCGCTCGGTGGAGCTCGGCCTGCCCGCGCTGGCGGTGACCGATCTCAACAACCTGTTCGCCCTGGTCAAGTTCTACAAGGCCGCCGAAGGCGTGGGCATCAAGCCGATCGCCGGTGCCGACGTGCTGATCGCCGAGGAAGGCCAGGACCCGTGGCGGATGACCCTGCTGTGCCGCGACCGCGAGGGCTACCTGAGCCTGTCGCGGTTGCTGACCCGCGCCTGGATGGAAGGCCATCGCCCGGAAGGCGGTGTGGCCATCCACCCGGACTGGCTGAAGGCCGGCAACGCCAACCTGTTCGCGCTGGCCGGACGGCAGAGCCTGGCCGGGCGCCTGGCACTGGACGGCAAGCATGAACTGGCCGAGCAGCAGCTGGCCGACTGGCAGCGCGTGTTCGGCGATGGCCTGCACCTGGAGCTGACCCGTACCGGCCGCGAGGGCGAGGAAACCTTCAACCAGTTCGCGTTGATGGCCGCCGGCCAGCGCGGCCTGCCGGTGGTCGCCAGCAACGACGTGCGCTTCCTGTCGCCGTCGGACTTCAGCGCGCACGAAGCGCGCGTGTGCATTTCCACCGGCCGCGTGCTGGACGATCCCAAGCGCCCGCGCGAGTACAGCGACCAGCAGTACCTGAAGTCGGCCGAGGAGATGTGCGCGCTGTTCGCCGACATCCCCGATGCGATCGACAACACGCTGGCGCTGGCCGAGCGCTGCAACATCGAGATGCGGCTGGGCACCTACTTCCTGCCCAACTACCCGGTGCCCGACGACGAGACCCTGGACACCTGGATCCAGAAGATGTCGCGGGACGGCCTGGAAGAGCGCCTGGAGAAGAATCCGCTGGCGCCGGGCAAGACCCGTGAGGAGTACTTCGAGCGCCTGGAGTTCGAGCTCAACACCATCATCAAGATGGGCTTCCCCGGCTACTTCCTGATCGTGGCCGACTTCATCCAGTGGGGCAAGAACCAGGGCATTCCGATCGGTCCCGGCCGTGGTTCGGGTGCCGGTTCGCTGGTGGCGTGGGCGCTGAAGATCACCGACCTGGACCCGCTGCCGTACAACCTGCTGTTCGAGCGATTCCTCAATCCCGAACGCGTGTCGATGCCCGACTTCGACATCGACTTCTGCATGGACCGCCGTGACGAAGTGATCGACTACGTCGCGCGCAAATACGGGCGCGAGCGCGTCAGCCAGATCATCACCTACGGCACCATGGCCGCCAAGGCGGTGGTGCGCGACTCCGGCCGCGTGCTCGGGTTCCCGTACGGCCTGGTGGATGGTGTTTCCAAGCTGATCCCCAACATCCTGGGCATCCACCTGAAGGATGCGCTGGGCAAGGGCAAGGAAGGCCCGAGCTCGGAAATGGCCTCGCCGGAACTGATCCAGCGCTACGAGACCGAGGACGATGTCCGCGACCTGATCGACCTGGCGCTGCAGCTGGAAGACCTGACCCGCAACGCCGGCAAGCACGCCGGTGGCGTGGTGATCGGGCCCGAGCCGCTGAGCGAGTTCTGCCCGCTGTACGCAGAACACGACGAAAATGGGCTCGGCAAGAACCCGGTCACCCAGTTCGACAAGAACGACGTGGAAGAAGTGGGCCTGGTGAAGTTCGACTTCCTCGGCCTGCGCACGCTGACCATCATCGACTGGGCGGTGAAGGCGATCAACAAGCGCCACGAACGCGCGGGCATTCCGCCGGTCGACATTGCCGCGATCCCGCTCGACGATGCGCCCACCTACAAGGACATCTTCGCCAACGGCAACACCGGCGCGGTGTTCCAGTTCGAATCCTCGGGCATGCGCCGCCTGCTGAAGGACGCGCGCCCCGACCGCTTCGAAGACCTGATCGCGCTGGTGTCGCTGTATCGCCCCGGCCCGATGGACCTGATTCCCTCCTTCAACGCGCGCAAGCACGGCCAGGAAGAGATCATCTATCCCGATCCGCGCACCGAAGCGATCCTGAAGGACACCTACGGCATCATGGTGTACCAGGAGCAGGTGATGCAGATGGCGCAGATCGTCGGCGGCTACTCGCTGGGCGGCGCTGACCTGCTGCGACGCGCGATGGGCAAGAAGGTGCCGGCGGAAATGGCCAAGCACCGCGAGATCTTCCGCGAAGGCGCAGCCAAGGGCGGCGTCGACGGCCCCAAGGCCGACGAAATCTTCGACCTGATGGAGAAGTTCGCCGGCTATGGCTTCAACAAGTCGCACGCCGCTGCATACGCACTGGTCAGCTACCAGACCGCCTGGCTGAAGCGCCATTACCCGGCCGAGTTCATGGCGGCCACGCTGTCTTCGGACCTGGACAACACCGACAAGGTGGTCGGCTTCCTCGACGAGGTGCGCAACCTCGGCCTGACCGTGCTGCCGCCGAAGGTGAACCAGTCGGCCTTCATGTTCGAAGCGGTCACACCGGACACGATCCAGTACGGCCTGGGCGCGATCAAGGGCGTCGGCCAGGGCGCCTGCGAAGCGGTGGTCGAGGAACGACTGAAGGGCGGACCGTTCAAGGATCTGCTGGACTTCTGCACCCGCGTCGGCTCGGCCAAGCTCAACCGGCGCACGCTGGAAGCGATGATCAACTGTGGCGCGCTCGATGAGCTCGGCCGCAACCGTGCCTCGCTGATGCTGCAGCTGCCGGAAGTGATCAAGGCCACCGACCAGATGGCACGCGAGCGTGCGTCCGGGCAGAATTCGCTGTTTGGCGGGCCTGATCCGAGCACCGTGTCGATCCAGCTGGACCTGCCCGAAGCCGAAGAATGGCCGCTGCTGCAGCGCCTCAACGGCGAGCGCGACACGCTGGGCTTCTACCTCAGCGGCCACCCGTTCGATCCCTGGCGCGACGATGTGCGCGACCTGGTCGGCAACGACCTGGGTTCGGTGGAGAAGATCTGGAGCGCCAACAGCGGCGGCGGCGGCGGCGAGAAGCGCTGGCGCCCGGAAGTGCAGACCGTGCTGGCCGGCCAGGTGGTCGGCGTGCGCCGCAAGGGTGAGAGCCAGATCTTCATCCAGCTGGAGGACGGTCGCGGCCGCGTGGAGTGCAGCGCGTTCTCCGATGCGATGGCCGAGTTCGGCCACCTGATGACCAAGGACCGCATCCTGGTGGTCAAGGGCGGCCTGCGCGAGGACGAATTCAACGGCGGCTACGCACTGCGCATCCGCCAGTGCTGGGACTTCGACGAAGTCTGCGCCAACTACGCCACGCGGCTGTCGTTGCGCCTGGACCTGCGCCAGCAGCGCCCGGTCTGGGAGCGCATCAATGCCCTGCTCGACCGCCATCGCCCGGGGCGCACGCCGCTGCGCCTGGACCTGCTGCTGAAGGGCCCGCACGGCGGTGTCGCCGGCATGCTGGATGTCTCCGGGCAGAGCGCAGTGCGCATCGATTCCAAGCTGATGGAGGCGCTGCGCGCCGACCCCGCCGTACGTACGCTGAAGGTGCGCTACAGCCCGCCGTGGGCCAGCTGAGGCTGGCTGCTTCGTGTTCCAGTTTTCCCGTTCCAGACATCAAGGACGATCGCCAATGAAGACCCTGCTGTTCCCGTTCGTTGCCGCACTGGCGCTGGCCGCCTGCTCGCCGTCGAAGATCGAGTTCCAGATCGACAACCCGACCGACACGTCGCTGGCGCTGAGCATCGACGGCCAGGACCTGCCGGTGGCCGCGCACGGCTCGCGCCCGGTCTCGCTGGCCGTTGGCGAGCATCGCCTGCATACCGACACGCTCGGCGACGTGCGCTTCATCGTCTACGTCGACGGTCGTGGCGGCCTGATCAACCCGACCCTGAGCGAATACGTGATCGCACGCGAGGTCTACGTCACCGACGAGAGCAAGCTGAAGAATTTCGGCACCGGCAAGGCCGGCATCGAGCTGGGCGGCGTCGACTTCGAGGGCCCCTTCGAGAAGCACCACGACCTGTTCATCGACAAGACCTGGACCTACGGCGTGCGCGAACCGTTCCCGAAGGAAAAGGTGGTCGCCCACGTCGATTCCAGTGGTGGCCAGATCGTCGCCAAGGTGTTCACGGCACCGGATTTCATCGCCTACGTCGAGGAAGGCATGGGCGAGCCGGGCGCGTTCAAGCGCGAACAGCCGGCCGGCTACGTGGCCCCGGCATACAGCCTTGAACCGGCACCGGCCAGCCTGCCGGCGCTGGCACCGGCCTTCGAGGCGCATGCCGCGCCGCTTCGCGAGGTCTACGCGCGATGGCTGAAGGCCACCACCGCCGATGAACAGAAGGCCCTGCGCAAGCAGGACTTCGCTGCGCAGATGGCCTTCACCTCGGCCACTGCCACCCTGGGCAGCGGCTTGGGCCGGGAGGCCAACGAGGCCTACAACGACTTCGTTTCCCAGCGCAGCCAGTTGATGGGCCGCAGCGCCCTGGTGGTGCCCTGAGCTGACTGGCGCCGCCTGCCCGGCTGCGCTACCGTCGCCTTCCAGACGAAGGCGTACGGGCGGTTTGCACGCATTCGGCTAGAATTGCCCCCTTCTTTACACGACGGCTTCCGATGAATCCGAACTACCTCGACTTCGAGCAACCCATCGCCGACCTGGAAGCCAAGATCCAGGAACTGCGCAACGCCAGTGCCGGGCCGGCGGTCAATGTCGAGGCGGAAGTGCACGCGCTGCAGGACAAGCTGCGCATGCGCACCGCGCAGATCTTCCGCAACCTGACCTCGTGGCAGGTGCTGCAGCTGGCCCGGCACCCGTCGCGTCCGTACACCGCCGACTACATCCGCGTCATGTTCGATGAGTTCCAGGAGCTGGCCGGTGACCGCGCCTTCGCCGACGACAAGGCGATCATGGGCGGCCTGGCCCGCATCAATGGCCGCGCGGTAATGGTGATCGGCCACCAGAAGGGTCGCGACACCAAGGAAAAGATCAAGCGCAACTTCGGCATGCCCAAGCCGGAGGGCTACCGCAAGGCGCTGCGCCTGATGAAGATGGCCGAGCGCTTCGGCCTGCCGGTGCTGACCCTGATCGACACCGCCGGTGCCTGGCCGGGTATCGACGCCGAATCGCGCGGCCAGTCCGAAGCGATCGCGCGCAACCTGATCGAGATGGCCGAGCTGAAGGTGCCGATCATCTGCACCGTGATCGGTGAAGGCGGCTCCGGCGGCGCGCTGGCGCTGGGCGTGGGCGACCGCACCGTGATGCTGGAATACGCGGTGTACTCGACCATCACCCCGGAAGGCTGCGCCTCGATCCTGTGGAAGGACGCCGGCAAGGCCAAGGAAGCCGCCGAGCAGCTGGGCCTGACCGCGCCGCGCCTGAAGAGCCTGGGCCTGGTCGACAAGGTCGTGCGCGAGCCCACCGGCGGCGCCCACCGCAACCCGACCCAGATGGCCAAGCGCCTGAAGGCCGTGCTGCTGAACGAACTGGACGCGCTGGACAAGCTGTCCACCGAACAGCTGCTGGAGCAGCGCTACACCCGCCTGCGCAGCTACGGCACGTACGAAGCGGCCTGATTCATCGGCTTGTTACTTTCTTGCTCGTGCAAGAAAGTAACCAAAGAACACGCCGCCGAACGCGAACCGGTGCTATGCACCGGTTCCCTGCGCTTCTCGCTGAATCAGGGGACGGCGCCGAACTCGCTGCGCTCAGACATCGGCACCTCTTCGCCCCTGTTTCACCTGCGATGCTCGGCTCGCTCATGGCGGACCTGAACATCAAAAGCCACGGCTGCACCCAGTAGATCCACGCCATGCGTGGATGCCTCTGCTTTGGCGAAGAATCACGCGAACCCGTAGAGCCAAGCATGGCTCTACGGATAACGGACGGTCAGAACGGCTTGGCCAGCACCAGCCACACGATCGGAATGAACGCCAGCAACGGAATCTCGTTGATCCAGCGCAGCGCGCGCGACGAGGGCAGCGCCCTGCCCTTGGCCACGCCCTTCAACAGACGGCCGATCCAGCTGAAATACACCAGCAGCACCACCACCAGGCCCAGCTTGGCGTGCAGCCAGCCAGCGCCACCGGGCGCGACCATGGTCGGGAAATCCGGGATGACCTTGTAGCCCAGCCACAGCACCAGGCCCAGCACAAAGGCCAGGCCGAACATCGAGTGGCCGAAACGGTACAGGCGCAGGCCCATCAGCTGCAGGCGCTCGGTCACCGCCGGCTGGCCTGCGGTCTCGGCCAGGTTGACCAGGATGCGCGGCAGGTAGAACACCGTGGCCATCCACGCCACCACGAACACGATGTGGAAGGTCTTGACCCAGTAGTAGCTCTGCATGCGCTCGCTCCGGCGGCTGGCGTAGATGGGCGCCTATTGTCGCAGTAGAGCCACCTCATGGGTGGCTGCCGCGTCCAATCGCCGCATCAGGACAGCCATGCATGGCGTGGCTCTACTGCGGGTCCACCACACCCGGGGGCGCAACACCGTACGATAGGCGCCGTTTTCCCGATCGCGCACCGCCCCATGGACAAGACCTACGACGCCGCCTACTTCCAACGCTGGTACCGCCGCGCCGACATCGGCGGCAGCGCCCGCCTGGCGCGCAAGGTCGCGTTGGCCGTGGCCAGTGCCGAGTACTACCTGGAACGACCGATCCGCAGTGTGCTGGACATCGGCTGCGGCGAAGGCGCCTGGCGCGCACCGCTGCTGAAGCTGCGTCCGAAGGTCGAATACCTGGGCTTCGACAGCAGCGAGTACGCTGTGCGCCGCTATGGCCGCACCCGCAACCTGCACTTGGCCAGCTTCGGCGATTTCGCCTGGCTGCGGCCCTGCGCGCCGGTCGACCTGCTGGTGTGTTCGGACGTGATGCACTACGTGCCCGACCGCGAGCTGCGCGCCGGCCTGGCCGGCGCGACCGAGCTGACCGGCGGTGTGGCCTTCCTGGAGACCTTCGCCGCCGAGGACGCGTTCGAAGGCGACCACGACGGCTTCCAGGCCCGCCCAGCACGCTGGTATCGGCGGACGCTGGCCCGGCACGGCCTGCAGCCGGTAGGGTCGCACTGCTGGCTCGGCCCCGCCCTGGCAGGCGATGCCGCCGCGCTGGAACGGATGTGAATCCGGATTCATTATTTTCAGCCAACTTAACCTGCGGGACACCCGGATGGGATATGCTGCGCGGCAACATATGACCATACATATTCGGTCGTCATGCTCTATCAACTGCACGAACTGACCCGCAACCTGCTCGCCCCCTGGGTGCACCAGGCCCAGGCCAACGCCAAATTCTTCGCCAACCCGGGCCACTGGTGGTCGCAGATGCCCGGCGCCGATCGCCTGGCGGCGGTCAATGAGCTGTTCCATCGCATCGGCAAGGATTACGAGAAGCCCGAGTGGGGCATCAACGAAATCGAGGTCGACGGCGAGCGCGTGCCGATCGTCGTGCACGAGGAAGTGAGCAAGCCGTTCTGCAAGCTGCTGCGCTTCAAGCGCCACAGCAATGAGGCCGACCAGCTGCACACCATGCTCAACCAGCCGTTCGTGCTGGTGGTGGCACCGCTGTCCGGGCACCACGCCACGCTGCTGCGCGATACGGTGCGCACGCTGCTGCGCGACCACCGTGTGTACGTCACCGACTGGGTGGACGCGCGCATGGTGCCGGCCAACGAAGGCGAGTTCGGCCTGGACGACTACATCGCCTACATCCAGGAGTTCATCCGCCATCTGGGCGTAGAACGCCTGCACGTGGTCAGCGTGTGCCAGCCGACGGTACCGGTGCTGGCCGCGGTTTCACTGATGGCCAGCCGTGGCGAGCCGACACCGCGCACCCTGGTGATGATGGGCGGCCCGATCGATGCGCGCTGCAGCCCGACCGCGGTGAACAACCTGGCCACGCAGAACCCGCTTTCGTGGTTCGAGAACAACGTCATCCACACCGTGCCGGCCAGCTATCCCGGCGCCGGCCGCCGCGTGTATCCGGGCTTCCTGCAGCACGCCGGCTTCCTGTCGATGAACCCCAGCCGCCACTTCAGTTCGCACTGGGATTTCTACACCGACCTTGTCAAGGGCGACCTGGAAGACGCCGACGCGCACCGTCGCTTCTACGACGAGTACAACGCGGTGCTGGACATGCCGGCCAAGTACTACCTGGATACCATCCGCGTGGTGTTCCAGGACTTCCTGCTGCCGCGTGGCGAGTGGGTGGTCAACGGCGAGAAGGTCGACCCGTCGGCGATCCGCGATACCGCGCTGCTGAGCATCGAGGGCGAACTGGACGATATCGCCGGCCTTGGCCAGACCGAAGCAGCGCAGGCGCTGTGCACCGGCATTGCTACTGACCGCCGCGAGCATTTCATCGTCGAAGGCGCCGGCCACTACGGCATCTTCAGCGGCCGTCGCTGGCGCGAGGTGGTGTATCCGAAGGTGCGCGACTTCTTCGCTGCCCATGCCGAGGCACCGGCGGCGAAGGCCACGAAGAAGAAGAGCAACGTTACTCCGTTGCGGCGAAAGGCGGGGTAACTCCCCGCCGTGGGGTCGGATCCCTTTCCAACGGAGAGGGCTCTGACCCAGCATGATGGGACCCGGGGTCAGAGCCCTGTTCTGCGAACAGGGATCCGACCCCTGGCCTGTTACAACCGCACCAGCAGGTTCTTGGCAATCAGCCCGTGCAGCTTGCCGATGCCCCGTGCCAGGTGCATCGTCAACAGCAGCAGCAGCACGCCCACAGCTGCGATCACGATGCCCACCAGCGGCGAGGCGGCCATCGGCAACACGTTCACGCCGTCGACGTACACGCCCGGAATGTCACCGCTGAACAGTGCGGCCACCGGTGCCCAGATGAACCCCAGTGACAGCGACAGCAACGTCACCGCGATGGTGAAGTAGACCACGCCCAGCGGCAGCATCAGCACGAAGTACAGCAGGGTCAGCCAGGTGCGGCCATCGGTGAACATGTCGCCGATGCGCTGCAGCCAGGTGCGGCTGCGGTCGGTGTAACGCGGGCGGCGCGGCATGCGCTCGCCCAGCAGCGCTTCCACCAGCCGTCCTTCCAGCAGCGCCAGCCCGCGCACCGAGCCGAAGAACAGCACGGTCAGCGGAATGCCGATGATCAGGATCAGCAGGCCCAGCGACAATGACAGGCCGGTCACCACCCAGGTGAAGAAGAAGATGCCGGTGGCCAGCGACAGCAGCATGTAGAACAGCGCACCGTAGGTGTGCGGATCGGTCACCACGCCGAAGAAGCGCGCCAGCAGCGAACGCTGCACCGGCGCCTGCGGCGGTGAGGCCGGCTCGACGCCACTGGCTTCGGCCGCTGCACGCAGCACCGGCGCGGTATCCGCACGCGGCGTGCGCAGCGCGCGGTTCACCGTCACTTCGGTCTCGCGGTAGATCTCGGCCACTTCGTCCGGGGCGCCATAGCTGCCGGCCACGTCGGCGATCACCTCGGCTTCGCTGCGGCCGGGCTGCGCCGCCAGCTCCGAGCGCAGGTATTCCTCGGCGTCGTACAACGCGTCCTGCACCATCGCCGGATCGGCACCTTCCAGCGCAGCGCGCAGCTGCGCCAGGTACTGCGGAATGGTGGTCGGCAGGGCGCGGCCTGCCAGGCTCGGGTCGTTCATTGCGGTACCCCCTCCAACACGGAATCGACGGAATCACGGGTGGCCTGCCAGGCTTGGCGCCAATGCGCCAGCACCTCGCGGCCACGTTCATTGATGCGGTAGTAGCGCCGGGGCGGACCACTGCTGGATGGCTCCACATGGCTTTCCAGCAGCCCGGCGCCCTCCAGGTTGCGCAGCACCGGGTACAGCGCGCTCTGCTTGCCGCTCAGCACGCCCTCGCCCACCCGCTCCAGCTCCTTGGCAATGAGGTAGCCGTACAGCGGCTCCCCGGCCCGGGCCAGCACCGCCAGCAGGGCCAGCGACACCGTTCCGGCACTGAGCTCCTTCTGGAACTTCTTCAGGTGGACATCGTCCTCGGACATGGCCGGTCCTCCACTACGTTGAAGTCCACAGTAGTGCGAAGTTCGGTATAGCGAATGTGTCGTTAGTCACTCTGCCGGTTGGCGTGACCGAATTGCTCGCGCAGAATCGAAGCCTCGTTCATGTTCCGGGGTTCCCATGCCGCACCGCCGTCGCCTTGCCCTGACCGCCCTCGCCCTCGCCTGCCTGCTGCCCGCCGTGGTCAGTGCGGCCACGCCCTACCGCAGCCCGCAGCAGATCCTCGATGCGTCGGCGGCCAACGACTGGCGCACCCCGGACCCGGCCAACCTGCTGTACATGGACCTGCCGGCCGGGCGGGTGATCATCGAGCTGGCACCGCAGTTCGCCCCGCGCCATGTCGCCAACATCCAGACCTTCGCCCACGAGCACTTCTGGGACGGCACCAGCATCTACCGTTCGCAGGACAACTTCGTGGTGCAGTTCGGCGATGCCGACGCCGATGACGCGGCCAAGGCCAAGCCGTTCGGCAGCGCCGCGCGCAAGCTGCCGGCTGAATTCGAGCGCGCCAGCGCTGGCCTGAAGGTCAGCGTGCTGCCGGACCGCGATGGCTGGGCCGCGCAGACCGGTTTCGTCGACGGCTTCCCGGTCGGCCAGGACCCGCAGGCCGGCAAGGCCTGGCTGGCACATTGCTACGGCATGCTGGGCGCCGGCCGCAGCAACGAAGAGGACAGCAGCATCGGAGCCGAACTCTACGTGGTGACCGGCCAGTCACCGCGTCAGCTGGACCGCAACATCACCCTGGTCGGCCGCGTGCTGAAGGGCATGGAACTGCTCAGCGCGACCCCGCGCGGACCGGCGCCGATGGGCTTCTACACCGACCCGAAGCTGCGCACGCCGATCGTGTCGATCCGCCGTGCCAGCGACGTGCCGGCGGCCGAGCGCACACCGATCCAGGTACTGCGTACCGACTCGAAGACCTTCGCCGATACGGTGGAGGCGCGGCGCAACCGCGTGGATGATTTCTACAAGCGCCCGGCGGGGCATATCGACCTTTGCAATATTCCGGTGCCGGTGCGGTAGGAGCCTGGCTTCCTGCACGTGGCGCGTGCTGAAGGTGCTTCACTGTTCATGGGCGTTACTTTTCTTTGTACGCAAAGAAAAGTAACCAAAAGAAACGTTCCGCCGGCCGCGAGCCGGTGCTGCGCACCGGTACCCTCCGCTTCTCGGTGAATCAGGGGACGGTGCCGAACTCGCTGCGCTCAGACATCGGCACCTCTTCGCCCCTGATTCCCCTGCGATGCTCGGCTCGCTCAAGGCGGACCCAGTTCAAAGGCCACAGCTGCACCCAGTAGATCCACGCCATGCGTGGATGCTCTTGCTGTTGATCTTGACCTTCCAGTCCGCCTTGAGCGAGCCGAGCACCGCAGGTCCGGCGAGGGCGAAGAGGCGCGGGTGTTTGAGCGCAGCGAGTTCCCGCGCCGTCCCTCGACGGGCCGAGGAGCGCAGGGTACCGGTGCGCAGCACCGGCTCGCGGCCGGCGGAACGTTTCTTTTGGTTACTTTTCTTTGCGTACAAAGAAAAGTAACGCCCATGAACAGTGAAGCTCCTTCAGCACGTGCCACGTGCAAAAACGTCTCAGCCCTTCTGACTCACCGCCACGCTACCCAGAATCAACGCACCGGCAATCAGCATCTGCAGCGTCACCGGCTCATCCAGGAACAACCACGCAAACGCCGCACCGAACAACGGAATCAGGTAGGTCACCGTCGACGCCCGCGACGGGCCGATACGACCGATCAGGCGATAGAACATCAGGAACGCCAGCCCGGTACAGGCCACGCCCAATGCGATCGCCGCGCCCCAGGCCTTCAACGGAATCGCCGCCTGCGGCCAGTGGCTGACCGCCATCGGCAGCATCCACAGCGAGGCGCACGACAGCGTTGCCGCCGCGGCGGCGGCCGACGGCAACCCGGTCATGTGCCGCTTCACCAGGTTCACGCCCAGGCCGTACAGCAGCGATGCCGCCGCACCGGCCAGCACTGCGGTGCCGATGCTCAGGCCGGAGACCTTGGCCGTGGCCAGCACCACCACGCCGGCGAAGCCGACCAGCAGCGCCCCGGCACGACGCATGCCGATCTTCTCGCCGAAGAACAGGAACGCGATCAGCGCGGCGAACAGCACCGTCATCGCATTGCAGATCGCACCGATCGCGGCCGGCGCCTGCTCGGCGGCGTAGGCAAACAGCACGAACGGCAGCGCTGAGTTGATCAGGCCGATCGGTGCCAACCACAGCCAGCGGCGCGGCGGGAACTGCGCGCGGGCGCGCCACAGGAACGGCAGCAGCACCAGCGCCCCCAGCACCAGCCGTACCTCGACCAGCGCGAATGGGCCGAACGACGGCACCGCCACCCGCATGAACAGGAACGAGCAGCCCCAGATGGCGCCCAGCAGGGTCAATTCCAGCGGCGTGCGCCAGTCGCGCTCGGCCGCCTGTGGGATCGCATTCATGTCCTGCCTCCGTCCATCGTCTATTCCTCGCCAAGGCAGACAGGATCAGGCGCAGACGCCCGCCGCACAAGCGCGTAGTATCGCTGTCAGCCACAAATATGGCTTGAGGCTCGACATGCTGCTCCGTCCTTCCCTGCTCCCCGCACTGGCCGTGTTCGCGGTCGCCGCACGCCACCAGAATTTCGCCCAGGCCGCGCAGGAGCTGCACCTGACCGCCAGCGCGGTCAGTCACCACGTGCGCCGCCTGGAAGAAGTACTTGAAGTTCGCCTGTTCCTGCGCCACGCCCGCGGCGTGCGCCTGACCGCCGAGGGCCGGCAGCTGGCCGACGCCGCCAGCGCCGCCTTCACCGATGTCGCGGCGGTGGCCCATCACCTGCAACCGGATGCCGACAGCGTGCCGCTGCGGATCACCACGCTGCGCTCGCTCTCGTACTGCTGGCTGCTGCCGCGACTGCCACGCTTCACCCAGGCCTATCCACACATCCGCATCGAGCTGCACACCGGCAGCGGGCTGGATCGCTACGACGACAACGGACCGGAAGTCGGCATCCGCTACGGGCTGGGCCAATGGCCGGGCCTGCGTGCGCAGCACCTGATGGATGACTATCTGTTCCCGGTGGCCTCACCGGCACTGGCCGGGGTCGAAACGCTGGTCGATCCGGCGCGTATCGCCGAGCTGCCGCTGCTGACCGACCTGTCGCCGCAGGGCTGGCGCGACTGGTTCCGCCACGCCGGCGCGCGCCCGCCGTCGCCGATGCCGCCGATGCACACCTTCGCCGACAGCACCGACGCGATGCGTGCAGCGGTGTATGGCATGGGCGCGGTGCTGGCGCGCACCCACATCGCCCAGCCCTACCTGCAGCGCTACGAGGTGGTACGCCTGCCCGGCCCGGCATTGAAGGCGCGCTATGCCTATCACGTGGTGCACGCAGAAGGGCAACCGCCGAGCCCGGCCGCGCGCCTGTTCATCGACTGGTTGCTGGAACAGGCGCAGGACGAGCGCACGCCGATCCCGGCATTGCCGGACAGCCTGCTCGGGCGGCCGGCAACGCACGCCTGACTGCGCCCTCACCCGTTCTTTGCCTCACGCTGGCTAGGCTGCTGGCGAACCCACAACGTACCTATGCCATGGCCATGCTGCGACTGCGCATCACCGGAACCGAAGACGACGCCCGCGCCATCAGCGACCTGCTGCTCGGCCTGGACGGCATCGAACATGTTGAAGAAACCGACGACCTGATGCCGCACATGGACGACGACGATTCCAGTTCGGCCGGGCTGTCCGATGACATCGGTCCGGGCATCCACGAACTGGAAGTGGAAGTCGGCAATGAAAGCACCGCGCAGAAGGTGCGCGATGCGGTGCAGGAACTGGCGCTGGAGCTCGATGTGTTCGTCGAGTACGAGACCGACGAGGGCTGATGCCGGCTGACGGCCGGCATCGGCCTTCACCTCAGGGGTTGGGCGGTAGCTTGCGACGGCGGCGACGCCACCATGCCCGCACACCCCAGGCCCCGATCAAGGCCAGCACCGCCACCGGCAGCAGCGCGGCAGCAGCGCGGATCAGGAACGCAATGCTGGTGCTGAGGATGCTGCCCGACTCGCTCAGCGCCTCGCCGATCTCGCTGCGGCTGCGCTGGCCAGAGGTGGTGTCGAAGTGGATCGCCACCAGCTGGGTATCGATGCGCCGACGCTGCTGCGCGGCGTCCTTGTTGGCCTGCTCGACACCCGCCTCGATCTCCGACAGGCGCGTGGTGATCGCCATCAGGTCTTCGACCTTCAGGTCCTTGCGGTCCTGGTAGGACAGCAGGCGGGCGTGCTCCTTTTCAAGCCGCGCCTTGGTCAATGCCGTGTCGGCCACCGCCTGCGCGAGATCCTCGGCGCGCGTATTGCGGGACTGCAGCTTGCCGCCTTCACCAGCCATCGTGATCAGCGGCTCGGTGCCCTTCGGGGCGATGCGCACCTTCACTTCACCGCTGGGCTGCTCGCCGCCGTGCTGCTCGACCTGCAACACTGCACAGTCACCGAACTTCGCGCTCTGGCAGGCCTGAGCGATCTGCTGGATGCGCGGTGCGATCTGCGCCGCTTCCAGCTGCACCTGCACGTCATGTTCGTAGGCCAGGAAGGCGCCTTCCGGCGAAGCGATGGCCGCCTCCGCGGCCGTGGCGCCCGCATCCCCCACCATGTCGCCCTGCTTGGCGCAGGCGCCCAGCGCCAGCAGCAGTACCGGCAGTGCCGCCCTGCGCGTCCACGCTCGCACCGGCCTCACAGTGCCGCTCCGTCGTAGGAGGTCACCGAAAGGCCAGCCAGATCCACCTGCGGCACGCAGCGCACGTTCACCGCCACCATCGGTGTGCCGGTGCGAGGGTCGACCGCTTCGCTGTAGGGAGCGATACCACACTGGCGGCAGTGGTGGTGGTCGATGTGGGCCTTGTTGAAGTGGTAGGTGGCCACGTCAGCCGGATCGGTGGCCAGCTGGAACGCCGCACGCGGGGCGAACCACAGCAGGCTGCCGCGACGCCGGCACATCGAACAGTTGCAGTCGATGACGTCGCTGATCGGCGCCTCGGCCTGTACGGTGAATGCGATCCTGCCGCAATGACAGCTTCCTTGGTATTCCATGTCCTGCGCTCCTTTGGAGGGTCCTTGAATCCGCCCATGGTAATCCTATGGCACGGGGACAAAGCAGCGACGGGGCCCTATGCTCAGGGTTTGACCCCGTACAGGAATGCCGATGCGCCCGCATCTTCTTGCCCTCGCCCTGGTCGCCGCGCTGGCCGGTTGCCAGCCGGCCGACGCCCCGACCAATGCTTCCACCCCGGCCGCCAGCCAGCAGGCCGGTGACGCGGCGGTCGACGCCGCCTTCGCCGATCTGTCCAAGCGCGCGCTGGACACCTGGATGCAGCTGTCGCCAGTCAGCGCCACCCAGATCGGTGACCACCGCTACGACAGCGAGCTGGACGACCTGAGTGCCGCCGGCCAGCAGAAGACCGTGGCCGCCTACAAGGCGCTGCTGGGCGAGCTGGACAAGATCGAGGTGGCCAAGCTGGGCCGTGAGAACCAGGTGGACGCAGCGATCCTGCGCAACCAGCTGCAGTCGGAAATCTGGAACGCCGAAGTGCTGCAGTCCGGCAAGTGGGACCCGCAGCTGTACAACGGCATCGCCGGCAGCGCGATCTACGGCCTGATGGCGCGCGAGTTCGCACCGCTGCCGGAGCGCCTGAAGGCGGCCACCGCGCGCATGGAGAAGCTGCCGGCGATCTTCGCCCAGGCCCGCGAGAACCTGGACCCGGCCCGCGTGCCGAAGATCCACGCCGAGACCGTTGCCAAGCAGAACAAGGGCATCCTCAGCATCGTCGATACCTTCATCACCCCGCACATCGGCGAACTGCCGCAGGCCGACCAGCAGCGTCTGCAAGCGGCCATCGACGGCCTGAAGAAGGCCGTGGACGAGCAGCAGACCTGGCTGGACAAGACCCTGGTACCAAACGCCAAGGGCGACTTCCGCATCGGTGCGGAGAAATACGACCAGAAGCTGAAATTCGCGCTGAGCTCCTCGCTGTCGCGCCAGGAGATCGGTGAGCGTGCGCGCGCCGAACTCAAGCGCGTGCGCGAGGACATGTACGGCATCGCGCAGACCGTGCTGAAGGACAAGCCGGGTGCACCTGAGATGCCGGCCCAGCCGACCGACGAGCAGCAGCAGAAGGCGATCGAGGCCGCGCTGGAACTGGCCTACGCCGACAAGCCGGCACGCGACAAGGTGGTTGACGATGCCAAGGCCGCGCTGGAGCAGTCCACCGCGTTCGTGCGCGAGCACGATCTGATGACGCTGCCCGATGCGCCGGTGGACATCATCCTGATGCCGGAATTCCAGCGTGGCGTGGCCGTGGCCTACTGCGATTCGCCGGGCCCGCTGGACAAGAACCTGAAGACCTTCTACGCCGTGTCGCCGATTCCGAACGACTGGAACGAGAAGCAGGTCGACTCGTTCCTGCGTGAGTACAACTCGCGCATGATCCACCTGCTCAGCATCCATGAAGGTACTCCGGGCCATTACCTGGAAGGCTGGCACTCGGCCAAGTTCCCCTCGACCCTGCGTGCGGTGCTGCGTTCGGGCCTGTTCGCCGAAGGCTGGGCGGTCTACACCGAGCGCATGATGCAGGAGCAGGGTTACCTCAACAACGATCCGCTGTTCCACCTGGTGCAGCTGAAGTTCTACCTGCGCACCATCTCCAACGCGATCCTCGACCAGGGCGTGCACGTGGACAACTGGGATCGCGAAAAGGCGATGCACCTGATGACCCACGATGCGTTCCAGCAGGAGAGCGAGGCAGCGGGCAAGTGGGTGCGCGCACAGCTGACGTCGGCACAGCTGCCGACCTACTTCGTCGGTGCGCAGGAACACTTCGACACCCGCAAGGCAGTGCAGGAAAAGCTGGGCGACAAGTTCAACCTGAAGGCGTACCACGACCAGGTGCTGTCCTACGGCGCACCGCCGGTGCGTTTCGCCCGCCAGCTGATGCTGGACCAGCCGATCGAGTGATCGCGCAGGTGTGAGTTGAACGAGAGCGGCCCGGGCAAACCCGGGCCGTTCCGTTTGCACAGGATCGCCACGCCATCGCCGCATCACATGCCGGCAACGGAGCCAGGCGCATCGTTCGCCGGGTTCCCCCTTCCACCGGCATCCATGTCTCTCCCTCTGCTCCGCCTTGCACTGCTGCCCGCACTGCTGGCCAGCGCCTGTGCCTTTGCTGCGTGCCCTGCGCCACCCGCTGGCCAGCCCGACATCCGTGCCCTGGGCTACTACACCGACAAGGCCGGCTCGGTGATCGACCCGGCACTGCACCAGCAGAACAAGGATGCCACCGCGCCGCTGGACCGCTATGCCGCCGACGTGGCGCGCATGAGCGACGACTATCTGCGCAGCGGTGACCCGGCAGCGGCGCAGTGCACGTTGAACTGGCTGGGTGCGTGGGCCGACGAGGGCGCCATGCTCGGGCAGATGATCCGGGTCAACAACGATCAGTCGTTCTACATGCGGCAGTGGATGCTCGATGCGGTGGCCATGGCCTACCTGAAAGTGCATGACCAGGCCGACCCGCAGCAGCGCGCGCGCATCGATCCGTGGCTGCAGCAGCTGGCAAGGGCCAACCTGGCCTACTGGGACAACCCGAAACGGCGCCGTAACAATCACTACTACTGGGGCGGCCTGGGCGTGCTGGCCACCGGCCTGGTCACCGATGACCAGACCCTGTGGCAGGCTGGTCATGCAGCCTTCCAGAAGGGCATCGATGACATCCAGGACGATGGCAGCCTGCCGCTGGAAATGGCGCGCGGGCAACGTGCCCTGCACTACCACGACTACGCGCTGACGCCGCTGGTGATGATGGCGGAGCTGGCGCGGCTGCGCGGTCAGGACTGGTACGCCAGACGCGATCACGCCATCGACCGCCTGGCGCGTCGCGTCATCGAAGGCAGCAAGGACCCAGCGTGGTTCAACCAGCAGACCGGTGTTGCACAACTGCCCCTGCAGGCCAGCGGATGGGTCGAGTTCTACCGGTTGCGCTCACCCGATGGCGGCCTGTTCGATGCCGCGCATGCACGCGGACCGTTCCATTCGCCGCGGTTGGGCGGTGACCTTACCCTGATGGCCACGCACGGCATCGTGCGCACGCCCCTGCGCTGGTGACGCGCCTCAGCGGGCTGCCGGTTGCAGCAGACGCTGGAATTCCGCGATGGTGCAGCCCTGCGCCGCGCAGCCCGGCACCCGCAACGCGACATGGCCCGGCGGCTGCGCCTCGGTCAGCGGCTGTGCGCCACGCAGCTGTGCGGTGGTCGGGTAGACGTAGGCCAGGCGAAACCGCTCGCCACCCGTCTGGCGGTCACGCCAGCGCTCGAACTGCAGCAGGCCACCGATCGGCGTCTTCTCGTACTGGCCCGGCAACGTGTAGTCGGTGATGCCCAGCGCCGCCAGCACGGAACCGATGTTGGAGTCATGGCCGACCAGCAGGGTCACCTTCGGTGACGCCGGATCAGCGAACAACGCATTGACGTGGGTCAGTAGCGGTCCGGCGACATCCTGCGCCACCTCGGCGGTGCCGAACAGGATGTCCTGGTAGAGGTTGCGGATCTGCGCCAGCGCCTGCCATTGGGCCCGGGTGTTCAATCTCCCCCAACCGTCGCGGCGCATGCCACTGCCCTGGTAATGCTCCATCAACAGGGCATCAACCAGCCCGCTGGCCAGTGCCAGTGAACCGGAGGCGCGAGGCTCCTTGCCCGGCTCCGCACTGAAAGAGGTATCGGCCGGCACCAGATGACAGTCGCTGCGCCCCGCACAGGCCGCCGACTGCGGGTAACGGGTGATTTCCTCCACCACGGAAAGTGCCGGGGCCAGATCCGCTGCCGCCAGCGCGTTCTGCATTGCCGCCAGCGCGCGGGCGCGGAAGTCCGCATCGTCACGGTGGATCACCGGATTGAACAACGGATCCATCGTGCCCAGCGCCCTGCGCTGCTCGACCTCCACATGACAACCCGGGAACGCGCCGGCAACGAAGAACTGCGCGGTCGCCTGGGTGCGCTGCAGGCTGTTGGCATGGGCGTGAAAGTCGGCCCGCTGCGGGCAACCCGACCCCGGCAGCAGCTGCGCCTGGCGCAGCCACTGGCCGATGTAGCGGCCCATGTAGACCTCCAGCACGCCGCCCTTGGTGGTCAGCTCGCCGGGGCTTACGTCCCAGGGTGTCCAGTGCTCTGGCGTGGCATGGGCCAGGGCGCCCGACGCGACCACCGGCGCGCGCAGGTTGTGGCGGCTGAGCAGGATGACCTGCTGCAGTTGCTCGTCGGCAACGGGTGCGGCCATCGCGGTCGCAGTGCTCACGGCCAGCGCGATCAGCAGAAACAGGGAGCATAGGGCGCGGATCATGCAGGTCTCCAGAAGCACGCCGGGGTCGGAGCCTTTTCCGAAGGAAAGGGCTCCGACCCCGGAAGTACTCATTGATCGGCCGCCACGAAACCACCGGTCTGCCGCGCCCACAGGCGCGCGTACAGGCCACCGGCCGCAATCAGTTCGGCATGGCTGCCGGTCTCGACGATGCGGCCCTGGTCCATCACCACCAGCCGGTCCATGCGCGCGATGGTCGAGAGCCGGTGCGCGATCGCGATCACCGTCTTGCCGCCCATCAGCTCATCCAGGCTGTCCTGGATCGCCGCTTCCACTTCCGAGTCCAGCGCCGAGGTCGCTTCGTCCAGCACCAGGATCGGCGCGTCCTTCAGCAGCACGCGGGCAATGGCGATGCGCTGGCGCTGGCCACCGGACAGCTTCACCCCGCGCTCGCCGACATGCGCGTCGTAGCCACGACGCCCCTGCCCGTCCACCAGCGTATCGATGAAGGCTTCGGCACGCGCCTTGGCTACGGCAGCACGCAGCTGCTCCTCGGTCGCATCGGGGCGGCCATACAGCAGGTTGTCGCGGATCGAGCGATGCAGCAGCGAGGTGTCCTGGGTGACCACGCCGATCTGCTGGCGCAGGCTTTCCTGGGTGACGTAGGCGATGTCCTGGCCGTCGATCAGGATGCGGCCGCTTTCCAGGTCGTACAGGCGCAGCAGCACGTTCACCAGGGTCGACTTGCCGGCGCCGGACGGACCGACCAGGCCGATCTTCTCGCCCGGCTTCACCACCAGGTCCAGGCCGGCGATCACGCCGCCCTTCTTGCCGTAATGGAAGTGGATGTCCTGGAAGTGCACGCCACCACGGGTCACCTGCAGCGGCGCCGCGTCCCCGCGGTCCTGCACGGTCAGCGGCTGGGCGATGGTGGTGATGCCATCCTGCACCGTGCCGATGTCCTCGAAGATGCCGTTGATGGTCCACATGATCCAGCCGGACATGTTGTGGATGCGGATCACCAGGCCGGTCGCCAGCGTGATCGCGCCCACGGTGATATGGCCGCCATTCCACAGCCACAGCGCGAGCCCACAGGTGCCGGCAATCAGGAAACCGTTGACGATGGCGATGGTCAGGTCCATGCCGGTGGTTACCCGGGTCTGCGCGCGGTGCTTGACCGCCAGTTCCTGGATCGACTCGGCCACGTAGGCCTGTTCGCGCCCGCCATGGGCGAACAGTTTCAGCGTGGGAATGTTGGTGTAGCCATCGACGATGCGGCCCATCGCCTTGGAGCGCGCTTCGGACGCAATCCAGGCCCGTTCCTTCGCGCGCGGCACGAAGTAGACCATGATCACCGCGTAGGCCAGCAGCCACAGGACCAGCGGCACCATCAACCGCCAGTCCGCCTGCGCGAACAGGTACAGCGCCGTGCCGGTATAGACCACGATGTACCAGAGCGAATCGACCATCTGTACCGCCGACTCGCGCAGCGAGGTACCGGTCTGCATCACCCGGTTGGCGACGCTGCCGGCGAAGTCGTTCTGGAAGAAGCTCAGGCTCTGCCGCACCACGTAGTTGTGCATCAGCCAGCGCGAGCGGTTGCTCAGGCCGGGCACGATCGCCTGGTTGACCAGCAGGTTGTGCAGGCCCACCAGGATCGGCCGCGCGATGACCGTGATGAACAGCATCCAGCCCAGTTCATTGGCATGGCGCTTGAAGAAATCGGCACCGGGCTGCTCGGCGACCATGTCGACGATGCGGCCCAGGTAGTCGAACATGGCCACTTCCACCAGCGCCAGCAGCAGGCCGGCAATCAGGGTCGCCAGCAGCACCGGCCAGATCGGGCGCAGGTAGTGCAGGTAGAACGGCAGCACCTTGCGCGGTGGCATGCGCCCATCCACGGGCGGGAAAACCGGGATCAGGGATTCAAACCAACGGAACATCGCATTCCCTCGCCATCAATAGCCGGCGGAGTATCCCACGCCGGATGTGTACGCCGGCCGACGATGCCCCGGTTCTGGTAGCGCCGGGCCATGCCCGGCGATTCCCCCTGCAACCGCGCTGCGCGCTCGCCGGGCATGGCCCGGCGCTACCGATCATGTGGGCCGCATCGGGTTACGTTGCCGGGGTGAACAGCAGGTCCTGGAAATCGAAACTGAAATCGGTCAGGTCGGAAATCGGCTGCATGCGCACCTCGCGCACCTTGCCATCCGGGTCCAGGCTGAAGTTCACGAACGCATCGGCGTTGAGCGAACGGTCGTCCCAACGCACGATGAAGGTGTCGTGCTGCCAGTGCTCCAGGCGCCCGCTCAGCTGCGCGGTCTTCGCAAAGCGCAGGCGCAGGCCCTTGCCTTCGACGCTGATCTGCATGTCGCCATACCAGCGGTCACGGAAGCTGCCGGCGTAGCCGGCCAGCGCCAGCGATCGCCTGCTGCCCTTGTCGCGTGCGCTCTGGTGCTTGGCCCAGGCCTCGTCGGCCTTGTCCTGGCCCTTGGCCACGGCCTTGGCATAGGCGTCCACCCAATCGTGCTTTTCTCCGCTCAGGTAAGCGTCAAGCACGCTCAGGGTGATCGCATTGAACGCCGCGCCCACTTCCTGGTTGGTCAGCACCACCACGCCCAGCTTCTCGCCGGGCACCAGGGTCAACCGCGAGACCATGCCCGGCCAGCCACCGGTGTGCCAGACCAGCTTCTGCCCGCGATAGTCGCTCAGGCTCCAGCCTTCGCCATAGCCGGCGAAGTTGGCCCGCGCCGGTGCCAGCTCCGGCACGCTCGGCGCCGGGATCGACTGCGGGGTGATCATCCGCCACATCTGCTGCTGGCTCTTTTCACTGAACAGCACCGTGCCATCGGCGAGCTTGCCTCCGGCCAGCTGCACCTGCATCCAGCGCGCCATGTCGTGCGCGCTGGAATAGATGCCACCGGCGCCGGCATTGTTCGACCAGGTCAGCGGTGCAACGGTGCGCAGGTCCTTGAAATCGTACTTGGCGTGGCCGACCGCCGCCTTGTCACCTGGCTTCAGGTGGTCAGCGTTGTAGCGCGTGCCGGCCATCCCCACCTTGTCGAAGATGCGCGTCTGCAGGAACTGCTGGTAGCTCATGCCGGACACGCGCTCGATCACCTGTTGGGCGACCGCGTACAGGATGTTGTCGTAGGCATAGCTCTCGCGGAAGCCGCCCTTCAGCGGCACCCTGCCCAGTCGCTCCACCACTTCGGCGTTGCTGTAGGAGGTGGCCGGCCAGAACAGCAGGTCACCGGCGCCCAGGCTCAGCCCGCTGCGATGCGACAGCAGGTCGCGGATCGTCATCTGCCCGGTCACGAACGGATCGGACATGCGGAACGACGGCAGGTGATCGATCACCTTGTCATCCATCTTCAGCTTGCCGTCCTCGGCCAGCAGGTTCAGCGAGGTGGCGGTGAACGCCTTGGTATTGGAAGCGATGGCAAACAGGGTGTCGGCCTGCACCGGTTCCGGCTTGCCCTGCTCGCGCACGCCCCAGCCACGTTCGAGCACCACCTGGCCATCCTTGACTACGGCCACGGCGATGCCGGGCACGTCGAACTGCGTGCGCACGCGCTCGACGGTCGCATCCAGGTCCTGCAGCTGCTGCGGGGTCGCCGCATTGGCCATGGTCGTGCACGCCAGCAGCACGGCTCCTCCGATCCAGGTTTTCATCCAGCACCATCTCCGAACAGGGGTAGCGGCCATGTGCAGGCCGTCACCGGGGTTTCGCAGGATGGTAACGGTCGCCGATGCACCCTGCCCCGTGCCATAGGAGGGGTGTCATGGGCGCGAATGGCCAACCAAGCAACGGCTCCACCATCATTCCGTGCCTGCGCTACCGCGACGCGCTGGCCGCCATCGACTGGCTGCAGCGGGCCTTCGGCTTCCATGCCCAGGCCGTGTATGCCGATGGCGATACGGTTTTCCATGCCCAGCTCACCTTCGGCAACGGCATGATCATGCTCGGCTCGGCCAACAACCAGAGCGCGTGGAGTGAACACGCGGTCCTGCCCGGAGAAGTCGGCGGCCGCCAGACCCAGAGCGCCTGCGTGATCGTCACCGATGTCGATGCGCACTATGCGCGGGCCAAGGCGGCTGGGGCACGCATCGTCATCGACATTGCCGACCAGGACTACGGCGGCCGCGGCTATGCCTGTGCCGATCCTGAAGGCTACCTGTGGTGGTTCGGCAGCTACGACCCCTGGCGCGAGGACCACAGCCAGTGAACGCTGCCGCCGCCGGCCAGATGGCGATCCGCTGCGGTATTGGCGGCTGGGTGTTTCCCGAGTGGCGCGGCGGCATGTTCTATCCGGTGGGACTGCCGCAGCGCGAGGAACTGGCCCATGCCAGCCGCGCCCTGCGCTGCATCGAGATCAACGGCACCTTCTACCGCACGCCGACTGCGGCCCAGTGCGCGCAGTGGGCCGCGCAGACGCCGGAAGGCTTCCGTTTCTCGATGAAGGCGCCACGCTACCTGGTGCAGCGCCGCGACCTGGCCAGCACCGTGGAAGCAGCCACGCCATTCCTGCAGGCGGCACTTGCGCTCGGTGACCGGCTCGGCCCGCTGCTGTGGCAGTTCGATCCGCACCATCCGGCCGACGCCGATGCATTGGAAGCGCTGATGGCGCAGCTGCCGAAGCAGCTCGAGGGCCTGCCGTTGCAGCACGCTCTGGAAGTGCGCAACGCCGAAGCACATGGACCGGCACTGGTCGCCGCCGCGCGCCGCCACGGCGTGGCGCTGGTGATCGAGGACAGCGACGAGGGGCCATTGCATGGCGATGTCAGTGCGGGCTTCGTCTACGCGCGGATCAAGCGCAGCCAGGCCCGCTTGAACGAGGGCCTGCCTGCACCCGTGCAGCAGCGCTGGGCTGAACGCGCGCGACGCTGGTCACGCGGCGAGCCGGTGGACGACCTGCCCTGCCTGGCCGGGTCCGCCCCGGAAACCCCGCGCGAGGTCTACCTGCTGTGCATCGGTGCCGGCAAGGCCCGCAACCCGGCCGCAGCGATGGCCCTGCAGCGCCTCATCGACGGCGCCAGCGGTCCAGCCCCCACAGCAGGGTCCACCCCACCACGAACACGCCCGCAACGCGCAGCACGTTGAGCAGGAAGGCCGCCAGCCCCAGGCGTTGCAGTTCGAGGAATGGATACGGCGCCTGTCCGGTCATTGCAGCGACCAGCATCGCCCAGCCAAGGTAGACCAGCGGTACCAGCAGCACGCCGCCCAGCGCGCGCCAGCGCAGCGCCCCATGCGGCAGCAGCCACCACCACCCCAGCAGGTACAGCGCCGGCACAGCGTAGTGCAGGCCGGCATCGACCCACCATTGCAGCCCGGTGGGCTGCCACAGCCCCTGCAACGCCAGCATGTAGATGCACGCGGTCACCCCGATGCACAACGCGATCACCGCGGCGACAGTCGTGTCCAGCACACCCGCACGGATCAGCCTGACGCATCCCAGGCACACCGCCAGGTTGCTGAGAATCGTGAAGTAACCAACGAAGCGCAGTGTCGCCATGCCGACCCCGGCAGCCGCCCCGGGGCCGCGTAGCAGCAACAGGTATTGCAGCAGCAACGCGGTGGCGGCCACCAGTGCAGTCAGTGCTGCCCATGCACGCAGGGCGGAGCGGTTGGCAGCCATTGCAGGGTTCTCCTGAGGAGTTTCTGCGAGCATGCCACAGGCGTCGCCGGCGACCGTACGATTGCCTCACAATAGGCCGATGAGCACACCCGACACCCGCAAAGCGCTGTGGCAGATCCATTTCTGTGTCCTGCTGTGGGGCGTCACCGCCATCCTCGGCAAGCTGATCACCCTGCCCGCACTGCCGCTGGTGTGGTGGCGCATGCTGCTGGTGACGGCGATGCTGGCGCTGCTGCCGCGGGTCTGGCGCGGGTTGCGCACCCTGCCCCTGCGGCTGGTGGCAGGCTACGCCGGCATCGGCGCGCTGGTCGCCCTGCACTGGCTGACGTTCTACGGCGCGGTGAAGCTGGCCAATGCCTCGGTGGCTGCCACCTGCATCGCACTGGCGCCGGTGTTCACCTCGATCATCGAGCCGTGGGTGGCCAAGCGGCCGTTCCAGCTGCGTGAGCTGGCGTTCGGCCTGGCGGTGCTGCCGGGTGTTGCGCTGGTGGTCGGTGGCGTGCCCGATGGCATGCGCCTGGGTGTGTTGATCGGCGCGATCTCGGCGCTGCTGGTGGCGGTGTTCGGTTCGCTCAACAAGCGCATGGTCAGCCATGCCGATCCGCTCACGGTCACCGCGCTGGAGCTGGGTGCCGGCACCCTCACCCTGACCCTGCTGGCGCCGCTGATGCCCTATCTGCTGCCGGCGCTGGCCAGCCCGCTGTGGGTGGTCCCGAATCTGCACGACGGCATCCTGCTGCTGGTGCTGGCCGGGTTCTGCACGCTGCTGCCGTTCGCCCTGGCCCTGGTCGCGCTGCGCCACCTGAGCGCCTACACGGTGCAGCTGGTGACCAACCTGGAGCCGGTCTATGCGGTGGTACTGGCCGTGGTGCTGCTGCGCGAGCAACACGAAGTCACCCCGTGGTTCTACCTGGGCGTGGCGATCATCGTCGGCGCGGTGTTCCTGCATCCGCTGCTGAACCGCCGCAAGCCGGTACAGCATCCGGAAATCCTCGGTACCGCCGAAGCACGCAACATCGCCGATTGAGTGCATCCATGCATGGCGTGGATGGCCGCATCACCGCTGCGGCCAATGCCAGGCCGGCGCATCCAGCAGGCCCTGCCCGCTCAACAGCGTGCGGCCCTGTTCCTTGTACAGATGCAGCGAATGGCACCCTGGCGCCTGTTCCAACGCCGCGATCAGCCGGCTGGCGTGCGACACCACCCATACCTGGCTGCGCGCACTGGCTGCGATGATGAGCCGCGCCAGCGCCGGCAGCAGGTCCGGGTGCAGGCTGGTCTCCGGTTCGTTGAGCACCATCAGCGGCGGTGGGCGTGGCGTGTGCAGCGCTGCGGCCAGCAGCAGGAAGCGCAGCGTGCCGTCGGAAAGCTCGGCCATCGACAATGGCCGCAGCAACCCGGGTTGGTGGAAGCGCAGCGCCAGGCGTCCATCCAGCTCCTCGAAACCGACCGTGGCGCCCGGGAACGCGTCGTCGACGCTGCGTGCCAACGCAACCGGGTCACCGACCTCGAGGATGGTCACCCAGGCCGCCGCCAGGTCCCGGCCATCGTGATGCAGCACCGGCGTGCGCGTGGCCATCGCCGGTTGCCGCGCCGGGGCATCGCCATCGCTGCGAAAATGGTCGTAGAAGCGCCAGCAACGGATGTACTCACGCAGGGTGATCGTTTCGGGCATGCGCTGCGGATCGCCGACCTGGGTGAACAGGCTGTCGAACAGCGACAACCGGTCATCCACCAGATCCCAACCGCGCGCATGACGCTGCCGCACCATCGCCCCGCGACGATCGACCAGCAGGTTGGCGCTGCGCAGGAACGGCCCGGCCCAGATCGCCTCCGCCTTGATCTGCGGATCCAGCGCAAACGCCGAACGGCTGGGCGGCGGATAGCCCAGGTCGATGGCATAGCCCAATTCTTCGGTAGTGAAACCCAGCGTCAGCCCCACCGACGCCTGCCGGAGCCCGCCCTGCAGCGGAATCTCGCCGGCCGCAACCCTGCGATCGATGGATTCGGGACCTGCCCACAGCGCCGAACCAAGCCCACCTTCGCGGGCCAGCACCGCCGCGACTCCGCCCTGTGCGGTCTCCGCAAGCAGGCGCAGCGCGCGGTACAGGCTGGACTTGCCACTGCCATTGTCGCCGGTCACCACATTCAACCGCTGCAGCGGCAATACCAACCCGTGCAGCGAGCGATAGTGGGCGATGGCCAGGGTCTGCAGCATGGTCGGCGTCCGGGAAGACAAAGCGTCATGCTGCCCGCTCTTGATCGCAGGCGCTGCGACGCGATGTGAATCGGGAAGAGCATCCACGCATGACATGGATCTACCGGGCGGGGTACTTCAGCCCGCCACTTCCACCCGGTTGCGGCCATTGCCCTTGGCCCGGTACAGCGCCTTGTCGGCACGTGCCAGCGTGTCGTCCACGCTTTCACCGGGCTGGTGTTGGGCGATGCCGATACTGATCGTGACCGGGAAGCCCAGTGGCAGGTCGGCCACGGCCAGGCGCAGGAACTCGCACTGAAGTTCGGCGGTGCGCAGGTCGGTTGCGGGCATCACTGCCACGAACTCCTCGCCGCCGTAGCGCGCCGCCATGCCACGGCCGGCGAAGTGCGAACGCAGCAGTGCGCCCAGTTCGGCCAGCACGCGGTCGCCGGTAGCGTGGCCCTGGAAGTCGTTGATGTGCTTGAAGTGATCGATGTCCAGCAGCGCGACGCAGGCCTCAGCGGGCTGATCCCCGGTTACCGCCACCGCCTCGTCCAGCGCCGCTGCCATCGCGCGGCGGTTCGGCAGGCCGGTCAGCGCATCGGTGCGGCTCTGCTCGGCCAGGTCGGCGTTCTGCGCCAGCAGCACGTCGTGGTACTCCGACAGCAGGCGCTCGTAATCATCGCGTTCCAGCATGTGGTTCTGGATGTCGAGCGCGAAACGGCGCAATTCCATCACCAGCATCACCTGCCGCGACAGTGCGGCCAGCGCCTCGGCCTTGTCGCTGGCCAAGTGCTGCGGCTGTGCGTCGAACACGCACAGCGTACCCAGCGGCAAGCCGTCGGAGCTGATCAGCGGCGCGCCGGCATAGAAGCGGATGTGCGGATCGCCGACCACCACCGGATTGTCGTGGAAGCGCACATCCTGCAGCGCATCCTCGACCACCATGATCTGCTGCGGCTGCAGGATGGCGTGGCCACACATCGATTCGCTGCGCAGGTTTTCCGCCGCATCGATGCCCTGGATCGACTTGAACCATTGCCGTTCGACATCGATCAGGGTCACCGCCGCCATCGAGGTGCCGCAGACCGCCTTGGCGATCACCACCAGGTCGTCGAAGGATTTTTCACGCTCCGAATCGAGGATGCGGTAGCGATACAGCGCCTCGAGCCGAAGGGCTTCGTTGGCGGGCTTGTCGGGCTTGATCATGCAACGTCACGTTCCGGCAGGTCACCGCGAAGTCTAGCGGATGCCGGTGAGCAATCCGCATGGCGGTGGTGCCGACCGTTGGCCGGCATCCCGGATACATCGCGCGCCCATTGCAGCCGGCCAGCGGCCGGCACTACCAGTCCAGCTGCTTCGGCAGCAGGCCCTGCAGCTCCTGCTCGGTCAGGTTGCGCCACTGGCCCGGCTTCAGCGCACCCATCTTGATGTTGTCGATGCGCACGCGGCGCAGCTGGGTCACGCGATAGCCGAACTCGGCGGCCATCAGGCGGATCTGCCGGTTCAGGCCCTGCTGCAGGGTGATGCGGAAACCGAACTTGGCGATGCGCGAAGTCTTGCATGGCAGCGTCATCTGGTCGTGGATGCGAACACCACGCGCCATGCCGCGCAGGAACTCATCGGTGACCGGCTTGTTCACCGCCACCAGGTATTCCTTCTGGTGGCCGTTCTCGGCCCGCAGGATCTGATTGACGATGTCGCCGTTGCTGGTCATCAGGATCAGGCCTTCGGACTCCTTGTCGAGGCGGCCGATCGGGAAGATGCGCTGTTCATGCCCGACGAAGTCGACGATGTTGCCCTTGACCGACGTCTCGGTCGTGCAGGTGACGCCGACCGGCTTGTTCAGCGCGATGTAGACGTGGCGGCGGGCGCCGGGCTTGCGGGCCACGCGCGCGCGCAGCGGCTGGCCGTCCACCAGCACCTGGTCTTCCTCGCCCACCACCGCGCCGGTGCCGGCCGGATGGCCGTTGACGGTGACCCGGCGGGCGGCGATCAGGCGATCGGCTTCGCGGCGGGAGCAGAAGCCGGTGTCGGCGATGTGTTTGTTGAGTCGGGTGGTCATCGCCCTATTATCCGGCATCGCCGCCCGCCGCGCTTCATGCCAGGCCGGGTGGATCGAGTTCTTCGCCGTCGAACACCCGGTTGCGGCCGGCACGCTTGGCCACGTACATGGCATGGTCGGCCCGGCGCAGCAGCGCGGCGAGATCGTCCTCGCCCGGCCGCCACTGCGCCAGGCCGATGCTGGCGGTGACCTCCAGGCCGGGCACCTGCAGCGCCCGGGCCGCCTCCGTGATGCGTTGGCGCAGGCGATCCAGGCGCGCCGACGCCGCCTCGCGGGGCATGCCCGGCATCAGCAGCAGGAACTCTTCGCCGCCCATCCGCACTACCTGGTCCTGGCTGCGTACCGCGGCACGCAATGCACGCGCCACCGCCACCAGCACCAGGTCACCCACGGCGTGGCCATGGCGGTCATTGATGTCCTTGAACAGGTCGATATCGAGGAAGCCGATCACCAGCGGGCCACGCTCGCGGTCAACCCGCTCCAGGTGGCGGGCCAACTGCTGCAGGCCGGCACGGCGGTTGGGCAGGCCGGTCAGGCCATCGGTCTCGGCCAGCTGGCGCAGTTCATCGCGCTGCTGGCGCAGGCGGCCCAGCCGCTGGTTCAGTGCGTAGGCGGCCATCATCAGCAGCCAGGTCACCGCCAGCTGCAGGGCCTCCACGCGGTATTCCAGCAACCACGCCGCGCGGCAGGCGTCGGCCAGGATCAACACCAGCATCGGCGCCAGCGCCGCCAGCCCCGCCTGCGCCCAGCGGTCACCGCGCAGCCGTGCCCACACCCCGGCCATCAACGCCAGGCCACAGCCCAGCAGATAGGACACCTGCAGGCCCTGCGCCACCCAGGCCAGGCTGTCCCATGGCAGCCAGGGCACCAGTGCAGCCAACACCAGCAATCCCCAAAGCGCCACCAGCTGGAACGGACGCGAACGCGGCAACAGGCGATCACCGCCATTCAGCCGCCACAGCGCCGGCAGCACCAAGGCCTGCGTGGCCGCAGTCAACACCAGCAGCCACCAGGCACCGCGCTCGCCCACCGGCAACCAGGGTTCCGGATAGCCGCTGAGGCCACCGAGGATGGCCTGCCAAAGCACCAGCACGGTGGTACCGGCGATGTAGGCCAGGAAACTGCGGTCGCGGGTGGTGAGGAAGGCCATCAGTGCCGACAACGCCAGTGCGATCGCCACGGCGATGCAGGCCGCGCGCACCAGCAGGCGGGCGGTATCGTTCTGCTGCACGGGACTGGGCGCGCCCAGCCGAAGGGTGGGTACCCAACGCGCCTTCAACGGCGTCTGCCACGACACCAGGAATGGATCGTGACTGCCCGCTGGCGGCACCGCCACCAGCCCGATGCCTGCGCGGAAGCGTGAGTCTCGGGTACGGGCATCGTGCATGTTGCCGCAGATCTCGCGATCGCCATACTGCACGCGGACTTCGCCAGCGAACACATTGAACACGTCCAGGGCCTGCGGTTGCCCCGACCAGCCGCCCGGCGGCGCAGGCACCTGCACCTGCTGCCGGTGACCGGCCAGCATGTCCGGCGTGCATGCGCGATGTGGAGTGGGTTCATCGGTGGCTGCGCCGACCAGCAGGTAATCGCGGCCGGCTTCGACGGCAGCGGCCCACAGTGGCCACGGCGTCGCCAACCACACCAGCAGCACGACCAGCACCGCCCCTGTTCCGTACTGCCACTGCCTGCCGCCCACGCCACGTCCTGTTCCTGCATACGCCCGCGCCCACTGCGCGTCGCCCCTGGCAGGCATTATCGCAGCCGCGGCTGCAACGCATGTGTAGACCAAAGTCGCCGACGGCGTTCAACCTGCGGCAGGCGGGCCCTGCACCGCCACCAGGCGCACCGGCCGCAGGTCGGCCAGGGTCATCCGTTCCAGTGGCTGCGGTCGCTCGACCGCATAGCCCTGCAGGCCCTGCACCCCAAGCCGGGTCAGCGCGGCGGCGACTTCGGCGGTCTCTACCCATTCGGCCACCACCTCCATCTGCAGCTCGCGCCCCAGTTCACTGATCGCGCGCACGGTGGCGTGGCTGACCGGATCGGTATCCATGTCGCGCACGAAGGCCCCGTCGATCTTCAGGATGTCGGCCGGCAGCTGGCGCAGGTAGCCGAACGAGGACAGCCCGGAGCCGAAATCGTCCAGCGCCATCCGGCAGCCGCGCGCCTTCACCGCATCGATGAACGCGCGCGCCTGGCTGAGGTTGCTGATCGCTGCGGTCTCGGTGATCTCGAAGCACAGCTTGGAGGCCAGCGCGCGATTGCGCTCCAGCAGGTCGCAGACGAAGGCGAGGAAGCCGGGTTCGGCGATCGACTGCGCCGACACGTTGACGTTGCACAGTCCCAGCTGCCGCACATGCGCCGGGCACACCTGCAGGTGCCGGAACAGCAGGCCGAGCACGTGCCGGTCCAGCGCCACGGCCATGCCATAGCGCTCCACCGCCGGCATGAACTGGCCCGGCAGGTGCAGGCTGCCATCGCTGCCGCGCATGCGTACCAGCACCTCGTAGTGCAGGTAGGTGGGATCGCCGACGCGGGCGATGCGCTGCGCATACAGCACCATGCGGTTCTCGGCCATGGCCAGGCTGACGCCCTGCAGCCGCTCGGCTTCCCGGCGCCGTTCCTCCAACGCCATGCGGTTCTCGTTGAAGCAGTGCACGCGGTTGCGCCCGGCCTGCTTGGCCGCATAGCAGGCACTGTCGGCGGCGCTCATCAACCAGTTCACATCCGGTGCATCGGCGCTGACCTCGACCACGCCGATGCTGCAGCTCAACTGCGGGCTGCCCTCGCTCACCGGGAACGTCGCCTGCCCCAGATTGCGGATCACCCGCTGCAGCACGCGCTTGGCCTCGTCCTGCCCGGCATGGGCGAGGAACACCGCGAACTCGTCCGCACCCAGCCGGCCCACCCAGTCACCATCGCGCACCGCCGCCACCAGGTAATCGGCGAAGCTGCGCAGCATCTGGTCGCCGGCGGCATGGCCGAAGCTGTCATTGACCAGCTTGAAATGGTCCAGGTTGATGTAGCACAGCGCGTGCGTACCACCTTCGCTGCGCACCTGCATCAGCGCGCGTTCGAGCAGGCGTTCGATCTCGCGCCGGTTGATCAGGCCGGTCAGCGGGTCATGGCTGGCGTGGTGTTCGATCTCGCGCGCCAGTGCATGGTTCTGGCTGACGTCTTCGATGATCGCGAACACCGACAGGCCACCGCCGGCGCTGCGCACACCGGTGCCGCTCCAGCGGCCCCAGACCAGGCTGCCATCACGACGGCGGAAGCGCAGTTCGCTCGGCCGCAGCTGGCGGTCCCAATCGATGCGCCCCACCCCATCAATGACCAGCTCGCCGTCCATCAGCAGGTCAGCCAGCGACAGCTGCAGCAGCATGTCACGACGATGGTCGAGGATGTCGGCCATCGCCTGGTTGGCCTCGATCACCTTGCCTTCGGTATCGAGCTTGAGCATGCCGACGTTGGCCTGGTAGAACGCTGCGCGGAAGCGGCTCTCGTGTTCGGTCAGGTCCTTGCCGACGCGGCGCGCCAGGGCCACCGCCATCAGGCTGATCGCCAGCACCGACAGGCCCGCGACCATCAACGTGGCCAGCCTCACCAGCGTCGCCATCCGCAGCAGCGCCTGCGAGAACGCCTGGCTCTGCACCTTCATCCGCTGGTCCAGGTCGCGCAGCTGCTGCAGGTAGTGGTCACGCGTGGCTGCCAGTACGGGGCCACCCTCGTGCCGCCGCTGCAACTCATCGACCAGGCGCTGCAGCGCCATCAGGTCCCCGTCGGTCTGCCGCCATAACGCGGTCGCTTCGCGGAAGGCACCGATATCCCGCGCGTAGCGGAACGAAAACACCAGGCGCGGAATGTCGGCGTGCGCGTTGCCCCCCTGCAGGAAGCCCTGCCGGGCCTTCTCTTCGTCAGGCTCCGCCTGTTCCAGCGCCAACCGCGCCTGCAGATCGCCCAACGGCACCTGCAGGGCCTGGCGTGCATCGTCCAGGTCCTGGGCATCACCGCGCGCCAGGTAGCGACTGAGCGCGGCGGTCGCATCCTGCTGACCGCGCGACCAGTATCCCTGGCCGGCGATCCAGGCGGTGGAGGCCGCCTGCAGTTCCTGGATCAACGCCGACAGTGCGACCAGTCCGATCGCCATGCCGGTCAACAACGCAAAACGCAGTCCCAGCCCCCGGGTCATCGGCACCCGCCGGCTCTGTTGGTCCGTGCCACTCCTACCCATCCCGGATCCCCCCGAATGTGCTGCGGTGACAACCTCCTTTGGAACCGGGCCAGCCTATGACCGGCAATGTGTTGACCATGCGAAAAAGGGGACGGAGGGGATTAAGTCGTTTTCGGCATAAGCGCATGGCCTGCCAAATACGACTTAATCCCCTCCGTCCCCTTTTCCTGTGCGCCAGCCCGGGGGCTGGCGTTGTTCTTGACGGCTGCGGGTGCGGCTTAGAAGCTGCGCGGGCCGCGCGGCTTGAAGCCATCACGACGCGGCGGGCGGCTGTCGCGGTCACCGCCGCGGTCGCCCCCATGGCCACCCGGACCACCCGGGCCGCCACGACGCGGGCCACCCGGGCCGCCCGGACCACGCTTGTCGAAGCGCGGCTTGAACGGACGCGGGGCCGGATTGATCTCTTCACCGGCCGCCAGCGGACGCATCTGCAACTGCTGGCCGGACACCCACACCTTCTGCAGGTGCGACAGCACGTCCGGCGGCATCTGTGCCGGCAGGTCCAGCAGCGAGAAGTCGTCGTGGATGTCGATGCGGCCGATGAAGCGGCTTTCCAGGCCGGCTTCGTTGGCGATGGCGCCGACGATGTTGGCCGGCTTCACGCCGTGCTGGTGGCCCACCGAAATGCGGTAGGTCTCCATGCCCTGCTCCGGCGCACCACGCGGCGGAACCTCGCGGCGCGGACGCGGCTCGAAACCACCTTCGGCGTCGTCGCGACGCGGGCCACGCTCGAAGCGCGGCCCCCGCTCGTTGCGGTCGAAGCGATCGCCACGCTCCGGGCGGTCGCCACGGTCGAAGCGCTCGCGCGGCGCGCGCTCTTCACGCGGGGCACGCACCGGCGGCTGCAGCAGGAACGGGGTATCGCCCTGCAGCATCCTGGCCAGCGCGGCGGCGATCTCGATGGCCGGCACGTTCTGCTCGTTCTCGAAGCGCTCCAGCAGCTGGCGGTAGAAGTCCAGGCCGCCGGCGCCGAGCGTTTCGCTGATGCGCGAGGTGAACTTGTTGATGCGGGTGTCGTTGACCGCTTCCACGCTCGGCAGCTGCATCTCTTCGATCGGCTGGCGGGTGGCGCGCTCGATCTGGCGCAGCATGCCCTTCTCGCGCGGGGTGGCGAACAGGATCGCCTCGCCGCTGCGGCCGGCACGGCCGGTACGGCCGATGCGGTGCACGTAGCTCTCGGTGTCGTACGGGATGTCGTAGTTCAGCACGTGGCTGATGCGCTCCACGTCCAGGCCGCGGGCGGCCACGTCGGTGGCGACCAGGATGTCCAGCTTGCCTTCCTTCAGCATGGCAATGGTGCGCTCGCGCTGGGCCTGCTGCATGTCACCGTTGATGGCGGCAGCGGCCAGGCCACGCGCCTGCAGCTTGCTGGCCAGTTCTTCGGTGCCGGCCTTGGTGCGCGCGAAGATGATCATCGCGTCGAACGGCTCGACTTCCAGGATGCGGGTCAGCGCGTCCAGCTTGTGCATGCCGCTCACCCACCAGTAGCGCTGGCGGATGTTGGCCGAGGTGGTGGTCTTGGCCGCGATGGTCACTTCCACCGGGTCCTGCAGGTAGGTCTGCGCGATGCGACGGATCTGCGGCGGCATGGTGGCCGAGAACAGGGCCACCTGGCGCTGCTCCGGCAGCTTCTTCAGCACCGCTTCGACATCGTCGATGAAGCCCATGCGCAGCATTTCATCGGCTTCGTCCAGCACCAGGGTCTTCAGCTCGGACAGGTCCAGGGTGCTGCGGTCCAGGTGATCGATCACGCGGCCGGGGGTACCGACCACGATATGCACGCCACGGCGCAGCGCCGACAGCTGCTGGCCGTAGGGCTGGCCGCCGTACACCGGCAGCACGCGGAAGCCCGGGATCTTCGACGAATAGGACTGGAACGCCTCGGCAACCTGGATGGCCAGTTCGCGGGTCGGCGCCAGGATCAGGGCCTGGGGCTTGATCTGCTGCAGGTCGATGTTGGACAGTACCGGCAGTGCGAACGCAGCGGTCTTGCCGGTACCGGTCTGGGCCTGGCCCAGCACGTCGCGGCCTTCCAGCATCGCCGGGATGGTAGCGGCCTGGATCGGCGACGGGGTTTCGTAGCCGATGGCGGTGACCGCCTGCATCACGGGCTCGGACAGGCCGAGCTGCGCGAACTGCAGCGGCGCTTGGGAATCTTGGGACATGGGGAACTCCGAAGGCACTGCCGTCTTCCTGGCAGTGCGATAAAAAGGGTGATGGTCCGCGCTTTGGGCGCCCTTCTTATCGCGTGCCCTGGCGCTGCTCGGTCGGAGGAGATTTCACTCGCTCAGAGCGGAATGATACCGCATTGATCCTGAACGAGGCGTACAGCTTTCCATGCGCGTGCCGTCATGCCCCGTGCTGGCGCACAATACGCGCCCTTCTTTCCGGCCCGGCCGCTGGCCTGCGCCCTCTTTCCAGGACCCCTCGCTCCATGCAGATTCTCGAATTCGACCTCGACGGCGACTACGTCGAACTCAAGCAGCTGTTGAAGCTGGCCGACCTGGTCACCAGCGGCGGCGAGGCCAAGATGGTCATCAGCGAGGGCCAGGTGCGGGTCGATGGTGAGGTCGAACTGCGCAAGGCCTGCAAGATCCGCGCAGGCCAGGTGGTCGAGTTCGCCGACAGCCAGATCCGCGTGCTGGCCGCTGGCTGATCCGAGAGTGTTCAGGCCACGCGCTGGGTCAGGTGCGAGGCAATCAGCTGTCTGAACGGTGCCACGCCCTGCGCCACGCGCAGGCCCGCGGCCCGCAGCAGGCGTGCCGGGCGGCGATCGTCGGTGTACAGGCTGGCGATCGCATTGGTGGCCTCGTACAGCGGCCGCGACGCCAGTCGATGACCGCGCTGGTAGCTGGCCAGCATGCCGGCGGCGGCAATGTCGGCACCGCGCCGCTGCTGCGCGGCGATGCCCTGTGCCAGCCGCTGTGCGCTGGCCAGTCCCAGATTGAAGCCGTGCGCGGTGACCGGGTGCATGCCCACCGCGGCATCGCCGATCAGCGCGGAACGCTCGCCGACGAAACGGTGCGCGTACACCCCCACCAGCGGATACGCCTGCGCTGTGGCCACCGGCTGCATGCGGCCCAGGCGATGCTCGAAGCAGGCACTGATGGCCTCGCCGAAAGCCACCTCGTCCATCGCCAGCAGTTCTTCGATCTGCCGCGGCGGCAGCGTGATCACCGCCGATGCCTGGCCCTCGTTGAGCGGCAGCAGCGCCATGGTGCGGCCGTAGCCGAACCACTCCCAGGCCGTATGGTGATGGTCGCGCTCGACCTGCATGCGGCATACCAGCATCGACTTGCCGAAGTCGCGCATCTGCGCACCGATGCCAAGCATGCGGCGCGTGGCGGAGAAGCGGCTGTCAGCCGCGACCAGCAGGCGCGCGTGCAGTTGACTGCCGTCGTCGAGTCTGACCACGTGGCCCTGCGCATCGGCCTGCACGCCCAGCACCTTGCGCCCGTCGAACAGCTCCAGCCCATCCTGGCCCTGCACGGCATCCCATGCAGCACGGCGGATCAGGTGGTTGGGCACCAGCCAGCCCAGCGGCTGGCCATCAGCCTGACTGCTGGCGAAGGTCAACGCGAACGGCGAGCCGCCGTTCATCACCCTGGCATCGCGCAGCTCGGCGACTTCGGCCTGCGGCAGGCGCTGCCACAGCCCCAGTTGCTCCATGCTCTGCCGCGAGGCATGGGTCAGCGCGATCTCGCGGCCATCGAAGGCGGCTTCGGCCAGAGCCTGGCGCGGCTGCACTTCGACCAGCCCGACCTGCAGGCCACTGCCGGCCAGCGCACGCGCGAAGCACAGGCCCGCCGGTCCGGCGCCGACCACCACCACGTCCATCCTGCGCATGCGCGCCTCCTGCCGTTGATTCAGTCCGGGCCAGCATAGCGCCGCGCGCATGACTGGCCTTGATCTGGATCAGGCCCGGTTACAGCAGTGCGAACACCAGCGCCAGGATCGACAGCAGCGATACGAGCCAGACCAGGCTGCGCACGTAGGGCACGCCTGCGGCATACAGCGGCAGGTAGACCACACGCGCCCAGAAGTAGGCCTGCGCAGCCAGCGCTGTGGTGTCGTTGCTGCGCCCGGCCACGACCACTGCGATCGCGACGGCGGCGAAGAACGGGAACGTTTCCAGGAAGTTGGCCTGCGCACGCTGCAGGCGACCGGCCAGCGCGCTGAGCGGCTTTGCATCGCCATCGCGTGCCGAGGCATTCCACTTCATCCCGCGCTCGCGGGTGACCACGGTGGAGGTGGCGAAGATGTAGACGAAGCCCAGCAGCACCGACCAGGCCAGCATTGTCAGCTCAGTTGCCATCGTTCATCTCCTCAGGGTGCCGACGCGCGCAGGCTGTAACCGGCCAGGCGCCAGACCTGGTCTTCGTCGAAGCGGAACGAGACCAGCTCGCGCACCGGCTGTGCGCTGTTGGCGAAACGGGTCGGGAAGCTGACGTTGATGTACAACCCTTCCGGCACTGCGGCGCCGGGGCTGTACTTGACCCGGGTGATGGTCGGCTGGCCACGCCCGGCCAGCGCACCCAGGCGCGTGCGCTCGGCGGCCAACTGGCTGACGAAGGTGGCTTTCGGCACCGCACGGCGCGCGACGGCCGAAGCGCCATCCCACAATTCGCCGGCGCGGTTGGCATCGACCAGCTGCGCCGCCTTCAACGCAGCCGCGCCCATTTCCGCGTCCTGCTTCTGCACCTGGGCCTGCTGCGCAGCGGTCAACGCCGGGGCACCGGCAGTGGCGGGCTTCGCGGCCGCCGGCGATGCCGGGGCCGGGCGTGCCGGAGCCGGTGCAGGCGTGGCCGGCGCAGGTGCCTGCGCCAACGCAGTCAGGGGCAGCAGGGACAGCAGCAGGAGCACGCGCTTCATGGACACCGCCGGTTTTCTGGAGAGAACCGCAGTCTACGCCAGCGCGGTGACTATGCTGTCAGCGTGCCGGGGCGTCGCCCGCCACCGCTGCCGCATCAGCCTGCGCGGCGGGCGCGGCGGCGTTCACTGGCGCCTGTTCGGCCACCGGCGGGGGCTCCGGCGGCGCTGGTGGCAGCGTCGCCACATCGATCTCCGACAGCGGGCTTTCGTCGGGACAGACCGCGTCCGGGAAGCCGAAGCGCTGCTTCAACGCCTGGCCACAACTGTTGATCGACTCCATGTCGGCGCCTTCGCGCTTGCACTGCTGGTCGAAGGCGACCAGGAAGGCGTCCTTGCGCTGCACGAAATCGTCGCCGCAGGCACGCATCTGCTTGATCCGTTCCAGATCGTCCTGCACCGCATTGGTGCCATCCAGGCCGTACTGGCGCAGTTCGTCCGGGGTCAGCAGGCGCAGGCTGCGGTTGGGCACGGTCATCATCAGATCCGCCACACCGACCGCCACGCCGTTGCGCTGCAGGTAGTCCTTCACGTTGTCGTAGACCTCGTGCAGCTCGCGGTTGAGCTCGGCGCGCGAGGTGGCCTTGGAGCTGATGCGCATCATGCGGTGGATGCCGACCTTGCCCGACAGCAGTCGGTTGTCGCCGGCGGCCAGCACGAACACGCAGGCGCTGTGGCAGATCGAGCCTTCGCGCACCCAGATGGTCCAGCCCGATTCACCGATGCTGTCACCGGCCACGATCGCCGACTCCACCTGCCCGCCGCTGGAATCCAGGTCAAGGATGCGCTTGTGGATCTTCTGCTGGTCGGCCACCACCGCCAGACGCCACATCATCTCGGCGAAGCCCGGATTGATCTTGCCGGCGTAGCGCACGCGCATCAGGCCACGCTCGGCGCACGGGGCCAAGGCCTGGGTGATCTGCTCGCGCTGCAGGCCTTCCAGCTCGACACCGTCGCCAGCTTCGCCGGCGTACTCGGTGCTGCAACTGATCCAGGCGCGTCCATTCTCCAGCTGCGCCTGCGGCCACGGCCGGTCCGCCTGGCTGCGCGGCGGTGCCGGCGGCGGCGGTGCGTCAGCCGCATTGATCGACACCATGTTCTCGCCATCGCTGGACGGCGCCCGCGCGGCCTTGTCGGCGGCAGTCACATTGCCCGGATTCTCCAGCTGGCTGCAGCCCGCCAGGGCCAGGCACAACAGGGGCAACCAGCGGAGTTTGGCGGACATCGGGCAACCGGTCTTCACGTGAGCAAGAGCCACAGTCTACCCGTCCAGGCCGCGCATTCAGTGCGTGGTGATGAACCCCTTCTGACCCTTGGGAAAGCGTGTCGACCAAGGTCGACACCTACCAGAGCGGGATGCCCTTCCGACAGATCGCAGGAACCTGTCGAAGCCGGGGTGGGTCCGGTTGCGGGAGTGTCCGCGGCATGGATGCCGCGACCAAGCCCCCAAGGACGGGTTTACGGCGTCTCCCGCAACCGGGCCCACCCCGCCTCCCCACAGAAAACCAGCTTCTGCCGTTGCCGTTGCCGTTGCCGTTGCCGGCCAGCGGCCGGCACTACCGCGGGTGCAGGGCGCAGCCCAGCCTGACCCCCTTCAGCATCCATGTCCGAATGTGGCGAGTATCGCCGCCCGCGCGGGCCTAGACTGGCGCCATGGACTCCCCTCTCGCCCTCGACACCGCCGCCTGCGACCGCGCCCGCCTGGCCCGCGACGCACGCTTCGACGGCGTGTTCTTCACCGCCGTGCGCAGCACCGGCATCTATTGCCGCCCGGTGTGCCCGGCACCGCCGCCGAAGCCGCGCAACATCACCTACTTCCCCACCGCCGCGGCCGCCGCGGCCGCCGGGTACCGCCCCTGCCTGCGCTGCCGCCCGGAATTGGCACCGCAGGCCCAGCAGGCCCTGGCCGGACAGACCGTGCAGCGCGCACTGGCGCTGATCCACGGCGGCTTCCTGCAGGAGCAGCCGGTGGCCGATCTTGCAACGAAGCTCGGCCTCAGCGCGCGCCAACTGCAGCGCCTGTTCGTCGAACATCTCGGCGCAACGCCCGGGCAGATCCACGCAACCCATCGCCTGTTGCTGGCCAAACAGTTGCTGACCGAAACCACGCTGGCGGTGACCGACGTCGCGCTGGCTGCCGGCTACAACAGCCTGCGCCGCTTCAATACCGCGTTCCTGCAGGGCTGTGGGATGGCGCCGACCGCCCTGCGTCGCCAGCATCAACCGTTGGCTGCAGATGATGGCGGCCTGGTGCTGCGCCTGGGCTACCGTCCACCACTGGACTTCCTACGCATGCTGGCCTTCCTGCGCAAACGCAGCCTGCCCGGCATCGAACTGATCGGCGAAGACAGCTACCAGCGCGTACTGGGCACGCCAGAGCGCCCCACCCTGCTGCGCGTCACCGCCGATTCGAAGCGCCCGGAACTTCGCCTGCAATTGGGCGCGGTGGATCCGCGCTTGATCCCTGACATCGTGCGCCGCGTGCGTCGCGTGTTCGATCTGGATGCCGACCTGCAGCAGGTGCATGCCGCGCTGGGCGAAGAACCGCTGCTCGCGCGTGGCATCGCCGAACGCCCCGGACTTCGCGTACCCGGCGGCTGGGATGGTTTCGAGGTGGGCGTACGCGCGGTGCTCGGGCAGCAGGTCAGCGTGGCCGCGGCCACCACCTTCGCGCGGCGCCTGGTCGACGCCTATGGCGCGCACCTGCCGGGCATGCCATCCGACTTCGATCGCCAGTTTCCAGCGCCCGAGGTACTGGCCGAGGCGCCTCTGGAATCGATCGGCCTGCCGCGCAGCCGCGCCGCCACCGTGCGCGCATTGGCCGCCGCCTGTGCCAGCGGCCGGCTCGACTTCGGGCCCGGCCAGGCCTTGGAGGAATTCGTTGCGCGCTGCGTTGCACTGCCCGGCATCGGCCCCTGGACCGCGCAGTACATCGCCCTGCGTGGCCTCGGCCAGCCCGATGCCTTCCCGGCCGGCGACCTTGTGCTGCAGCAGGTGCTCGGCCATGCGCAGGGCCAGCGCCTGAGCGAACGCGCGACCGAAGCGCGCTCGCAACCGTGGCGGCCGTGGCGCGCCTACGCGGTGCTGCACCTGTGGCACCTGTCCGGCACGTTCGTTGGAGAACCGACATGACCCTGTTGTTCGATCGTTTCGACAGCCCGATCGGCGTGTTGACCATCGCCGGTGACGAGCGTGGTCTTGCGCACGTGCTGTTTCCGGAGAACCGTCACCCCGCACGCGGGCGCGACGGCTGGCATTACGCACCGGATGCACTGCCGGAGGCACGCGAACAGCTGCTGCAGTTCCTGCACGGTGAACGCAGCCGGTTTGACCTGCAGCTGGCACCACGCGGCACGCCGTTCCAGCTGCGCGTGTGGCAGGCGCTGGCGTTGATTCCGTTCGGCCAGACCTGGAGCTATCTGCAGTTGGCGCAGCACCTGGGCCAACCCAGCGCGACCCGCGCGGTGGGCGCAGCCAACGGCCGCAATCCATTGCCGATCATCCTGCCCTGCCACCGCGTGATCGGCAGCAACGGTGCACTGACCGGCTTCGGTGGCGGCCTGGAAACCAAGGCCGCGCTGCTGCGGCTGGAACAGCGCCAGGCCCCGCTGTTCGCCTGAGAGGGCCGGCCGGGCTGCGCCCGGCACCCGCAGAGGCAACGGCAAGGTCAAGAGCCAATACAGCTCCGATTTTCTACGCGTTGGGTGGGGCGGTATGGGTGGGCAGGACACGCCGTAAACCCATCCATGGGGGCTCGATGGCGCCATCCATGGCGCCAACGGTCCTGCCCACCCACACCGCCCCACCTTCGACAGATTCCCGCGGCGGCTGGTAGGTGTCGACCTTGGTCGACACGGTAGATCCACGCCATGCGTGGATGGAGGCATCTGGAATCTGTCTGGAGAAAAGCCCCCTTCTTGTTGAAGGGCGCGCGCCGTGTCTTGGGCGCGTCATTGCGCCGGCTTATCATGCGCGGATGACTTCCGTACGCCTGACCTGTGCGCTGGCGCTGCTGCTGCCCCTGGCTGCCTGCACCACCGCGCCCGCGCCTTCCGCCTCCGTTCCCACTTCCATCGCTGCGGCGGCACCGCCGAAGCTGCTGCTGATCTCCATCGACGGCCTGCGCGCCGATGCGCTGGACCGCAGCCTGACCCCGAACCTGCAACGCCTGATCGATGGCGGCGTGCGCGCACGCTGGATGACCCCGTCCTATCCGTCGCTGACCTTCCCGAATCACTACACCCTCGTTACCGGCCTGCGCCCGGACCACCACGGCATCGTCAACAACAGCATGGACGATGAAGCACTGGGCCGGTTCGAGCTGAGCAATCGCGAAGCGGTTACCACCAGTGGCTGGTGGGGCGGCGAACCGATCTGGGTCGGCGCCGAGAATGCTGGCGTGCGTTCGGCCACCACGTCATGGCCAGGCAGTGAATCGGAGATCCGTGGCGTACGCCCCAGCCAGTGGCGCATCTACGACGGCAAGGAGCCGCTGGAACAGCGCGCCGGCATCGTGCTCGATTGGCTGTCACAGACAGACGCCGATGCCCCCCGCCTGACCACGCTGTACATGGAACACGTGGACAAGGCAGGTCACAACTACGGCCCCGAGTCGAAGCAGTACGCCGACGCCATCGTGCGCGCCGACCAGATCGTCGGCCAGGTGCTCGACGGACTCCAGCAACGTGGGCTGGCCGCAACCACCAATGTGATCGTGGTCTCCGACCATGGCATGGCCAGTGTCCCCGCTGGCCAGGTGATCGCCACCGAATCGATGGTCGACCCAGCGATTGCGCGCAATGTCAGCCAGGGCCAGTCGGTCGGCTTCGCACCGGTGGTCGGCCATGAAGCCGCCGCCGAACGCGCTCTGCTCGGCCGCCACGCGCACTACGAATGCTGGAAGAAAGAAAAACTGCCGGCGCGCCTGCGCTACGGCACCCATCCGCGCATTCCCGCCATTGTCTGCATGATGGATGCAGGCTGGGATGCCCTGCATCAGGAAAAGATCGCCAAGCGCGAACAGCAGGACCGCGGCTCGCACGGCTACGACAACGCGCTGCCGTCCATGCGCGCGGTGTTCGTGGCCAGTGGCCCGTCGTTCCGCCAGGGCCTGGTGATCGATGGCTTCGACAATGTCGATGTCTATCCACTGCTGGCACACCTTCTGCAGGTACCAGCCGCGCCGAACGACGGCAACCCGGAAACGCTGAAGAAGACCCTGCGCTGATCCGGTTGTAGAGCCGAGCCCACGCTCGGCTGCATTGCGCCAGCCGGGCATGGGCTCGGCTCTGCAAAATCATGCATAAAAAAACGCGGCGCCAGGCGCCGCGTTCTTCCTTGGACCAGTCGCGCGGCCGGATCAGGCCTTGGCGACGGCCTTCTTCGCCACGGCCTTCTTCGCCGGAGCCTTGGCCACGGTCTTCTTGGCAACCGGGGCGGCGGCGCCTACGGCGACCTTGCTCGCGGTATGCGAACGGGCGTTGCCGTAGCTGGCGTTGTAGCGCTTGCCCTTGGCGGTCTTGCGGTCACCCTTACCCATGTCTTCAACTCCTCAAGTGTGAAATCTGGTTACCCCGTACTGACACGGGTTCGGCGGGGCCGCCTTGCTGGGCGCCCCCGCGCACGATCGAAAATCCTATCATGGAGCGCCTAGTGCGCGCAGCTGGCGTCGTGTACGTGGCCGTGGTTCAGGCGCAGGTTGACCAGATGGGCAACGCCCACCAGCAGGCCACCGATGGTCATCACCACCGCATGCGGCACGGCGTTGTGATGCAGCGGCTCGTACAGCACGCCGGCCCACAGCGCGACCAGGCCGGGGATCAGGAAGCCCAGCGCACGCAGCGCGCCATGGCGGCGGTAACCCCAGACCAGGCTGAACAGCCCAAGCAGGGTCACGAACAGCACCAGCGCCTGTTCAACGCCGTCGCTCAGCCAGAACGACAGGCCCAGCGAGGGCGCTGCCGCCAGCAGCACCGGGATGACTGCGCAATGCACCGCGCACAGCATCGAACCGGTGGCACCGAAACGGTCGAGCAGGTGGCGCAGGCGTGAGGACAAGGACATGACTTCCAGCAGGGTCGGCGAATCGTTATGGAATAATATAACATCCCTTCCCGACCCGCACGCTTTCCCTCCCCCTGTCCCATCGACGGGATTCGTGCGCCCCGCGATTGATACAGTGTAACAAAGGACCCATCCATGCCCGCCCACACCGCACGGCTCAAGCCGCATTCCCTGGCCCTGGCCCTCGCCGCCCTGCTGCCGTCCGTCGCCTTTGCAGCCGGTCAGGACACCGCCCATCGTGACCGCCACCTGACCGAGCTGTCCTCGGTGCAAGTCACCGCGTCGCCGCTGCAGGGCGATGCCGAATCCCTTGCGCGCCCGGTGGAGGTGCTGGCCGGTGAGCGCCTGGACGAACAGAAGGCCGGCACCCTCGGCGATACCGTGGCCAAGCTGCCCGGCGTGCAGAGCACCTTCTTCGGGCCCGGCGTCGGGCGCCCGATCATCCGCGGCCAGGAAGGCCCACGCGTTGCGGTGCTGTCCAACGGCATGGGCAACATGGATGCATCCACCGTCAGTGCGGACCATGCCACCAGCATCGAGCCGTTCCTGGCTGACCAGATCGAAGTGCTGAAGGGGCCGGCCACGCTGCTGTTCGGCAGCGGTGCCATCGGTGGTGCGGTCAATGTGGTCGACGGCCGCATCGCGCGCGAGCTGCCCGAGCGCCCGCTCAGCGGCCGCGCCGAGCTGCGTGGCAATTCGGTGAACAACGAGCGCAGCGGCATGTTCCGCCTCGATGGCGTCAGCGGCAATGTCGTGCTTCATGTGGACGGCCTGGTGCGCAATGGCGACGACTACCGCATTCCCGGCTATGCGGTGATCGACAGCCTGGAAGACCACCACGACGACCACGACCACGACCACGCGGGCGAGGAAGGCGAAGAGCCGCGTCGCGGCCGCCTCGACAACAGCTCCATCCGCACCCGCGCCGGCGGCGTCGGCGCTACCTGGCTGGGCGACGGCGGCTACTTCGGTGTGTCGGCCAGCACCTACCGCACCAACTACGGCATTCCCAACGGCGCACACGTGCACGCCGACGGCGACGATCACGGCCATGACCACGGCCACGACCACGGCGATGAAGAGGAAGGCGGCGACGAGCATGACGTGCGCATCGACATGGTGCAGAACCGCTTCGAGACCAAGGCCGGCATCTACAACCCGGTCTCGTTCCTGAAGAACATCAACGCACGCGTGGCCTACACCGACTACGAGCACGTGGAGCTGGAGGCTGGCACGCCCTCCACCCGCTTCACCAACCGCGGCATCGAAGCGCGCCTGGAAGCGGTGCAGCAGCAGATCGGTGGCTGGGACGGCGCCTTCGGCCTGCAGTTCGGCAACAGTGATTTCGGCGCCAAGGGTGAAGAAGCGTTCGTACCGGATACCGGTACGAAGAACATCGGCCTGTTTGTACTGCAGGAAAAGCAGTTCGGCCCGTTCAAGCTGGAACTGGGCGGCCGCCACGACCAGGTCAAGCTGGACCCGACCGGTGACTACCGTCGCCGCACGTTCGGTGCCACCAACCTGTCTGCCGCCGGTATCTGGAAGCTCAACGATGCCGTTGACCTGCGCATCGGCGTGGACAGCTCCGAGCGTGCACCGACCAACGAAGAGCTGTACGCCGCCGGCGCGCACATTGCTACCCGTTCGCTGGAGATCGGCGACGGCAACCTGAAGACCGAGCGCGGCCAGCGCGTGGAGCTGGGCATCCACACCCACAGCGAGCGCCTGGACTTCTCCGCCTCGGTCTACCAGACCAGGTTCAAGGACTTCATCTACCTGGCCGACACCGGCGTTACCGAGGGCCTGCCAGTTCGTGCGTGGACCCAGCAGGACGCGGTATTCCGCGGTGCCGAGGCCGAGGCCCTGGTGCACCTGTTCGAGGGCGGCGCCGGTGACTGGGACCTGCGCCTGTTCGGTGACTACGTGAAGGCCAAGCTGGATGGCAGCGGCAGCCGCAACCTCGACATTGCCGTTCCGCATGGCGACCACAACCACAACTACACGGTGGAGCTGGCCAACACCGGCTACCTGCCGCGCATTGCTCCGGCCCGCGTCGGCGCCGACCTGCGCTGGTCGAAGGACGGCTGGCGCGCCTCGGTCGGTGCGGTGCGTTACAGCCGCCAGAAGGACGTGGCGCAGAACGAGGAGCCGAGCGATGGCTACACCCTGGTCGATGCGCACCTGGCCTATCGTTGGGACCGCAACGCCAGCAACAGCTACGAGGTGTTCCTGGATGGCAGCAACCTGACCAACCGCGAAGTGCGTCCGCATACCTCTCTGCTGCGCGACTACTCGCCGCTGCCGGGCCGTGGCGTCGCATTCGGTATCCGCGCGTTCTTCTGACTCTCCTCCATCCACGCATGGCGTGGATCTACTGCACCACGCCGGGGGTCGGATCCCATTCCGCAGGAATGGGCTCTGACCCCGGCCTGAGACCACGCATGGCGTGGATCTCCTTGCCACTCCTTCCACGCGTACGCAGCGGGGGCCTTCGGGCCCCCGTTTTCATTTCGACCCACGCGCTCACACACCCGTCACAAAGATGTGCGTACCACAACAAGCGGACAATCCCGTCAACCAATGTCTCGCCAATCGGACACTTTTGTCCGAAAATAATTCCATGACTGCCCAACGTGCCGATGCTGCCGCCCGCCGTGCCCTCATCCTCGACGCCGCCGATCACGTGTTCGGCCAACACGGTGTCACTGCCCCACTGGACCTGGTGGTCGAACGCGCCCAGGTGGGCCGCGCCACCCTGTACCGCAACTTCCCCGACCGCACCGCGCTGATCCAGGCGCTGCTGCAGCGTACGGTCGACCGCATCCGGCGCCAGGTCGAACAGCTCGGCGACCGCGACGACGCCCTGTTCGAGGTGTTCGAGGGCATGGCCCAGCGCATCATCGATTCGCCGGCGCTGGCCGATTACTGGCGCGCGGTCGATTCGGACGTGCCGGCCATGCGCGCGGCGCGCGAGACCGTGCGCGACCTGCTGGAGGAGCCGATCGCCCGCGCCAAGGCCGCCGGGCTGTGCCGTGCCGATCTGGAGAAAACGGATATTTCACTGATCTCGGGCATGCTGGGCGCAGCCCTGCGCGGCAAGACCCGCGACGAGCGCGCCCACCTCGCCGGGCGCGCCCTGCAGCTGCTGCGCGGGGGTCTGCAGGGAGCAACCAGCGAGGCGCGCTGATGGTCCAGCCGTATCTGAAGCCGGTTCCGGATTGGGAGGAGCACGAGAAGCCGACCATGCCCGGATCGGCATCGATGCCGTGGCACCCACCGTACCGGCGTGTGGCTTATGCGCTGGTATCGCTGCTGGTGGCGATCACCGGCGGGCTGGGCAATGCGCTGGTCACTGCCAACCTGCCGTTCCTGCAGGGCCAGCTGGCGCTGACCCCGACCCAGGGCAGCTGGCTGGTGGCGGCCTATGCAATGGTCAATGTCACCGCCAACCTGCTGGCCTTCAAATTCCGCCAGCAGTACGGCATCCGCCTGTTCGCCGAAATCGGGCTGGGCCTGTACGCGGCGCTGGCGGTGCTGCACCTGTTCGTCGGCAGCTTCGAGACCACGATGCTGACCCGTGCCGCCAGCGGCTTCGCCGGCGCGGCCTGTTCGACCTTGGGCACGCTGTACATGCTGCAGGCCCTGCCCCGCCGCTTTACCGGCAACCTGCTGGTGGTCGGCGTCGGCCTTTCGCAGCTGGCGGTGCCGATCGCCTGGATCGTTTCACCAGGCTTGGTGGATACCGGCCAGTGGCACCAGCTGTATTCGTTCGAGGCCGGCCTTGCGTTGTGCGCATTCGCCGCCGTAGTGGTGTTGAAGCTGCCGCCCGGCATCCAGGTGAAGGCCTTCGAGCCGCTGGATTTCCTTACCTTCGCGTTGCTGGCGCCGGCGGTTGCGCTGCTGGTGATCGTACTGGCGCAGGGCTACACCCGTTGGTGGCTCAACACGCCGTGGCTGGGCTGGGCGCTGATCGCCTCGATCGTGCTGTCCACCACCGCCTTCATCATCGAACACTACCGGCGCAATCCGCTGCTGCAGACACGCTGGCTGGCCAGCCTGCCCGTACTGCATTTCATCGTCGGCGCGTTCCTGATCCGCTTCCTGACCACCGAGCAGTCCTACGGCGTGGTCAACCTGATGCGCACGCTCGGCATGGGCCCTGATCAGTTGCGGCCGCTGTTCGTGGTGATTCTTGCCGGCGTGATCACCGGTATCGCCGGCACTGCACTGACTTTCGGGCCCAAACGGCTGATCCCGCAGCTGCTGATGGCGATCCTGCTGCTGGGCGCTGCCGCCTTCTTCGACCAGCACCGCACCAGCATGGATCGGCCGCACGATTTCTACGCCAGCCAGTTCCTGGCCTCGGTCGGCGCCGGCATGTTCATGGGCCCGCTGATCATGCTCGGCATTTCCGCTGCGTTGAAACAGGGTGTGGACCACATGATCACCTTCCTGGTGACGCTGTCGATCACGCAGACGCTGGGCGGTCTGGCAGGTTCGGCGGTGCTGGGGACCTTCCAGCTGCATCGCGAGCAACTGTACTCCAGCGCGCTGACCAGCCAGCTCGATCCAGCCGATCCTGTGGTGGCGCAACGCCTGCGCCTCCAGCAGCAGCTGTACAGCGCACAGATCACCGACCCGGTGCTGCGCAGCGCGCAGGGCAGCGCGCAGCTGGCGCAGACCACGCGCCGCGAAGCCAATGTGCGAGGCTTCAATGATGTGTTCACCCTGAGCGGTTGGCTGGCGATCGGCTTCCTGTGCTGGTTGCTGCTGCTGTCGCTGCGCACCGCCGTGCTCAAGCAATGGCGCAAGCGCCACCCCGCCCTTTCCACCGCGGCCACGCCAGCCGCGCCCCGCTGAGTTCTCGACCATGCCCCCCGTCCCGCCCCGATCCGACGACGCCGACAACGTGACGCCACCGCCGCCGACCGACGCGGCACCTGCGCCCACGCCCGTTGAACCGGCGGTCGCGCCGAAGTATCTCAAGCCCAGCGCGCGCAGCGTGGTGGTGATGGTGGTGGTGGCCCTGCTGGGCATTGCACTGATCCTGCGCGCCTGGCACCTGTGGCCGTTCACCAGTAGCGTGATGGTGACCGACAACGCCTATGTGCGCGGCCAGATCACCGTGATGGCGCCACAGGTCAATGGCTATGTGACTGAAGTGCTGGTGAAGGATTTCCAGCACGTAAGGCAGGGCGAGCCGCTGCTGCGCATCGATGACCGCATCTATGCCCAACGCGTCGCCCAGGCGCAAGCGACGCTGGACAGTGCGCGCGCGGCGCTGGCCAACTCCGACCAGTCGCAGGCGCAGAACCGTGCGCAGATCGCCTCGGCGCGCGCCACGCTCTCGGCTGGCCAGGCCGAACTGCAGCGCGCACGCAACGAGCTGAAGCGCTACGAGGAACTGGCCGCGCAGCAGTTGGTGTCGATCAATGACCGCGACAAGTTCCGCACCAGCCAAGCCTCGGCGCAGGCCAGCGTGCAGCAGTCGCAGGCGCAGATCCGAATCGCCGAGGAAACACTGGTGTCGACCCAGGTCGCGCGCAAGAGCCTGGAGGCCCAGGTGGAAAGCGCACAGGCGCAGCTGGAACTGGCCCGCATCGACCTGGCCAATACGGTGATCCACGCACCGCGCGACGGCCAGATCAGTGAAGCCAGCGTGCGCGTGGGCCAGTATGTCGCCGCCGGTTCGCAGCTGCTGTTCCTGGTCCCTGACACACTGTGGGTGGTGGCCAACTACAAGGAAGGCCAGACCTGGGGAATGGCGATCGGCCAGCCGGCCACGTTCTCGGTGGACGCGTTCCAGGGCCAGGTGCTGCGCGGCCGCGTGCAGGAGATCGCGCCCGCCACCGGATCGGAGTTCAGCGTGTTGCGCCCGGACAATGCCAGCGGCAACTTCACCAAGGTGGTGCAGCGGCTGCCGGTGCGGATATCGATCGATGAAGGCCAGAAGCTGGCCGCGCAGCTGCGGCCTGGCATGTCGGTGATCGTGCGGGTGGATACCGCAGGCAAACCGAAGGACTAGCGTTTGTCATGAAACGGGGGTCAGATCCCTTTTGCCAAGGCAAAAGGGATCTGACCCCAGGACCCATTGCTCAGCCCGCGCAGCGCGCGCAGAGACCGTGCACTTCCAGCGTCTGTGCCTGCGGCTGGAAGCCCAGTTCCTTGGCCCGCTTCTCCAGCTGGCTGACGATCTCGCGGTCTTCCAGCTCCACTGCGCTGTGGCAGCTGTTGCAGATCAGGAACGGCACCGAATGGGCGGCGCTGCTGGGATGGTGGCAGGCCACGAAGGCATTCACCGACTCCAGCTTGTGCACAAAGCCATTGGCCATCAGGAAGTCCAGCGCGCGGTACACGGTGGGCGGGGCATCAGCGCCCACGCCCTTGCCGTTGCGCACCCATTCCAGCAGCTCGTAGGCCTTGACCGGCTTGCCGGCCTCGGCGATCAGCTTCAGCACGTTGGCGCGGATCGGGGTCAGGCGCAGCCCGCGTTCGCGCGAGACACGCTCGACCACCGCCACGAAATCCGATGCGTCGTGGACGTGGTGGTGCGGGGCGGTACAGGCAGTGGCGGTCTTGGCGGGCATGCGTGTTCTCCGGTTCGGGCCTGGCAAGGATGCCTCAGGCCGTTGCTACCTTGGTGATGGCCACATCAATGCGTTTCAAGGCCTGTTCGCGACCGGCCAGGTACACGGTATGGGAAATGTCAGGGCTGACCTGGGTGCCGGTGATGGCCACGCGCAGCGGCTGGGCGACCTTGCCCATGCCGATCTCCAGCGCTGCGGCCGCGTCATGCAGGGCCACCCCCACCGACTCGGCGGTCCATTCCGGCAGCGCGGCCAGCAGCTCGCGGGCCTTGCCCAGCGCCACCTCGGCACCGGCCTTGAAGTGCTTGGCCACCGCCGCTTCATCGTACTCGGTCAGCGGCTGGTACCAGACCACGGCCTTCTCGGCCATTTCCTTCAGGGTCTGCACGCGTTCACGCAGGGCGATCACCACATCCTCCGGAGCCGGGCCGGCGGCCACGTCCAGCCCCAGCTTCTGCAGCTGGTAGACCAGGTGCGGCACGATCGCGGCCACGTCCTCGGTCTTCAGGAAGTGCTGGTTGACCCAGCCCAGCTTGGCCATGTCCAGGCGTGAGGCCTTGGAATTGCAATCCTTCACGTCGAACAGGTCGATCAGTTCCTGGCGGCTGAACAGCTCCTGGTCACCATGCGACCAGCCCAGGCGGGCCAGGTAGCTCAGCAGCGCATCGGGCAGGTAGCCGGCGTCCTTGTACTGCATCACGTCAGCCGCACCGGTGCGCTTGGACAGCTTGGCGCCCTGCTCGTCCAGGATCATCGGCATGTGGCCGAACCTGGGCACCGGCGCGCCGATGCCTTCATACAGGTTGATCTGGCGCGGGGTGTTGTTGATGTGGTCGTCGCCGCGGATGACCTCGGTGATGCCCATGTCCCAGTCGTCCACCACCACCGCGAAGTTGTAGGTGGGGTAGCCGTCCGGGCGGAAGATGACCATGTCATCCAGCTCGCTGTTGGCGATCTCGATGCGGCCCTTGATCAGGTCATCGAACACCACCGTGCCTTCCAGCGGGTTCTTGAAGCGGATGACGCGGTTCGGGTCGTCCCGGTAGGGCAGGCCCAGATCGCGCGCAGCGCCGTTGTAGCGCGGCTTTTCCTGCCTGGCCATGGCGGCCTCGCGCATGGCATCCAGCTCCTCGCGGGTCTCGTAGGCGTAGTACGCCTTGCCCTCGGCGATCAGCTGCTCGGCCACTTCCTGGTAACGGGCGACGCGGTCGGTCTGGTAGATCGGGCCTTCGTCGTAGTCCAGGCCCAGCCACTCCATCGCCTCCAGGATGGCGTCGATTGCGCCCTGGGTGCTGCGTTCGCGGTCGGTGTCCTCGATGCGCAGCACGAACTCACCGCCGCGGTGACGGGCCTCCAGCCAGCAGTACAGCGCGGTGCGGGCACCACCGATGTGCAGGTAGCCAGTGGGACTGGGGGCGAAGCGGGTGCGGCAGGTCATGGACGGCTCGAGGAACGGGAATCCCCCGATTTTACCAGCCCACCGCCCCCGACGGAAAAAGGGGACGGAGGGGATTAAGTCGCGATTGCCCGGCCCTGGGGTGCTGCAACCGGGAAGCGGAGGGGAGATACGACTTAATCCCCTCCGTCCCCTTTTACGGTTCTGCCTTTCGCGGGAAGGACGGCTCGCGCATTGCGGCGTTGTAGGCGAACGAAGCGACGATGGCCGCGGCCTGCTTCAGGTCTTCCGGTTCGGCGTGATCCCAGGTGTCCAGGTGGCTGTGGTGGACGTTGGTGAAGTAGTCCAGCCGGTCCTGGATGAACTGGAAGCCCGGCAGGCCGATGCGATCGAAGCTGATGTGGTCGGTACTGCCGGTGTTGCGGGTGGCCACGGTGGTGGCGCCCACGTCATGGAACGGCGCCAGCCAGGCTTCGAAGATCGGCATCGCCGCCAGGTTTTCCTGCGCGTAGATGCCACGGAAGCGGCCCGAGCCGTTGTCCATGTTGAAGTAAACCTGGAACTTGCTGTAATCGCGGGTCTTCTGCAGTGCACCGGTCGGCTCGCGCAGCGACGCCGGCAGCGCCTTCTGCGCCGCGTCGGTGGGTTCGGGGAAGCGACCGAAATGCTTGGCGACGTAGGCCTGCGAGCCGATCAGGCCCTGCTCCTCGCCGCTCCACAGCGCCACGCGGATGGTGCGCTTGGGCTTGGCGCCGGTGGCCTTGAGGATGCGCATCGCCTCCATCATCACCGCCACGCCGGCCGCGTTGTCGGCCGCACCGGTGCCGCTGTGCCACGAATCCAGGTGCGCACCGATCATCACCACTTCATCGGGCTTGCTGCTGCCGCGGATCTCGGCCAGCGTGTTGTAGCCGGGCTGGTCGGCCTCGTCGGTGAAGCGCGCCGCTACATCCACGCGCAGGCGCACCGTCTGCTTGGCCTGAAGCGCGCGCACCAGCGGATTGAAGTGTTCGCTGATCATCGCCAGTTCCGGGATGCCCACCGGCTCACCGGCCTTGCGCGAACCGCCGCCGGCAACGCGGATGATGCCGTTGTCCCAGCTGCTGATGCTGATCGAGGCCAGCGCGCCCTCTTCGACGAAAAACGCATTGACCTTGGCCGCCAGCTGCTGGCGTTCCTGGTACTCCTTGACCCGCTTGGCGCGCTCGGCGGTAGCGTCCTTGTCCTTGGGCAGGGTGAACTCCTGCAGGCCCTCGAGCGAGGTCGCGTCGTGGCGGTGCGAATCGGGCTCGGTGCCCCGCTTGTATTCGCGTGCCTCGCCCAGCAGGAGGATCTTGCCGCGCAGCTTGCCGCGGTACTTCTCGATGTCTTCGGGCTTCTTGATGTCGACCTGCACCAGCTCGCCTTCGACCGGGCCCTTCGTACCGGGGGTCCAGGCTTTGGGCAGCGCATGCAGCGGCTGCACGCGGTCACCCAGCATTTCCACGCTCGCCGAGGTGAATTCCCAGCCGCGGCCGAAGTCATCGAAGGCTTCGTCGTGGACGTTGTCCAGCTTCCATTCGTTGAACTTGCCGCGGGTCCACGCATTGGCGCGGCCCATCGCCGGCGAATTGCTCAGGCGCGGGCCGATGCGCTCGGTGAGATAGCTGAAGGTGTCCATCACCTGCGAACGGTGGAACGCCTCCTGGCGGATGCGGCTGACCATGTCCAGGTCCACCGTTTCGCGCTGCTGCGCCGCTGCATTGCCACCCATCGCCAGCGCTACGGCCAGCACGCCCCACTTCAACACATCGCACCCCTGCCCTTCGGCTCGATCATCAACCCATCGAGTCTAGCCAGCCGGGGCGCGGCGATACCGTCCCATCGGTCATGGGCGGCGCGGTAGCGTGCGAACCGAGGTTCGCACCCACCAAGGTGTTGGGTTCTCGCCAGTAGATCCACGCCATGCGTGGATGAACAGCCGAATCACCCGCTCCATCCCAACCACAACTGCGCCCGCTCCGGCAGCAACAGCAACCAGTGCCGCCGGTCGACGCTGCTGCAGCCGTACACCGCCGCGTGTGCCGGCCAGTCATCCGGAAGGCCGCCGATGCCGATCTCGGCCAATGCCTCCGCGCCGGCCTTCCATGGCCGATAGCGCGGCACCCGCCCGGCCACCGCGCCGCGTCCCTGCCGCGCACCCTGCAGCCAACGCAATCCCTGCCCCTGCAATCCTTCGCAGGTCACCGCCGCCAGCTGGAAGCGGACCAGACCGGGGGCGATCCGCGCCCCCGGCAGGGCCGCCAGCACGCCATGTGCCTGCAGCAGCGCATCCACTTCCAGCAGGGCCGGAATGCCCTGCCGTGCCCGTTGCCGCAATCCCTGGCGCCAGCCCATGGCATGCTCCTTACTTCAGGTCCGCGCCGAGCGCGTACCAGTCGACCCGGCGGGTCACCCACATCGCAAGCGCCAGGATCACGAACAGCAGCAGCGACCCCATCAGCAGTGCGTTGTTCTCCGACACCAGCAGGCCATACAGCGCGCCGTACAGCACGGTCAGCAGGGCCGCGAAGCCGAGGCCGCGCCTCCAATGGCCCAGCACGTTGGCCAGATACACCGCCTGCAGGCCGATACAGGCCACCGCCGAAACCAGGTAGGCCTTCCAGAACGCGATGTGCTCGGACAGGCTGATCAGCAACAGGAAGAAGATCGCCAGCGCCAGGCCGACCATGAGGTACTGCAGCGGGTGGATGCGCAGCGACTTGATCAGCTCGAACAGGATGAAGCCGACGAAGGTCAGCAGCACGAACAGCACCCCGTACTTGGACGCACGGTCGGCCTGGGTGTAGGTATCGACCGGATCGACCAGCGACACCGTCACCGCCTGCGAGTCGACCGAACCTTCATTGCGCAGCTGCCGCTGTGCGTCGGAGGCCAGCGAGGACACCGCCCAGCGCGCGTCGAATCCCTGTGCATCAACGCGCCGCTCGTTGGGCAGGAACGCACCGCTGAACGACGGATGCGGCCAGCTCGAACGCAGCGCGATGTGGGTGTCATCGCCCACCGGCACCACCGACAGCATGCGGCTTCCATCCAGGCGCAGCTCCAGTTCAACGGTGCTGGCCGCCAGCGTGCCGCCCTGATCCGTAGCGAAACCGGCCACCGGCGCATGCAGGCCACGGCCGACTTCGCTGGCCACGCCGACGCCCGGCAGCAGGCGCAGCTGCTTGCCATCCACGCGCAGGTTCGGTGTACCGACCAGGCCGCGCACATCGGAAACGCCCACCGCCACATACGGCTGGCCATACGTGCGCCCTGCCTTCACGGGATAGTCGTCAGCGGCGAAGCTCGCCTTCATCTGGCCGTTCCAGCTGTACACCGGCACCTTGAACAGGCCGACTTCGCGCTGGCTCGGCAGCATCTCACCGCCCACCTCCAGCGACGCCGGCATCTGCAGCCAGTGCCCCTCGGTGACCTGCACCTCGGTCTTCTTGACGCCCAGCGGGTCAACCAGTTCAACCTGCTTGTGTTCCACCCACGGCACCACCCGCACCGGGCCCACCAGCTGCTGCGTGCCGGCACGGCTGTCGGCCACCCGCGCAAAGGCCTCGTCGCGGTACTGGCTGCGCTCGGTGATCACCCCGCGGATCATCATCAGCGGCACCAGCAACAACAGGATCAGCCCGCCGACAATGGCGAACCGCAGCAGCATCTTCAGGGATTTCATGGTCCATCCTCGTTGGAGAGGGCTGCAGGATGGACCGCTGCGGTGAGCGGGGTTTGTGGCGAATTTGAAGCGAGTGTGAAGTCAGCGGCGCGGGCGCTGGCCCGCTGCACCCAACGGCAGCCACAGGCTGGCCACCGTGCCACCGCCATCGCGGGCGTCGAGGCTGGCGCGTCCGTCATGCAGGCGAGCCACTTCCTGCACGAACGGCAGGCCCAGGCCGGAACTGCGCCGGCCGCTGCCGGGGCGGGCCAGCGAATAGAAGCGTTCGAACACCCGTTCGCGCGCGTAGTCGGGAATGCCGGCACCGCGATCCGCCACCTGCAGGCGCACGCCCTGCCCGTCCACCTCGGCCTGCAGCGCGATGTCCGCGCCGGGCGGTGAAAAGGCAATGGCGTTGTCGATCAGGTTGTGCAACGCCTGCCGCAGCAGATAGGCATCACCCTGCACGCGCATGTCGGGCACGCTGCCGATGCGAACCTGCACGCCGGCCGCCTGCGCACGCACCTGCGCCGCCGCCGCCGCATCGGCCAGCAAGGTTGGAAGCGCGATCGGATCGCGGGTCTGCAGCCAGCCGTGCTGTTCCACTTCGGCCAGCGCCAGCAGCTTGTCGATCGTCTCGGTCAGCCGCTCCTGCTGATCGACGATGCTGCGTGCGAAATGCACGCGGTCGGCCTCCGGCAGCGGCTCCTGCAACAGCTCGGCGGCACCGCGGATCGCCGCCAACGGGCTTTTCATTTCATGCGTCAGCGACTGCACGTACTGCTCGACGTAGGCCTTGCCCTCCAGCTTGCGGCGCATTGTTTCCAGTGCCTGGCCCAGGTCGCCGATCTCGTCGCGGCGCCGCCGCGGCGGTGGCACCGGTTCGCCGGCGCTGACCGCCCGTGCATAGCGGCTGAGCTGGCCAAGGCCCGTGGTGAGCCACATCGTCACCAGCACGCCGACCAGCGCCGACAATCCGATCAGCCAGGCGCCGCGCTCGATGATGGCGCGCTGGCTGGCCGCAATGAACGGATCGATGCTGCGATTGGGCTGGGCCAGGCTGAGCACGCCGATCAGGGTGCGGCCATCGGCCGGGTCGTATACCGGCGCCGCCACATGCATCACCGTATCGCCTTCTTCGCCTGGCACTTCCGGGCTGGAGCGGGCGCCGTACTCGCCACGCAGGGTGCGGTAGACATCGTTCCAGCGCGAATTGTCACGCCCCAGGTCGCGGCCCAGCGAGTCGTAGATGACGATGCCCTTGGCATCGGTGATGGTCACCCGGTAGTCCAGTGAGCGCTTGGGAAAGCGCCAGACCATCGCTTTCAGGTCACGCTGCCGCGCCTTGGCGAGGTTGCGGGTGAAGCTGCCGCTGCGGATGGTGCCGTCCTTGACATCGGCCGCCGCCATCTCGGCCAGCACGTTGGCGGCATCGACCAGGGTCGATTCCATCGCCTGGCGCACACCCGGCTTCACTTCGTTGACGAACACGCGCATCACGAAGAACGCGGCGATGCCGGTGATCAGGAAGAAGCCGAGGAACAGCTTCAGGACCAGGCGCATCGGCTAGACCTCCAGCGCGTAGCCGAGGCCACGGTGGGTGCGGATCGGGTCGTCGCTGGCACCGGCTGCGCGCAGCTTGGCGCGCAACGTCTTTACATGGGTGTCGACGGTACGGTCGGCACTATCGGCGCTGCTGTCCCAGCCGCGATCCATCAACTGGGCACGACTGAGGATGGCACCCGGCCGCTGCAGCAACGCTTCCAGCAACGCGTACTCGTAGCGGGTCAGGTCCAGCGCGTGGCCGCGGAAGCGGATGCGCCGGCCTTCACGGTCGATGGCGAAGGCACCATGTTCCTGCCAGCCCGTATCGGCGCCGGGGGCTGCCGCGACCGGTGCGGCGCGACGCAGGCGCGCACGCACCCGCGCCACCAGCTCACGCGGCGAGAACGGCTTGGTCATGTAATCGTCGGCGCCCAGTTCCAGGCCGAGCACGCGGTCCACTTCATCGTTGCGGGCGGTCAGGAAGATCACCGGCAGCTGCGCCGCCGGCCCGGGCTGCGCGCGCAGCCGGCGGCACACCTCGAAGCCGCCCAGGTCGGGCAGGCCCACGTCCAGCACCACCACGTCGATATCCCCTGCCTGCAGCCGTTGCAGCGCCTCGCCACCGAGCAGACAGTGGCTGGCGGCATAGCCCTCGCTGCGCAGCGCATAGAGCACGGTTTCGGCGATGGCGGCTTCGTCCTCGACCACCAGGACATGGGCAACAGGAGCTGTCATGGCGCGCAGCATAGCCGCTGCGGCCGCCGCCCCGTACACTGCGGCCCATGAACTATCGCCACGCCTTCCATGCCGGCAACCACGCCGACGTGCTCAAACACATCGTGCAGCTGGCCCTGATCGACAGCTTCAAGCGCAAGGACAGCCCGTTCTTCGTGCTCGACACCCACGGCGGTGCTGGCCGCTACCTGCTGGCCAGCGAAGAGAGCCGCAAGACCCTGGAGGCCGAATCCGGGATCATGCGGCTGATGGCCCAGCCCAGGCTGCCGGAGGTAGTCGAGCGCTACCTGAAGGCGGTGCAGGCCGACAATCCGGTGGGCGCACTGACCAATTATCCGGGCTCGCCGCTGCTGAGCGCGCAGGCCATGCGCCCTCAGGACCGCATGGCGGTCTGTGAGCTGCAGGAAGCCGAAACGGCCACGCTGAAGGCCCTGTTCGCCCATGACAGCCGCGTCGACGTTCGGGCGGGCGATGGCTATGCCCTGCTGCGTTCGCTGCTGCCGCCGAAGTTCAACGGCAGCAAGATCGGCCGCGGCCTGGTGCTGATCGACCCGCCCTACGAAGCCCAGGATGCCGAGTACCAGGCGGTGCTGGCCGCCCTGGCCGAAACCCTGGCACGCTGGCCGCAGGCCACCTGTGCGGTCTGGTTCCCGATCAAGCAGCGCCGCACCATCCTGCACTTCCTGCGCAAGGCCACCGCCCTGCCGGTGAAATCGGCGATGACGATCGAGTTCCTGGTGCGCCCGGACGACTCGCCGCTGCGCCTCAACGGCAGCGGCATGCTGCTGCTCAACCCGCCGTGGCAGTTCGACCGCGTGGTCGGTCCGGCCCTGCCGGCGCTGCGCCAGCACCTGGGCGAACCCGGGGCCAGCACCCGCCTGGACTGGCTCAAAGCCCCCGAATAACGGCGTTCACGAGGCTGTACCGCCGTGAGCCTTTCGTTCACGGAACGCAGCCCCGGTGATGCCACAATCGATGGACCACCAAGGAATCACCCGGTATGGCCACTCGCAACCGCATGCCGCCCTGGCATGAGATCTTCAAGGCTCCCAGCGGCCACGAGCTGCTGATCCGCCCCATCCGCCCGGAAGATGGCGCACCGCTGCAAGCGGCATTCAGCCTGTTCGGGCCGGAAGAAATCCGTGATCGTTTCCTGCAGGCGGTGACCGAGCTGTCGCCGGAAACCACCCAGCGTCTGACCCACCCCAACCCGAAGACCGAGATCACCCTGGTCGCAGCCGAGTCCCTGCCCGCGGGCGAAGCGGTGGTCGGCGCGGTCGCCCGGGCCTCGATCATCCCCGGCACCCGTGAAGCCGAGTACGCGATCCTGATCAGCCGCTTCCTGATCGGCCAAGGCCTGGGACGGCAGCTGATGCGCAAGCTGGTGAAGTGGGGCCGTGGCAAGTACCTGGACCGCCTGTACGGCGACGTTGCCGCCGAGAACGAACCGATGAAGCAGCTGGCCGCGTCGCTGGGCTTCAAGCCGGTGCCGCACCCGACCGGAGCCGAAGGCCTGGTCCGGATGGTGCTGGAGCTGGACAACTGACGGATGCGCCGGGCCCTGCCCGGCCACGTCTCCCGGTAGTGCCGGCCGCTGGCCGGCATTCCGCTGCCCCAACGGCAGATGAGGCTGCCGGCAACGGGCCGGCACGATGCACCGGGACCGGATCGGGCTTCTGCTAAAATCCGGGGTCCATGTCGCGTACCTCATACCCCGCCCCGCCGCTGCCGCGCGCCGGCCAGCTCCGCGCCTGGTGGCGCGCCCCCGCCTCGCCCACCGCACTGGCCTGGTACCTGGCCCAGGCATCGCGCGTGCACGACGCTCCGCTGCTGGTGATCGCCCGTGACAACCACGGCGCAAACCAGCTTGAAGCCGATCTGCAGACCCTGCTCGGCGGTGACCCGGCCCTGCCGGTGGTCGCCTTCCCGGACTGGGAAACCCTGCCCTACGACCGCTTCAGCCCGCATCCGGACATCATCTCGCAGCGTCTGGCTGCCCTGCACCGCCTGCCCACGCTGAAGCGTGGCCTGGTGATCGTGCCGGTGCAGACCCTGCTGCAGCAGCTGGCCCCGCGCAGCTACGTCATTGGTGGCAGCTTCGACCTGAAGGTCGGCCAGCGCCTGGATCTGGAAGCCGAGAAGCGCCGCCTGGAAAGCGCCGGCTACCGCAACGTGCCGCAGGTGATGGACCCGGGTGACTTCGCCGTGCGCGGCGGCCTGCTCGACGTGTTCCCGATGGGCGCCGACGAGCCGCTGCGGGTGGAACTGCTGGACGAGGACATCGATTCGATCCGTGCCTTCGATCCGGAAAGCCAGCGTTCGCTGGACAAGGTCGAGGCGGTGCACATGCTGCCGGGCCGCGAAGTGCCCATGGACGAGGCCAGCATCGCCCGCGTGCTGTCCACGCTGCGCGAGCGCTTCGATGTCGATACCCGGCGCAGCGCGCTGTACCAGGACCTGAAATCCGGGCTGGCCCCGGCCGGCGTCGAGTACTACCTGCCGCTGTTCTTCGAGCGCACCGCAACCCTGTTCGACTACCTGCCCAGCGGCAGCCTGCCGGTGGTCTGTGCCGGTGCCGGCGAAGCCGCCGAGGCGTTCTGGGCGCAGACCGGCGAGCGTTATGAGCAGCGCCGCCACGATGTGGAACGGCCGCTGCTGCCGCCGTCGGCGCTGTACCTGTCGCCGGAGCTGCTGCGCGAGCGCCTGAACGATGCCCCGCGCATCGAGGTATGGGCCGCCGACCACGCACGCATCGCCGACGCGCACGCGCTGGGCGACCAGCCGCTGCCCCCGCTGCCGGTGGCCGCACGCGAAGCCCCCGCCGGCGATGCGCTGAAATCCTTCCTCGGCCATTATCCGGGCCGGGTACTGATCGCCGCCGATTCGCCCGGCCGCCGCGAGGCACTGCTGGAAGTGCTGCAGGCCGCCGAGCTGAAGCCGCCGGTGGTGGCCGACCTGCCCAGCTTCCTCGCTAGCGATGCGCGCTTCGCGATCGCGGTGGCGCCGCTGGAAGATGGCTTCGCGCTGGACGACCCGCGCATCGCGGTGCTGACCGAGCGCCAGCTGTTCCCCGAGCGCGCCGGCAGCACCCGCCGCACGCGCCGTGCCGGCCGCGAGCCGGAGGCGATCATCCGCGACCTCGGCGAGCTGACCGAGGGTGCGCCGATCGTGCACGAGGACCATGGCGTCGGCCGCTACCGTGGCCTGATCGCGATGGACGTCGGCGGCATGCCCGGCGAGTTCCTCGACATCGAATATGCCAAGGGCGACCGCCTGTATGTACCGGTCGCCCAGCTGCACCTGATCAGCCGCTACTCCGGTGCTTCGGCGGAAACCGCACCGCTGCATTCGCTCGGTGGCGAGCAGTGGAGCAAGGCCAAGCGCAAGGCCGCCGAGAAGGTGCGCGATGTCGCCGCCGAACTGCTGGAAATCCAGGCCCGCCGCCAGGCGCGTGCCGGCCTGGCACTGCAGGTCGACCGCGCGATGTACGAGCCGTTCGCCGCCGGTTTCCCGTTCGAGGAAACCCCCGACCAGCTGGCTGCGATCGATGCCACCCTGCGCGACCTGGCCAGCAGCCAGCCGATGGACCGCGTGGTCTGCGGCGACGTCGGCTTCGGCAAGACCGAGGTGGCGGTGCGCGCTGCATTTGCTGCGGCCAGTGCCGGCAAGCAGGTGGCGGTGCTGGTGCCGACCACGCTGCTGGCCGAGCAGCATTACCGCAACTTCCGCGACCGTTTCGCCGATTACCCGCTGAAGGTCGAAGTGCTGTCGCGCTTCAAGACCAGCAAGGAAATCAAGGCCGAACTGGAGAAGGTGGCCGCTGGCACCATCGACGTCATCGTCGGCACCCATCGCCTGCTGCAGCCTGACGTGAAGTTCAAGGACCTGGGCATGGTCATCGTCGACGAGGAGCAGCGATTCGGCGTGCGCCAGAAGGAGGCGCTGAAGGCGCTGCGCGCCAACGTACACCTGCTGACGCTGACCGCCACGCCGATCCCGCGCACGCTCAACATGGCCATGGCCGGCCTGCGCGACCTGTCGATCATCGCCACGCCGCCGCCGAACCGGCTGGCGGTGCAGACCTTCATCACCCAGTGGGACAACGCGCTGCTGCGCGAAGCCTTCCAGCGCGAGCTCGCGCGCGGTGGCCAGCTGTACTTCCTGCACAACGATGTGGAGAGCATCGGCCGCATGCAGCGCGAGCTGTCCGAGCTGGTGCCGGAGGCACGCATCGGCATCGCCCACGGGCAGATGCCCGAGCGCGAACTGGAAAAGGTGATGCTGGATTTCCAGAAGCAGCGTTTCAACGTGCTGCTGTCGACCACGATCATCGAATCGGGCATCGACATCCCCAACGCCAACACCATCATCATCAACCGTGCCGACCGTTTCGGCCTGGCCCAGCTGCACCAGCTGCGTGGCCGCGTGGGCCGTTCGCACCACCGTGCCTACGCCTACCTGATCACCCCCGACCGTCGCGCGATCACCCCCGACGCCGAGAAGCGCCTGGAAGCGATCGCCTCGATGGACGAGCTGGGCGCCGGCTTCACCCTGGCCACGCACGATCTGGAAATCCGCGGCGCCGGTGAACTGCTGGGCGAGGACCAGAGCGGGCAGATGGCCGAGGTCGGCTTCAGCCTGTATACCGAGCTGCTGGAACGCGCGGTACGCAGCATCAAGCAGGGCAAGCTGCCCGACCTGGATGCCGGTGAGGAAGTGCGCGGCGCCGAGGTCGAGCTGCATGTGCCGGCGCTGATCCCGGAAGACTACCTGCCGGACGTGCACACCCGCCTCACCCTGTACAAGCGTATTTCCAGCGCGCGCGACAGCGATGCGCTGCGCGAGCTGCAGGTGGAGATGATCGACCGCTTCGGCCTGCTGCCGGATGCAGCCAAGCACCTGTTCGCCATCGCCGAGCTGAAGCTGAAAGCCAATACGCTGGGCATCCGCAAGCTCGACCTGGGCGAGAACGGCGGCCGCATCGTGTTCGAGTCCAAGCCGAACATCGATCCGATGGCGGTGATCCAGCTGATCCAGAAACAACCGAACCTCTATGCCATGGAAGGGCCCGACAAGCTGCGCATCAAGCACCCGCTGCCGTTGCCGGAAGACCGCTTCAACGCGGCCCGCGCCCTTCTGACCACCCTCGCCCCGGGTTGATCACCCCCCGAACACCCCGCACCGGCCCCCACCCGGTGCGGGCGGATGACCATGTTCCCTGACGCCGTACCCGCCCCCGACCTGCTGCACGCGCAGGCCTGCCTGATCGATGCCCTCGCGATGTCGCTGCAGATGCGCGACGCCTACACCCGCCACCACTGCGACCGCGTTGGCCTGCTCGCGCAGCGCCTGGCCACGCACTGCGATCTTGATGACGATGCCCGTGCGCAGATCGGCCTGGCCGCGCGCTTCCATGACATCGGCAAGATCGGCATACCCGATGACGTGCTGCTGGCACCCCGCCGGCATACCGATGAGGAGCGCGCGATCATGCGCGAGCATCCGGTACGCGGCGAACACATCTTCCTGGCCACCGGTCGCAGCGACGCCTCGCCGGTGGCGCGGCTGATCCGCGCCCATCACGAGGCCTTCGATGGCAGCGGCTACCCCGATGGGCTGCGCGGCGAATCCATCCCGCTGGGTGCGCGCATCGTCACCATCGCCGATGCCTACGATGCGATGACCAGCGTGCGCCCGTATCGCAATGCGATGGAGCACGAGGCCGCATTGCGGATCATCGACGAGCAGGCCGGCGGGCTGGTGGACCCGTACGTGCTGCAACGCTTCCATCGCATGCTGGAGCGGGAACCGGCGCTGGCCTGAGATCTTCCCGACGGTGAAACGACCCGCCGGTAGAGTCGACTGTTAGTCGACTGCTCTTCGTCCAGATCGCGAAAATCCCGCGCTGCGCGCGATAGTCGACTAACAGTCGACTCTACCAGCCGGCGCTGCGCTGCCGGCCTGGAAGACAAAAGGCCCGGCGTTCGCCGGGCCTTTCGCTCCACGCATCACGGGTGATCGATTACCAGATCACCACGCGCTTGTCGTCGGCGCGCACCATCGCATCACCCGCCTTGCACTGGAATGCAGCAGCGAACGAGGGCATGTTCGACGGCGCACCGTTGGCACGGAAATTGGCCGGCGCGTGCGGGTCGGTGTTCAGGCGCACGCGCAGCTCGCCATCGGTGAAGTTGCGGCGCCACACGGTGGCCCAGTTCATGAAGAAGCGCTGGTCCTGGCTGTGGCCGTCAACCTCGACGTTCGCCTTCGGGTCTTCCTTCAGCGCCATCTGCAGCGCGTCGTAGGCCACGGTCAGGCCGCCCAGGTCGCCGATGTTCTCGCCCAGGGTCAGCTTGCCCTTCACGAACACGCCCGGCACCGACTCGTAGCCGTCGAACTGGGCGACCAGCTGGTCGGTACGCTCGGTGAAGGCCTTGCGGTCGGCGTCCGTCCACCAGTTGTCGAAGTTGCCGTTGGCGGCGAACTGGCTGCCCGAGTCGTCGTAGCCGTGCATCATCTCATGGCCGATGACCGCACCGATGCCGCCGTAGTTCAGCGCCGGATCGGCCTTGGCGTCGAAGAACGGCGCCTGCAGGATCGCCGCCGGGAATACGATCTCGTTCTTGGTGGCGTTGTAGTACGCATTGACGGTCTGCGGGGTCATGCCCCACTCGGTCTTGTCCACCGGCTTGCCGATCTTGTCCAGCATGTAGCGGTAGTTGAACGCGCGCGCCGCCTGCATGTTGCCCAGGTAGCTGTCGCCGTTGGTCTGCAGGCCCGCCCAGTCACGCCACTTGTCCGGGTAACCGATCTTCGGGGTGAAGCTGGCCCACTTTTCCAGCGCCTTCTTCCTGGTTTCTTCGCCCATCCACGGCAGCTGCTCCAGGCGCGCCTTCAGCGCCTGCGACAGGTTTTCCACCAGGTGCTGCATGGCGACCTTCGACTCGGCCGGGAACACGGCGTCGACGTACAGCTGGCCCAGGGCTTCACCCATGCCGCCGTTGACCGACTCCAGCACGCGCTTCCAGCGCGGCTGCATTTCCTTCTGGCCACGCAGGGTCGTGCCGTAGAAATCGAAGTTGGCCTTCTCGAACTGGCTGCTCAGGTATGGCGCGGCATCGTCGATGGTGTGGAAGCGCAGGTAGGCCTGCCAGGTGCTGGCGGGCACATCGGCCAGCATCTTGTCCATTTCACCGAAGAAGCCCGGCTGCGCCAGCGAGAACTTCTGCGCGGCCGGTACCTTCAGGGTGTCGAACAGCGCGGTCCAGCTGAAGTTCGGGGTCAGTTTGTCCGCGTCGGCGGCACTGAGCGGGTTGTAGCGCTTGGCCGGGTCACGCATTTCGATGCGTGACATCGAGGCCTTGGCCAGGCGGGTTTCGAAGGCCATCACGGCCTTGGCCTGCTCGGCGGCCTGCGCCGCGTCCACGCCGGACAGGGTCAGCACCTGCGCGATGTAGGCCACGTAGGCGTCGCGGATCTTGGCCTGCGCATCATCGAAGTAGTAGCCCTTCTCCGGCAGGCCGAGGCCGCCCTGGCCAACGTAGGCGATGACGTTGGCCGAATCCTTGTAGTCGGCATTGGCGAACAGCGAGAACAGCACGCCCTTGCCCTCGGCCTGGCTGTCGCGCAGGTACTGGGTGATGGCGGCGGTGTCGTTCAGCGCGGTGATCTTGTCCAGCTGCGGCTGCAGCGGCGCCAGGCCGGCGGCTTCGATCTTGGCCTCGTCGTTGCCGGTCTTCCAGATGTCACCGATCTTGGCTTCCACCGAACCGGCCTTGGCCTGGCTGGCGGCGGCCTGCTGCACCAGCGCGTGCTGCACTTCCAGCGAGCGCTCGCGCAGGATCTCGAAGCTGCCCCAGGTGGTCTGGTCTCCCGGCACCGGGTTGGCCTTCAGCCACTTGCTGTTGACGAAGCCATTGAGGTCGGTACAGGCCGAAATGGCCGGATCCAGGTCGGCGCTGTTGAGCGAGATCAGCGGCGTCTTGATTTGCGACAGGTCGAAGGCCGGCTTGGCGTCGGCACTGGCCGCCGGCGCGGTTTCGTTCTTGCCACAGGCGGCCAGCGAGGCAGCGATGGCGATGGTCAGGCCCAGCGGGACCAGGTTGCGGACGTTCATGAGGCTCTCCTGCGGGTAATTTCACAGGGTAGCCGGGGGCGCGAGGTTGGGGACCGGCCAAAGGTCACAGAGCCCACGGCACAGCTCCCGCCGCGCGCCGGTATGCTCTGGCCTCTGCGATCACTGGACCTCATGACCATGGACGAAACTGCGCTGCTGCTGGCCCTCGACACCTGTGAGTTTCTGTTTCTTACTGAGATTGGCGAGCCGGAAGCGAATCGTCTGCGCCTGGTCGTCGAGGAGGGCCGGGGGGTCGGAAAGCCCTCCCGCGTGGAGCTCGGTCATGGACGTTCAATCGATGATGTGCGTGCGATAGAGGTGGTGCCCCACTCGCAGCGGTTTGAACTGATCTGGGACCACTACATCAGCTACGCCGTGCACAACGAGTCCCACCAGAGCTGGGACGACGCCGAAGCCTGGAGCGGCAACCTGTTCCGCCGCTACAGCCGTTCGAAATTCCTTGAATATCTGGGCCGTGCCACCTTCGCTGATACCCGTTACCCGGGCCCATTCACGCATTACCAGCTGATATGCCAGGACCACGTCATCGACATTGCTGCGTTGCGGTCGCCGAAGGTGCGCCTGCCGGGTCCTTCTAGCTTGCACATGCAGCCACCATGAAGTGGCTCTACCGGGTTGCGACAGCGCCAGCCGAGCGTGGGCTCGGCTCTACAAAGAGAAAGGCCGGCTTGCGCCGGCCTTCTGTTTCTTATTTCGCCTTGCCCTGGTTGGCTACGGCTTCGGCGGCCTTGCGCGCCGCTTCCGGGTCGCCCAGGTAGCGGAACGACTGCACGGTCAGGTCATCGTTCAGTTCGAACAGCAGCGGGATGCCGGTCGGGATGTTCAGCTCGAGGATTTCCTCGCGCGAGACGTTGTTGAGGTACTTGTACAACGCACGCAGCGAGTTGCCGTGGGCGGTGACCAGCACGGTCTTGCCGTCCTTCAGCTGCGGCGCGATGGCGTCGTGCCAGTACGGCAGCACGCGGTCCAGGGTGGTGGCCAGCGATTCGGTGCCCGGCAGCGCGTTGCGGTCCAGGCCGGCGTAACGGCGGTCATGGATCGGGTGGCCCGGATCTTCCAGGTCCATCGGCGGCGGCGGGATGTCGTACGAACGACGCCACACCTTGACCTGCTCTTCGCCGTGCTTGGCAGCGGTCTCGGCCTTGTCCAGGCCCTGCAGGCCGCCATAGTGGCGCTCGTTGAGGCGCCAGGACTTGTTCACCGGCAGCCAGTCCTGCTCCAGCTCGGCCAGCGCCCCCTGCAGGGTGTGGATGGCGCGCTTCAGCACGGAGGTATGGGCGACGTCGAACTGCAGGCCTTCCTCGCGCATCAGGCGGCCGGCGGCGGCCGCTTCCCGGCGCCCCTGCTCGGTCAGGTCGACATCGACCCAGCCGGTGAAGCGGTTGTCCAGGTTCCACTGGCTCTGGCCATGGCGCAACAGTACGAGTCTACGGGTCACTGCAGGGTCTCCAACGCGAGGAAAGGCAGGCCGCCATTGTAGCCCCGGCGGCCGCTCACCGTGCCGTGGCGCCACCCATGCGATGCTGCAGCCAATGAATACGGTGATCGACCCCGGGCGCTGGGAAGGCAGCGTCGCCGCGGCACGCGCGCAGCAGCTCCAGCTGGCAGGCCGCGTGGAGCGCCAGGACCGCCTGCCACGCAAGGTGCGCTGGCTGGCCGGGCTGGATGTCGGCTTCGAGGACAACGGCGCCATCACCCGCGCCGCGGCGGTGCTGCTGGATGCGAAGACGCTGAGGCCCGTGGCGCAGGAGATCGCGCGCATCCCCACGGCGATGCCCTATATCCCCGGCCTGCTCAGCTTCCGCGAGCTGCCGGCGCTGCTGGCCGCGCTGGCGCTGCTGCCACGCACGCCGGACCTGGTGTTCGTCGATGGCCACGGCATCAGCCATCCGCGCCGGCTGGGGGTGGCCGCGCATCTCGGCGTGGTCACCGACCTGCCGAGCATCGGCGTGGCGAAATCGAAACTGGTGGGAAGGTTCGTCGAACCGGGCGCCGAAGCTGGTGCGCATACACCGCTGCTGGATGGCGACGAGCAACTGGGCTGGGTGCTGCGCAGCAAGGTGCGCTGCAAGCCGCTGTTCGTGGCCGGTGGCCATCGGGTCAGTGCCGATACCGCGCTGGGCTGGGTGCAGCGCACCCTGCGCGGCTACCGGTTGCCGAAGCCAACCCGGCTGGCGGATCGGCTGGCCTCGCGGCGGGACGAATAGCTGCGCCGGGCATCTCCCGGCGCGCGCGTCATCTTCGATCAGCGATGCACGTGGCCGCGATGGCCCTGCGCGTCCTCGCCGTGGTCATGCCCTTCGTGGCCCTCGTGCTCGCCGCCCTTCGCCGGCGCCGGCTCACCACAGGCTTCGCCGCAGTGGTCCGCCTCGATCTGCAGTGTCACGTGCTCGATGCCGAAGTCATCGTGCAGGCGCCCGCCCAGATCACGGCGCAGCGCATCGGCATCGGTGCCGTCGCGCATCACGATGTGCGCGGTCAGCGCCGGGGTGCTGGAGGCCAGCGCCCACACGTGCAGGTCATGCACGTCCAGCACGGCGGCATGGCCGGACAGGCTGTCGCGCACCTTGGCCACGTCCATGCCCTTGGGCACACCTTCCAGCAGCACGTTGATCGCCTCACGCATCAGCACGTAGGTGCGCGGCAGTACCCACAAACCGATCAGTACCGCCAGGATCGGGTCGATCGGCTTCCATCCGGTCCACTTGATCAACAATGCGCCCGCAATCACTGCCACCGAGCCGAGCATGTCGGCCCATACTTCCAGGTAGGCGCCCTTCACGTTGAGGCTCTCACCACTGCCCGCCTGCAGCAGGCGCATCGAGATCAGGTTGATGACCAGGCCCGCAGCCGCGATCACCAGCATGCCGGAGGAGGCGATCTCCTGCGGCTGGCGGAAGCGGCCGATCGCCTCCCACAGGATGTAGGCGGCGACCACGAACAGCATGGCACCGTTGATCATCGCGCCCAACGCTTCCAGCCGTGCATAGCCGTAGGTGCGGCGCGCATCCGGCGGGCGCCGGCTCAGCCGTACCGCAACCAGCGCGATCATCAGCGCCAGCGCGTCGGTGGCCATGTGCGCGGCGTCGGACAACAGCGCCAGGCTGTTGGTCCAGAACGCGCCCACCACTTCGACGACGAGGAAGGTGGTGGTCAGGCCGAGTGCCCACCACAAGGGCTTCTCGTGGCGGATCTGGGACGGCAGGTGATCGTGGTCGTGGCCCATGGCAACAGCTCCTTTGCGATGCGGTGCAGGCTACGCGGTGCCGGCGGAGGAGACTATTACGATGTTTATAACATTGCAGGTCACACGAGCCCTCGCCGGCCTGCCGTCAGAAGCCGAAGCGCAGGCTGGCCCAGTAGGCGCGGCCCGGTTCGTTGTAGGTCGCCGCGCCGGCATCGCTGCTGTTGGCCTCGCGGAACAGGCGCTTGTCGGCCAGGTTGTTCACGCCGAAGCCGAAGCTGACCGTCTCGGTCACCTTGTAGCGCGCGCTCACGCCCCAGATGTTGTACGCGCCACGATCCTGCAGCGCGATCGATGCATCGCAGCTGCCGGTGCAGCGGGGGTCGTTGTTGATGTTGGTCGTGGCCGGTTCCTGCTTGCCGTAGAAGGTGCCGGTCAGCAGCATGGACAGCCTGTCGGTGGCCTGCCAGTCCAGCATGGTGTTGATCGTGTACTTCGGGATCACCGACAGCGGCTGGTGCGTGGTCTTGTTCTCGTTTTCCACCATGTAGGTGAAGTTGTTGCTCCACTTCAGGCGGTCGCCCTGCTCGCCCAGCAGCGGAATGACCAGGTTGCCTTCCAGCCCCTGCACGATCGCCTTCGGCGCGTTCTCCCAGCGGAAGATGCGGCCCTTGGTGTCGGCGGTCAGCCCGATCTGGGTGTAGCCGGCCTGGATCTTGTCCTTGTAGTCGTTGTGGAAGTAGGTCAACGACGCCTGCCAGCCGCTCTGCGGTGCCCACTCGATGCCCAGTTCCTTGTTCAGGCTGGTTTCCGCCTTCAGGTCCGCGTTGCCGCGCATGTAGCAACCGGCGCCCAGGCTCGGCAGCGCATTGGGGCAGCCGTTGCCGCGGGTGTAGTAGAGATAGTCCGGATTCGACTGGTACAGGTTCGGCGCCTTGAACGCGCGGGCAATGCCGCCCTTCACCACCCAGTCGCTGCTGATACGGAACTGCGCGTTGAGGCTGGGGCTGGTGTTGTTGCCGAACTGGCTGTGGTGGTCGAAGCGCAGGCCCGGGGTAACGATCCAGCGCTCGCCCAGGTAGATGTTGTCTTCCACGAACACCGCCGTGGTCTGCGCATCGGCCTTGCCGCGCGCACGATCAGCCGACAGCCCCGGGATGCCACCGCCGCTGATGCTGGACTGGCTCATCGAGTACGGGTCGGTCAGGCGGCTGTCCAGGTATTCAAAGCCCAGCGTCCAGATGTTCTCGGCACCACCCAGCGTGGTCGGGAAGCTGACTTCACCGTCCAGCTGGTAGTTGCGCAGGCGCGAGGTCGACCAGTCGGTGCCGTTGAAGCTGCCTTCCGGGCCACCGGCCAGGCCTTCGTTGATGCGCGAGTTGTTCACCGCTTCCACCGCAGCCGTCACCCGCGAGGTGACATCGCCCCAGCGACCACGATGGCTGATCGCGCCGGTGTTGCGGTACATCCGGTTGGTCTCCGCCTTGCCGTCGGCCAGCGCCGCCAGATCAACGCCGGTCGAGGTGCCGGTGGTGCTGACCGCACGGTCGCCGGCGTAGATGTTGCCCTGGCGGCTGGTGCCCGCCTCGAACTCGACCACCTGGTTGGCGGTCACGTCCCAGCGCAGCAGCGCGTTGACGTCGCGGTTCTTGACGCCCTCGCGGCCAGCCGGTGGCACTGCGTTCGGCTGGGTGGCGTACTGACGGTTGAGATCGAGTGAATCGGCGTCGGTCTTGTTGAGGTTGCCGTACAGGCGGAACGACAGCGTGTCGGTCATCGGCCCACTCAGCTGCAGGCCGACGCGCTCGCTGCCACCTTCGGCGCTGTGTTCAGGCACCAGCCCGTACAGGTCGACCGCACCGGCAAGGTCGCCGGTCGGGCGCTTGGTGATGATGTTGACCACGCCACCGGAAGCACCGGAGCCATAGCGTGCCGCCGCCGGTCCGCGCAGCACTTCGATGCGCTCGATCATCTCCGCCGGCACCCAGTTGGTGTCGCCGCGTGTGTTGCGCTCGCCGCTGCGCCCCATGCGCACGGCATCGCGCGCACCGATGCGCTTGCCGTCGACCAGGATCAGGGTGTTTTCCGGGCCCATGCCGCGCAGGTCGATCTGGCGGTTGTTGCCGTACTGGCCCGAGGCGCTGTTGCCGGTGAGGTTGACGCCCGGCATGGTGCGCAACAGTTCGGCGATGTCGTTGGCCGGTGGGCGCCTGGCGATGTCCTCGGCGGTGATGGTCGAGGTACCCAACGCCTGGCGGGCAATCTGCGAGGCGGTGACGTGCACCGTGTCGATATCGGTGGCGTCGGTTTCAGCCTGGGCGGTCAGCGCGCTGCCCGCCAGCAGGGCGGCAACGGCGAGCGCCAGCGGGCGCGGCGAGAGGACAACGGCAGGAGACATGATCTGGACCTTCTGGCAGGGCAACGGGGCCTCTGGCAAAGGGCTTGAGGCAACGACGAGGGGGAGGCGGAGCGTCGCTGCAGTCGCCTGCGGCCCGATCCGTGCGTGCATTCTCCCATCAATGCGAGTGATTCTCAAATGCGTTCGCTCATTGCTACCGCAGGCATGATGTGCCCTGCGTGCCGAACGACCCTGCATCGGGCTTAAACTGGCCGGCTTGCCCACCATCAACCGCACGCCGCCGCGGCCGATACCCGTGGTTTGCCGTACGCAGTCAGAGATCGACGTGGAACCACCTCAACTGGACGATGCCAGCCAGCCGCTGGCCGAGGCCTGGCAGCACTGCCTGCAACAGGCCGGCCCGGCCGCCACCGCGCTGCTGCACGCCGCCGCAACCGATGCCCCGCCGGCGCTGGCCCAACGCTTCTACGAAGTGCTGTTGCAGGACGGGCGTGCACGCCGCTTCCTGTCCCACGATCAGGTCAAGCAACGCCTGCAACCGGCCATGCAGCGCTGGCTGGTGCAGCTGCTGACCACTGATGCCGACGGCATTGCCGCCACCGTTGCCTCGCAACGCGTGATCGGCGATGTGCATGCCCGGGTCGGCATTCCGGTCGACCTGGTCACCCGCGGCGCGCGCGTACTCAAGCACGAGCTGTTCGTGCGCCTGCGCGACGACGCGCCCGACAGCGCCACCGCGTTCGCCGCCATCGACTGCCTCAGCGCGATCATGGACATCGCCATGGAAGGCATGACCTTGGCCTACACCCATGCACGTGAGCGCTCCACCCGTGCCGATGCTGCCTACCGGCTGTTCTCGCTGGTGCAGAATGTCGGTACCGAACGCGAGCGCCAGCGTGCACTGCTGCTGGACTGGGAGAACGCCCTGCTCTACGCACTCGCCGGCCACGTGCAGGCCGGCGAAAGCGCCAGCCTGGCGACCTCGGAATTCGGCCTGTGGTTCACCCACAAGGGCATCCCCAGCTTCGGCGAGAGCAGCGAAACCCAGCAGGTCGGCCAGCTGATGGCCCGCATCGACGGCAACCTGCAGCGGGCAAGCAATGACACCCCGGCGCAACGACTGGCAGTGCTGCCGGCCATTCGCGAGGACCTGGCCGCCATCCGTACCCTGATGACGCTGTTGTTCGAACGCATCGGTGAACTGGATGCCGGCAGCGATGCCCTGACCAACCTGCTCAACCGCCGCTTCCTGCCTACCGTGCTGCGCAGGGAGATCGAGCTGGCCACGCGCAATCGCACGCCGTTCTCGCTGCTGCTGCTCGACCTGGATCACTTCAAGGCGATCAACGACGGCCACGGCCACGATGCCGGCGACCGCGCGTTGCAGCACGTCGCCGGCCTGCTCGGCCAGCTGACCCGCGGCAGCGACTACCTGTTCCGCTACGGCGGCGAGGAGTTCGTGGTGGTGCTGGTTGCCGCCAGTGAGTCACAGGCCTCGGTGATTGCCGAGAGCCTGCGCCGGCAGATCGCGCAGTCGCCTGTGGCACTGGCCAACGGCCAGGTTCTGTCGCTGACTGCCAGCATCGGCGTGGCCGGCCATGATGGCCACCCGGACTACGAACGGTTGATGGCACGTGCCGACGCGGCGATGTACGAGGCCAAGCGCAGCGGCCGCAACCGCGTGGTGGTGGCCAGCGGGGACCTTGAGGAAGCCCCGGGGCGGCGCGCACTGCAGCGATGACGACAGGACAGGTAGAGTCGACCGCTGGTCGACTATCGCGCGCAGCGCGGGATTTTTCGCACGCGGGGCGAAGAGCAGTCGACTGACAGTCGACTCTACCGACAGTCGACTTTACCGGTCCGCGCGCCAGCCGATGCATTGAACGCCACCACTCGCCACCCCGCCCACCACAGCAGCGCCAGCAACGCGATGCCTGCACCCAGCAGGCACACGGCAGGCCAGCCGTGCCGGGCCTGCATCCAGGGCCCGGCAGCCGCACCGGCACCACTACCCACCGCATAGAAGAGCATGTAAAGCGCCACCAGGCGTCCATGCTGCTCGCCCGGCGCGCGCAGCAGCAGCGCCTGGTTCGAGACATGCAGCGCCTGACCACCCAGATCGAGCACGATCACGCCCAGCAGCAGCAACGACAGCGACTGCGGCAGGCCCAGCAGCGGCCACCACGCGACCAGCATCAACAGCAGCGCGCCAAGACTGACCCGATCGGCAAAACCGCGGTCCATCCAGTGCCCGACCCGCGACGCCATCAATGCACCTGCCACCCCGGCCAGGCCGAGCGCACCGATGGCCGCAGTGGACCACTGCAGCGGCGGGGCCGACAGCGGCAAGGGAGCCGCCGCCCAGAACACGTTGAGTCCGGCAAACAGCAGCAATGCCAGCGGACCACGCTCGCGCAGCGTTCGATCCCGGCGCAGCATGCCCAGCATCGAGCCCAGCAGGTCGCGCCACTGCGGCGGGACCGACGGCACCGGTACTGCGGGCAAGCGCTGCCACAGCAGCGCCGCCAATGCCGCCATCACCACCGCGGACAGCAGGTAGACCATCTGCCAGCCAAAGGCCGCCGCCACCGTACCCGACACCACGCGCGCCAGCAGCAGGCCGATGAACACTCCGCCCTGCACCACGCCAACCATGCGACCGCGCTGCTCAGGCGGTGCCAGCGTGGCGGTGTAGGCGATCAGGCCCTGGGTCAGCGCCGTGCCCAGCAATCCGGCCAGCAGCATGCCAGACAACAGCCAGCTCGCCGTGCGCGACGCCGCCAGCCACAACAGGGCCAGCACCAGTGCGATCAGCTGCAGCCGCAGCAGGCGTCGCCGGTCACCGCGGTCCGCCAGCGGCAGCAGGCCAAGCAACGCCAGCACGCTGCCGGCCTGGGTGGCAGCCAGCACCGCGCCGGCCACGGCCCGGTCCAGTGCAAAGGCGCGTGCAAGCTGATCCAGCAGCGGTTGCGCGTAGTAAACATTGGCAACGCTGGCGCCGGCGGCAACCGCAAGCAGGACCAGCAGCGGGCGGGGAAGAGATGCGGCACTCATCTTGTAGTTGCAATTTGAAACCAGATGCAGGCTATCGCCATTGGTTTTAAACTGCAACCACATTCGGAGGTATCCAGCATGCACGCCGACAGTCCCTGTCCTGTAGCCCGCAGTGCCGACCTGCTCGGTGACCGCTGGGCATTGCTGGTGATCCGCGACGCGTTCGACGGCATCACCCGCTTCGGTGATTTCCAGCGCAGCCTCGGCGCGGCGCGCAACATCCTCAGCGACCGCCTGCGCCGGCTGGTCGAGGCCGGCATCCTGCAGCTGCGGCCGGCCTCCGATGGATCGGTCTACCAGGAGTACGTGCTCACCGCCGCCGGCCAGGAACTGTTCCCGCTGCTGGTCGCGCTGCGCCAGTGGGGAGAGCGCCATCGCTTCGGTATGGGGGAAGCCCATTCACAGCTGATCGAATTGGCGACGCGGCGGCCGCTGCCCTACATGCAGCCGCTAGACGCAGCTGGTCATGCTCTCGCGTCAGGCCAGACGGTCGTGCTCAAGCTCGTCTGAAGCGCGCGCTTCCGCCAGACGAGGATCGGTTCTTCTACAACGTCTCGTAGGGGGCTCTCTACTCGTGATGCTAGACGGTGACCACTGCTCATACCTCGGCCCAGTGGGCATTTGTTCAAGCGCCTTTGAGCTTGCCCTTGTGGCATACGACGCCTCCAAAGCAATTGGCGCATAGCTCCCACAGCTCGAACGCCACTGTGCCGAATACAGCACTCGCTGATCTACCCACTTCCAGGTCACTCATCACCACCAGCCCAATCAAAAAAGGCAGATTGAAATTTTCAGATGTACTCAACCCAAGCACGACGTTCTAGTTCTTTTGCAGCGGACAGATACGCAATCTGATCGGCCTTATCAAAGTCATCTCAATATCTGAGACGAAGATCTCCGATGCTCGAGGCTCATTCAGCCCGTGCATCAAACATGACAGACAAAGACCAGTACCCTGAGATCCCCAGCACCCGCATCTTGCTGCTTCGTATCAAACGTCCGAAGCAGGTTATACCCCTCAGCAAGGCGGAAAACTACGTAGTTGGCAGCATGGTCGCGTTGTTCCTTCTGAGCCTTGGATGCATGGCACTTCTGAAGGCAGATCAGATCACTCAGCAGGCTGCCAAAGTGATCGTGCTCCCGCTGACGGGGATTATCATGTTCCTGGGGCTAGTATTCTTTGTCATTCAGGTCGTCCAGTTCTTTCTGCTGTTCAGGCATGGCTTCAACAATATGGCGGATCGCGTAGATGTCTCTGCTGACGCAGATTCCACCCTTGCCGAGGATCTTTCGCACTGCAATACCCAGCATTTGGACCAGCGCTCAAAGCTTCTTGAGCAGGAATCCAAGCTCCTCACAAGGCGTGCTGGATTGGCATCTGCAGCAACCGCCATCAGCGCACTGATTATCAATCTCTTGAGCACCGGGAACGGCGACAAGACCGCGCAGTGGGTGTCAGACGCCAAGCTTCTGATCACCTGTTGCAGCTTGGGTTTGCTGGCGGGAGCAGTGATCGTGATTATCTTTGCAGGGAAGCTAGAGAAGATCTCCACATTACTGAAGCTTGCTTCAGAGAGAGGCTCGCAACGCAAGCTAGAGCGAGAGATGGCCGATTGAAACTCCAAGGGACCGCGCGGCAGGATCGCACGGTCGGTCACATGCCAACGTAACCCGCGGATACGCGGCATCACGACGGGCCTTCTGGGCCCCCGGCCGACGTTCTTGCCGATTGCCTATCCAGACGACTTCACTTCCATGACCCGCCCGTTCGCGCACAACACCACCCGGTCACGCCGGTTAGCATCAGACCTTTCCGCCACTGGATGCCCCCGATGTCGCGCGATCGCCCTTCCCTGCTGACCGCCCTGCTGTTACCCCTGCTGGCCTGCGCCACAGCAACTACGCAGGCGCGCGAGGTGGCCGCGCCCGCCGACCACGTGCAGGCCGATGGCCCCTATGTGTTCCGCCAGGGCGACCGGGTGCAGGCCAAGTGGATCTGTGCCGACAAGGTCGAATCGCGCACGCTTGCCTCCGGGGCAACAGGGACCGATATCGCACCGCGCTGCGGCTACGAACACACCGTGCATGTGGCTGCGCCGAATGCAGCCTCGGTCTCGGTGCTGCCGGCCACACCGCGCATCGTCGCGCTGTCCGACATCCACGGCCAGTATGGGCTGCTGGTGCGCCTGCTGCGTGCCCATCACGTGATCGACGCGCAGGATCGCTGGGCGCTGGGCAAGGACACGCTGGTCATCGCCGGCGACGTGTTCGACCGCGGCCCGCAGGTGACCGAGGCGTTCTGGCTGCTCTACGGCCTGCAGCAGCAGGCGGCCGCCGCCGGTGGCGCCGTGCACTTCGTGCTCGGCAACCACGAAACCATGGTGCTGTATGACGACCTGCGCTACGTCAGCCCGAAGTACCTGCGCAGCGCCCAGCTGCTGGGCCGCAGCTACCCGCAGCTGTATGGCGCCGACTCGGTGATCGGGCAGTGGCTGCGCACCCGACCGGTGCTGCTGAAGATCGGCGATACCCTGTTCCTGCACGGCGGCATCTCGCCCGAGGCGGTGCAGCTGGCGCTGGACCCGGCACGCACCAACGCGGCCTATCAGGCCTCGCTGGGCCTGCCCAGGGCCGAAGTGAAGGCCGACCCGGCCACCGCACCGCTGTATGACGGCAAGACCAGCCCGATCTGGTACCGCGGCTATTTCGATGGCCGCCTCGACACCGCGGGTGTGCAGGCCGTGCTCGACCGCCTGCAGCTCAAGCGCATCGTGGTCGGCCATACCTCGATGCCACACGTCAGCAGCTTCCACGGCGACCGCGTGATCGCCATCGACAGCAGCATCAAGAACGGCGAGAACGGCGAACTGCTGTTCATCGAGGAGGGCAAGCTCAGCCGTGGCCTGCTGGATGGCTCCCGGTTGCCGCTGGCGCGGGGTGAGCCGGGGCTGCAGGACTGAATGGAGGGACAGCGTGACGGCGCCGGGAGGTGCCGGCGCGCTCCACCTTCACCCGGTTTGCGGCTACCCTTCGGCAGCCGAGAGGCCCACCCCGCCCAGCCGGTGGGCCTGACCGTTACAGGAGCCCCCGCGCATGCGCGTTCTGATTGCTGAAGACGACCCGGACATCGCCTCCGGCCTGTGCGCCTCGCTGCGCCGGCAGGGGCACGTGGTCGACCACGTCGACAACGGTGCGCACGCCGATGCAGCACTGGGCTCGACCCAGTACGCGCTGCTGGTGCTGGACCTGGGGCTGCCGCAACTGGATGGCCGCGACGTGCTGCAACGACTGCGCCAGCGTGGCGATGGCCTGGCGGTGCTGGTGGTGACCGCGCGTGACGGCCTGGCCGAGCGGGTGCGCGTGCTCGACCTCGGTGCCGACGACTACCTGGTCAAGCCGTTCGCACTGGACGAATTCGAAGCCCGCGTGCGTGCACAGCTGCGGCGGGTCACCAGCAACGGCAATCCGGACCTGCGCATCGGCCGCTTGCGCCTGGACCTGGCCGGGCACCGCGTATGGATCGACGACCAATCACTTGAACTGACCGCACGCGAGTTCGGCCTGCTGTCGGCGCTGGCGGTGCGTGCAGAGCGCATCGTGTCACGCGCGCAGCTGGTGGAAGCGCTGTGCGACTGGGGCCAGGACCTGACCGACAACGGCCTGGACATCGCCCTGCACCGCCTGCGCCGCAAGCTGCAGCCGGGCGGCATGGGCATCCGCACCGTGCGCGGGCTGGGCTACATGCTGGAAGACGCGCAGGACGGCAGCGCCCCGTGATCAGCGGCCCCCCCAGCCTGCGACGGCGCCTGCTCGCCTTCCTGGCGTTGCCGATGCTTGGCCTGCTCACCTTCAATACGATCCTGGCCTATTACGTTGCGCTGGACTATTCCAACCGCATCCACGACCGCAACCTGATCGACGACACGCACTCGTTCGCACAGATGCTGAGCACCATGCCGGTGACCAGCGACCTGTCTCCGCAGGCGCGCTTCCTGATCGAGTACGAGCCCGACGGCCATCGCTATTTCAACGTGGACAGCAGCCGCCAGGGGACACTCAGCGGCAATGCGGATTTCAGTGCCTACGCGCCTTCGCAGGAATGCACCGGCGTGGACCCCACCCTGTACGATGGCATTCTCAACGGCCAGCCGGTGCGCATGGCCACCGTCTGCACGCGGGCGATGAACGATCCGCAGGACCAGCTGGCGGTGACGGTGGCCGAAAGCATGGCCGAACGACGCCAGCGCGCGCGCGAAATCCTGATGATCATCATCCCGCTGATGACCATGCTGGCGCTGGGCACCGCCGCGCTGGTCTGGTTCGGCGTGACCCATGGCCTGCGCATCCTGACCCCGCTGAGGACCCGCCTGGCGCAGCGCCGCGGCGAACTGGCACCGATCTCCGATGCCGACGTGCCCGAAGAGATCCAGCCGCTGATCAGCACCATCGACGATCTGTTCGCGCGCCAGGCGGAAATGATCACCCTGCAGAACCGTTTCATCGCCGACGCCGCGCACCAGCTGCGCTCGCCGTTGGCCGGCATGGCCCTGCACGTGGACCAGGCACTGGCGCATGGCGACCCGGACACGGTGCGCGAGGCACTGAAGCACATCCGCCGGCTCAACCAGCGCACCGCGCGGGTCAGCACCCAGCTGCTGGCGCTGAGCCGGGCCCAGACCGTGCCGGAGACGGTGGAGGCACTGGACCTGTGCGAACGGGTGCCGCAGTGGGTCGGTACACGCGTGCCTGAAGCGATCCGCGACGGCATCGATCTGGGTTACCGCGGCAGCCCCCAGCCGCTGCGCGTGCTCGGCAACGGTGCCCAGCTGCAGGAAGCACTGGACAACCTGATCGACAATGCGCTGCGCTATGCCGGCCGCGATGCGACCGTTACCGTCGGCGTGCACGCGCTGGATGACAATGACGTCGAACTGTACGTGGAGGACAACGGGCCCGGCGTACCCGAGGACGTGATGCCGCGGCTGGGTGAGCGCTTCTTCCGCGCCCCCGGCACCACCGCCAGCGGCACCGGCCTGGGCCTGGCCATCGCCCACGAGGCGGTAGAGCACTTCGGCGGGCGCCTGACCTTCCTCAACCGCCCCGGCGGCGGACTCAAGGTCGCCATCACACTGCCGCTGCTGAAGGCCCCCTGACCCGGACCGGGGCGCTGAAAGGCTGGCGAAAATCGCGGTTGCGATCCTGACCCTCCCCACTGCCGTCCCGGAGCCGCCAGGTGACCGACTCGCACGACTTCTTCCTCCCCGGTGGCCCGCAGGGCGTGCTGCTGGTTCACGGCCTGACCGGTACCCCGGCGGAAATGCGCATGCTGGGCAAAGGGCTGAACAACGCCGGCTTCACCGTACACGGCGTGCAGCTGCCCGGCCATTGTGGCACCGTGGATGACCTGCTGGCGACCACCTGGGAACAGTGGTACCAGGGCGTGGAAGATGCGGCGGCAAGCCTGCGCGGCAAGGTCGACCAGCTGTTCGTCGGTGGCCTGTCGATGGGCGCGGTGCTGTCGCTGGCACTTGCTGCTCGACGACCGGACTGGGTGTCCGGCGTCGGCGTGTATGGCGCCACGTTCCGCTACGACGGCTGGAACATACCCGCTGTCGCCCGCCTCTCGTTCCTGCTGCCGTGGTTCAAGCGCTTCAACATCGGCCGCGACCGCATGTTCATGGAAGAACCGCCGTACGGCCTGCGCGACGAGCGCCTGCGTGCGCAGGTCAGCGCCGCCATGCTGTCCGGCGACAGCGCGGCGGCAGGCCTTCCGGGCAATCCCTGGCACGCGCTGGCCGAGATGCGTGCGCTGAGCAACTGGACCCGCCGCCACCTGCACCAGGTCACCGCCCCGTGCCTGGTGATGCACGCCCGCGAAGACGACGTGGCCAGCATGGGCAATGCCGAACTGGTGATGTCGCGGGTCAGTGGCCCGAAGGAACTGGTGGTGCTGGAGGACAGCTACCACATGATCACGATCGACCGCGAACGCCGCGAGGTGATCCGCCGCAGCGCGCGCTTCTTCACCGGGATCGGTGAACGCAGCGGCGTCCTCAAGGCGGTGGCCTGAGATGGGGGCACTTGCCACGCTGCTGTGGCTGGCCAATGTCGTGCTCGATACCGGTGGCCAGCTCGCCTTCAAGGCCGCCGCCAGCGACCCGCAGGAGGGCGAGGGACTGCAGCGCTGGAAGCACATGCTCAGCCGCCCCTGGCTGTGGATCGGCATCGCCTGTTACGTGCTTGAGTTCGTCGCCTGGATCGCCTTCCTGTCACTGGTTCCGCTGTCCAAGGGCGTGCTGCTGGGCTCGATCAACATCGTGGCGCTGATGATCGCCGGCCGCATCCTGTTCCGCGAGAAGCTCACGCCATTGCGGGTGACCGGGATGCTGCTGGTCACAGCAGGCGTGGCGGTGGTGGGGGCCGGCTCATGAGGCGCCTGTATGTGATCGGCTTCCCCCTGCTGATGGCCTTCGACACCCTGGCCCAGCTGTGCTTCAAGTACGCCGGCGATGCTGCGCTGCCGGTCGAGGCCAACACCACCTGGCTGCTGCGCGTGCTGTCGCAACCATGGGTGTACGGCGCCATCCTGGGCTACGTGGGTGCGTTCTTCACCTGGATGAGCCTGCTGCGGCATGCGCCGATCGGCCCGGCATTCGCGGCCTCGCACCTGGAAGTGATCAGTGTGCTGCTGCTGTCGGCCTGGCTGCTGAAAGAGCCGCTCACCCTGCACCACCTGGTCGGTGCGGTACTGATCGTGGCCGGCATCGTCTGCCTCGGCCGCGCGGAAGCGGACGACCCGCACAGCCCCGCCGAAAGCACCTCGTGAGCGGGCTGCGATGAGCCTGTTCGCGCGCGAACTGCCACCGACCGCCGGCCTGCCGATGCAGGCCAGCGACTTCCTTCCCGGTGGTGGTGACCTGCGCGGGATCCTGGCCAACCAGCTGGGCACGCCGCCGCTGCAGCTGACCTGTTCCGGCACGCACGCGCTGCTGATCGCCCTGCGCACCTTGCGCAAGCGCGCACCCAGGCGCGACACGGTGATCATGCCGGCCTACACCTGCCCGCTGGTGCCGATCGCGGTGCACAGCCTCGGCCTGCGCGTGCAGCTGTGCGATACCCGGCGCGGCCACTTCGACTTCGATCCCGGCCGGCTCGAACGGTTGGCCGATGCGCGTACGTTGGCCATCCTGCCAACCCACCTCGGCGGTCGCATCGCCGATGTCGAACGGGCCTGCGACATCGCCCGCAGCGCCGGCGCCTGGGTCATCGAAGATGCCGCACAGGCGCTGGGCGCACGGGTGGGCAACAGCAGTGTCGGCCTGCGTGGCGACATCGGATTCTTCAGCCTGGCCGCCGGCAAGGGGCTGAGCCTGCACGAAGGCGGCCTGCTGGTCAGCCGCGATGACGAACTGCGCGCCGAACTGGCCGAGCATGCCGCCGAACAGGTGCGCTTCAACCTGCGCTGGGAACTGCTTCGCAGTGTGCAGCTGCTTGGCCTTGCCGCCTGCTATCGCCCCTCGCTGCTGTCGCTGGTGTACGGCAATCCGCTGCGCAGCGCACTGCAGCGTGGCGATCTGGAAGACGCGGTCGGTGACATTTTCCCGCTGGACATACCGCAGCACCGGGTCAGTCGATGGCGACAGAACATCGGTGCCCATGCCGCGCGGCGATTGCCGGCGTTCCTGCAGGCCGGGCGCCTGCGCGCACTGCAGTTGCGCGTGCAGCTGGCACAACTGCCAGCGGTGGAGGTGGTCGATGGCCTGGCCGGCACCGGCGGCACCTGGCCGATGCTGATGCTGCTGCTGCCCAGCCAGCGCGCGCGCGATGCCGCGCTGGACGACCTGTGGCCGCGCGGCCTCGGTGCCAGCCGCATGTTCATCCATGCCCTGCCCGACTACGCCTACCTGCGTGGCATCGTGCCGCATGAGGACGTGCCCAATGCACGTGACTTCGCCGCACGCATGCTCACCCTTGGCAACAGCGCCTGGCAGACCCGTGAGGAAACGGGCGAAATACTGCAGGTCTTGGCCCGCGCCTGACCCGCACGTGCATGCGTGGCCTGCGCTCCGCGCATTCATCCATGTACTTTCCTGAACGCTTTCCCAGCCCGTCAAAAGCGCCTTTCAACAGGAAAGGAACGAGAAAGGCGGCCTGCCTACATTGAGCCTGCCCCGGCAATGTGCCGGACGCCTTTCTCATCGACGGACCTGCCCATGCACTGGAGCATCCTGTGTGACTTCGACGGCACCATCAGCCTCGAAGATGTCATCGACTCGCTGCTGGAAAAGTACGGCCAGCCGGGCTGGCAGGAACTGGAAGACCAGTGGAAGGCGGGAAAGATCGGCTCGCGTGAATGCATGCAGGGCCAGGTGCGGCTGCTGGAACTGGATCCGGCCACGCTTGATGCCCATCTGGACCAGGTGCAGATCGATCCAGGTTTCGTCGCCTTCGTCGCTCGCACCGAGCAGCTGGGCCTGCCACTGCGCATCGTCAGCGACGGCCTGGACTATGCGATCCATCGCATCCTCGCCAACCACGGCCTGGCGCAGCTGCCGGTGGTGGCCAACCACCTGCGCTGGTGCGATGACCACTGGGAACTGGAATCGCCCTACCAGGCCCAAGGCTGCCGCAGTGGCACCTGCAAATGCGCCTGCGCCGCGCAGGCGCGCGCCAAGGAAGCACCGCGCGTGCTGATGATCGGCGACGGCAGCTCGGATTTCTGCGTGTCCGAAGACGCCGACTTCGTGTTCGCCAAGCGCCGCCTGATTACCCATTGCACGAATGCCGGCATCGAGCATGCCGCCATCGACACCTTCCACGATGCAATCGCACTGCTGCCGCGCTTGCTCGATGGCAGCCTGCTGCAGCCACGTCGCCTCGACGCCAGCCCGCAGCCCGCCGCACTGCCCCTGCTGCTTGCCACCGCCTGAGCACTCCCTTCCAGGCGCGCTCCCCTGTTACCCCTTTCGAACGTCCTTCACGGAACCGAACTGCATGAATATTTTTGACAAGAACGCCGACGCCGCTGCCTCCGATGCGCAGCTGCTGGCCGACGAAGCCCGCTACAGCTCCTTCGGCGACACCGTCCACTACGTCGATCCGCCGAAGATCTTCCAGCGCGGCGAAGGCAGCTACATGTTCGACGGCGCGGGCGTGCCCTACCTCGACCTGCAGATGTGGTACTCGGCGTGCAACTTCGGCTACAGCAACAAGCGCCTGAACGATGCACTGAAGGACCAGATCGACACCCTGCCTCAGGTCGCCAGCCAGTACCTGCACCCGACCCGCGTGCAGCTGGCCAAGACCATTGCCGTGGACATGCACGAGAAGTTCGGCCTCGACGGCCGCGTGCACTTCAACGTCGGCGGTGCGCAGGCCATTGAAGACTCGCTGAAGATCGTGCGCAACGCGCGCGGCGGCAAGAGCCTGATGTTCGCCTTCGAAGGCGGCTACCACGGCCGCACCCTGGGTGCGTCTTCGATCACCTCCAGCTACCGCTACCGCCGCCGCTACGGCCACTTCGGCGAGCGCGCGATGTTCATCCCGTTCCCGTACCCCTTCCGTCGCCCGAAGGGCATGACTCCGGACGAGTACTCCGACCACTGCGTGTGGCAGTTCGAGCGCCTGTTCGAAAGCGAGTACAACGGCGTGTGGGATCCCAAGGTCGGCCAGGCCGAGTACGCCGCGTTCTACGTCGAGCCGATCCAGGGCACCGGTGGCTACGTCATCCCGCCGCGCAACTTCTTCACCGGCCTCAAGCGCGTGCTGGACAAGTACGGCATCCTGATGGTCGTCGATGAAATCCAGATGGGCTTCTGGCGCACCGGCAAGCTGTGGTCGATCGAGCACTTCGGCGTGACCCCGGACGTGCTGGTGTTCGGCAAGGCGCTGACCAACGGCCTGAACCCGCTGTCGGGCCTGTGGGCGCGCGAAGAGCTGATCAACCCGACCGTGTTCCCGCCGGGCTCCACCCACTCCACCTTCAACTCCAACCCACTGGGCACCCGCCTGGGCCTGGAAGTGCTGAAGCTGGGCAAGGAAATGGATTACGAGCGCACCGTGCCGGAAAAGGGGGCGTACTTCCTCGACGGCCTGCGCGGCCTGCAGAAGCGCCACCCGGAAATCGGCGACGTCGACGGCCTGGGCCTGGCGCTGCGTGCGGAAATCTGCCAGGCCGACGGCTATACCCCGAACAAGGAGCTGCTGGACCGCATGGTCGACATCGGCCTGGCCGGTGACCTGCTGCACGACGGCAAGCGCATGGGCCTCGTGCTCGACGTGGGTGGCTGGTACAAGAACGTGATCACCTTCGCGCCGTCGCTGGACATCAGCTACGAAGAAATCGACCTGGCGATCACCCTGCTCGACCAGGCGCTGACCAAGGCCAAGGGCTGAGGTCGATGCGCTGCCGGTTCCCGTGCCGATGGAGATGACGTCACGCGCATCCAGCACCGCGCTGGAACCGACCGCGCTGCTGGAGGGCTTCCTCGCCCACCCCCCGCTCGGATTCGAGGCAGGCCGCCTTCCCAGCGGCCTGCCGACCTTCCGTGCGCCGCTGGACCTGACCACCACGATGGATGACGAACTGCGCGGCAGGCTGCTCGGCCTGCCGCTGTCGCGCCTGTGGCGGCCGTGGATCACCTGGAAGACGCGCTTCGTCGGTGCCACCAGCACCGAGTACACCCCGCTGCCGGCACACGTTGCCCCGGAGGCGCTGGCCGAGGACGTGACGCGTCACGCGATCGGCGATACCCGGCTGCTTGTGGTGAAGGACCTGGCAGTCGATTCACCGCTGCTGGACGACGCGGCCAACGCACACAGCGGCGCCTTCCTGCAGGCGCTGCTGGCACGCGGCTTCGTCGAACTGGAAGGCATGCCGCTGGCCTGGGTGGCGATCGATTTCGATTCGCTCGACGACTATCTCGGCCGCCTGTCATCCTCGCGCCGCAAGAACATCCGTCGCAAGTTGCGTTCGCGCGATGACCTGCAGATCGACTGCATCGCCACCGGCAACCCGGCCCTGGCCGACCCGCAACTGCAGGCCGAACTGTACGCGCTGTACCTGGGCGTATACGCGCAGAGCGCGGTGCATTTCGACCAGCTCGACCTGCCCTATTTCCAGTACCTGCTGGCCGACAGCCAGGGCCAGGGACGGATGTTCCTGTACCGCCACCAGGGCCGGTTGATCGGCTGGAACCTGTGCTACGTGCATGCCGGCAAGCTGGTGGACAAGTACATCGGCCTGGCCTATCCGCAGTCGCGCGAGCACAACCTGTACGCGGTCAGCTGGATGCACAACCTCGAGTACGCGCTGCAGCACGGCCTGAGCCACTACGTGGCCGGCTGGACCGACTCGCGCATCAAGGCCGAACTGGGTGCGCGCTTCACCTCCACCCGGCACGCGATCCACGCACGCTCCCCGCTGCTGCGCGCCGCCCTGCGCAAGCTGGCCCCGCACCTGCAGGGCGAACCTGATGGAGGCGGTTGAACGATGCCGTTGCGTTCCCCGCTGATCCTGGACCTGGACGGTGGCGTGCTGCCGCTGCCACAGGCACAGACCCTGGCCCTGCCGCAGTGGCATGACCCGCTGCGCTTTGCCTGCAGCAATGCCACCCTGGACCGTTTCGCCGCTGACGTGCTGGCACCACTGCCGGCCCAGCTCGGAACCGTCATGCTCGGCAGTGGCGACTTCCACCACCTCAGCCTGCCACTGCTGCGCCGCATGCGCGGGCAGGCCCCGTTCCAGCTGGTGGTGCTGGACAACCATCCGGACAACATGCGGTTCCCGCTCGGCATGCACTGCGGCTCGTGGGTGAACGCCGCCAGCAAGCTGCCGCAGATCTCGCACATCCATGTGCTCGGCATCACTTCCAGCGATATCGGCCTCGGTCATGCCTGGGAGAACCACTGGCGACCGCTGATGGGTGGACGCCTGACGTACTGGTGCATGGACGTGGACGTGGGCTGGGGCCACCGCCTCGGCATGGGCCGTGCGTTCCGACGCTTCGAGCACCCGGAAGCACTGGTCGCCGCGTTCGCCGCCGAGCAGGCCGCATCCCCACAGCCGACCTACCTGTCGATCGACAAGGATGTATTCGCCGAGGACGTTGCGCGAAGCAACTGGGACCAGGGCCGCTTCCAGCTGGAACACGCACTGGTGGTGATCGAAGCACTGCGCGCCGGTGGCCTGGTCGGCAGTGACATCACCGGCGAAGTTTCGCTGGCCAACTACCAGAGCCGCTTCAAGCGCTGGCTGTCGTCGCTGGATGGCCAGCCCGACATCAGCGCCGAGGACCTGCCGGTCTGGCAGGCACGGCACCAACAGGTCAACCGCGAGCTGCTGGCCGCGATGGCCGCCCTACCGACGGCCTGCTGACCGCGTCGGTCGTGCCGGCGCTGGCCGGCATGGCTTCGGTAGTGCCGGCCGCTGGCCGGCAACCTCATTGTTCCCGGGCTCACGGGAATGCCGGCCAGCGGCCGGCACTACACTGGGTTCCCGCCCCGGAGCCCTCGCCATGCCCCAGACCGTCATCCCGCAACTGCGCATGCGCCATGCCGATACCACCCTGCCGTTCTACGTGCAGGGGCTGGGTTTCGTGGTCGACTGGGAACACCGCTTCGAAGCCGGTTTGCCGCTGTTCGCCCAGCTCACCCGCGATGGCCAGACGATCTTCCTCACCGAGCACAGCGGTGACTGCGAGGTCGGCGGCGCGGTGTACTTCATCGTCGACGACGTCGACAGCCTGTACCGCGCCTTCAGCGCCGCCAACGTGCCGATCGAGCAGCCACCGCATGACACCGACTGGGGCAGCCGCGAAATGCTGCTGCGCGACCCCGACGGCAACCGCCTGCGCTTTGCCACCCACCTGGACTGAACAACGCGGGCTTGAGGCGGATATACGAAACATATACGCTTCGTATATTCCCACTCCAGGACCGCCGATGGGCATCGTCAACATCGATGACACCCTGCACGACCAGCTGCGCCGTGCCTGCACTGTCTCCAGCCGTTCGATCAACGCCCAGGCCAACTTCTGGATCCGGGTCGGCATGCTGTGCGAGATGAACCCCACGCTGAGCTTCCAGGACATCGTCGCCAGCGAACTGCGCGCAGCCGGCGTGCAGCCGCCGCTGCTGGCACCGGGACAGGTCTGAGCAGATGGCGATCATCAAGCGCCCCGACGAGATCGCGCTGATGGCCGAATCGGGCCGCCTGCTGGCGCAGGTGTTCGCCGCGCTCGACCGGCTGCCGCTGCAGGGCCGCAGCACGATGGAGATCAACGATTTCGTCGAACGCATGATCGTTGACGAGCTGCAGGCGCGGCCGGCCAGCAAGGGCCAGTACGGCTTCCCGTACGTGCTCAACGCCTCGATCGACAACGTGATCTGCCACGGCGTACCCAGCACCACCGACGTGCTGCGCAACGGCCAGATCGTCAACCTCGACATCACCCTGGAGAAGAACGGCTACATCGCCGACTCCAGCACCACCTACCTGGTGGGCGAGGTCGACTACGCCGCGCGCAGGCTGGTGCAGGCCGCCTGCCAGGCGATGTGGGAAGGCATCGCCGCGGTGCGCCCCGGCGCGCGCCTGGGCGACATCGGCCACGCCATCGCCCGCTACGCGCGCAGCCACGGCTACAGCGTGGTGAAGGAATACTGCGGCCATGGCATCGGCCAGGAAATGCACGAGGAACCGCAGATCCTGCACTACGGCCATCCCAACACCGGCCTGGTGCTGGATGAGGGCATGGTGTTCACCATCGAGCCGATGCTCAACCAGGGCAGGCCGGCCATCCGCCAGCAGCCGGACCAATGGCCGGTCTACACCCGCGACGGCAAGCTGTCTGCCCAGTTCGAGCACACGGTGGCGGTTACCCGCAACGGCGTGCGCGTATTGACCCTGCGCCCCGGCGAAACGCCATTGTGCGCGGTGGATGCGGCCTAGAGCGGACGCAACAGAAGCAGCGTTGCCAGGCAGAACATGAAGATCGCGACGCCCCCATCCAGCACCCGCCAGGCGTCCGGCCTGCGGAACACCGGCTGCACCAGGCGCGCGCCATAGCCCAGCGTGCAGAACCAGGCCACGCTGGCGGCGCACGCACCGGCGGCGAACGCCCAGCGCAGGTCACCGGGGTAGCGCGTGGACAGGCTGCCCAGCAACACCACCGTATCCAGATAGACGTGCGGGTTGAGCAGGGTGAAGGCCAGGCAGGTCAGCAGCACCTGCCGTCCGCTGCCGCCCTGCGCCTCGGCGGCGGCCAGCGCACTGCCACCCCGCCATGCGCGCAGCCCCGCCTGCAGGCCATACCAGAGCAGGAAGGCCGCGCCACCGAAGCGCAGCCCCTGCAGCAGCAGCGGCCACTGCAGCACCAGCGCGCCCATGCCGCCCACGCCCGCCAGGATCAGCACGATGTCCGCGCCGGCGCAGGCCAGCACCACCTTCCCCACATGGCGCTGCTGCAGGCCCTGGCGCAGGACGAAGGCGTTCTGCGCACCGATGGCGATGACCAGGCCGGCACCTGCGAACAGGCCGGCGGCGGTAGCGGCGATCCACATCAGGACAGGCCAGGCAGCGAGGGGACACGCAGGGTGAGGCCAATGGCGATGTTTAGACAATCTGATTTTTCTTTATCCTGTGCAGGAAAACTGAAGGGGCACCGGCATGGATCTGGTACATCCACAATTGGCCGCATTCGCTGCGGTGCTGGAAGAAGGCAGCTTCGAGGCTGCGGCACGCCGCCTGTCGATCAGCCCGTCGGCACTGTCGCAACGGATCAAGGCCCTGGAGGACAGGCTCGGGCAGGTCCTGGTGGTGCGCCAGGCCCCCTGCCGACCGACCGCCGCCGGTGAAGCGCTGCTGCGCCGGGTACGCCCGATGCAGGCGCTGGAAGCCGAGGCGCTGGCCGAGCTGCTACCCGAGCGTGGCAACGACGCTGCGCGTACGCCCATCCCCCTGGCGGTCAACGACGACTCGCTTGATACCTGGTTCGTGCCCGCCATCGCCGACCTGCACCAGCGCCATGGCTACCTGTTCGACCTGCGCATGGACGACCAGGACCACACCCTGCAGCTGCTGCGCGATGGCAGCGTGCTCGGCGCAGTCACCGCCGAAAGCCAGCCGGTGAAGGGCTGCAACGTGCACCCGCTCGGCGCCATGCGCTACCACGCGATCGCTTCGCCCGGCTTCGCCCGCCAGTACTTCAACGATGGCATGCAGGCCGCGGCCCTGGCGCGCGCACCGATGCTGGTGTTCAACCGCAAGGATGAACTGCAATGGCGCTTCGTGCGGCGCCTGACCCGCGCGCGACTGCAGCCGCCGCTACACTACCTGCCCTCTTCCACCGGTTTCGTCGAAGCTGCCGCGTGCGGACTCGGTTGGGGCATGGCCCCGGAAACCCTGGTCGCGCCCGCCGTGCGCGCCGGCCGCGTGGTGGTACTGGAACCCCGCCGCTGGCTGGATGTGCCGCTGTACTGGCAACATGCCGCCGTGCGCTCAAGCACGCTGCAGCACATCACCCAGGCGCTGCGCACTGCGGCCAGCGGCACCCTTCGTTGAGGACAATCCGATGACCGCAGACTCGGGCTTCACGCCGCGCGCACTACCGTTTGCGCACTTCTTTACCACTGGGACGGCATGGGCGTGATCGGCCGACGTACAAGGATGCACCGCGCGAAGGCCGCGCTGGCGCTGGTGCTGGCGACCTGCCTGCCAACCGCTGCGTCCGCGCAGAACAGCAACGACGCCCCCGCATTGGACTGGGAACAGGCACGCCAACGCCTGGAGCAGGTCTCCGATGCACTAGCCGCCGCAGATGCAGCGGCGCGCAACAAGCAGGACCTGCAGGACGCCACGCGCCTGCTGCGCCTGCCGGAGATCACCGGCGAAGTGCGCCGCCTGCAGTTCCAGAAGACCCTGACCCTGCCACTGGGTTCGCTGGCGCCCGTGGCTGAAGCCTTCGGAATCGATTCGCCGCTGTCGTTCACCGAGCGCGACTGGCGTACCCGCCCGGTAGTGACCGCGGTGCTGCCGCTGTACACCGGCGGCGTGATCCCGGCCGCGCAACGTGCGGCCAGCGCCGCCCATGAGCAGGCCAACGCCGAGCGCGAGGCACAGCGCCAATCATTGACCGTGCAGCTGGCCCAGGCCTACTTCGGCCAGCGCCTGGCCGAGCAGGCGGTGGACGTGCGCCGCGACGTACGCGACGGCCTCAACCGCCACCTGTCCGATGCAGAAAAGCTGGAGCGCGAGGGCTTCGCCACCCGCGCCCAGCGCCTGCAGGCCACCGTGGCCCGCGACAAGGCCGAGCGCGAATACCAGAAGACGGTGAACGATCTGGCTACGCTGAAGGCCGCGCTGGCCACGCTGCTGCGCAGCGGTGGCGAGGTGCAGCCGGTGTCGCCGCTGTTCGTGCAGCGCGTGCCGATGGAACCGGTGGCCAGCTTCGAGCGCACGGCGCAGGCGCGCCAGCCGCAGATCGCGCGCTTGCGCGCGATGGTGGCGCAGGCCGAACAGGGCGTGCGCGTGCAGCAGGCCAAGCTGAAGCCGCAGATCTTCGCCTTCGGCCAGTACGACTTCCGTCGCCGCGACGAGATGCTGACCGACCCGGACTGGGCGTTCGGCATCGGCCTGAAGTACACCTTCCTGTCGCCGAACTCGCGGCCGGCGCAGATCAGCGCCGCGCGTGCGCAGCAGGACCAGGCCGAAGCGGGCCTGCGCGAGGCCGAGAACCAGGTCGCACTGGGCGTGCGCAAGGCCTGGAACGAACTTGAGACCGCGCGCCAGCAGTTCGTGCTGCTCGACAGCAGCATCGCCCAGGCACAGGAAAACCTGCGCCTGCAGGAGCTGGCATTCCGCGAAGGCCAGGCCACCTCGCTGGATGTGATCGATGCGCGGCTCGGCCTGGGCGGCGCCCGTGTCGAGCGCGCACAGGCCGCCTACCAATACGACATTGCGCTGGCACAGTTGCTGGAGATCAGTGGACAGATGGACCGTTTCGAAGAATTCCGGCGGCGTGCGGACGAGGTGATCGACCATGAGTGATGTGCTGCACGACGATGCGACGACGCCCCCCGGCAAGCGACGGCTGGGACCGATCCTGCTGGTGGTCCTGCTGGTCGCGGTGGTGCTCGGCCTGTGGCTGGCCTGGCGCAGCCCGGCCGACCAGATCCAGGGCATGGCCGATGCGGACACGATCAACGTGGCCGCCAAGATCACCGCGCGCGTGGCCGAGCTGAAGGTGCGCGAGGGCGATCGCGTGCAGCCCGGGCAGGTGCTGTTCCTGCTCGACAGTCCCGAAGTGGCCGCCAAGGAACAGCAGGCGCACGGCGCATTGGCCGCTGCGCAGGCGGTGGCCGACAAGGCCGATGAAGGCGCGCGCAGCGAAGACATCCGTGCCGCCGAAGCGAACTGGAAGCGGGCCGAAGCCGGCGCGACGCTGGCCGAAGCGACCTACCAGCGCGTGCAGAACCTGTTCAACGAAGGGGTGATGACCCGGCAGAAGCGCGATGAAGCGCATGCCCAGGCCACCAGTTCGCGCGAACTGGCCCGCGCCGCCCGCGCGCAGTACGACATGGCATTGGCCGGCGCCCGCGAGCAGGACAAGCGCGCAGCCCAGGGCCAGGTACAACAGGCGCAGGGCGCGGTGGCCGAGGTCAACGCCGCGCGAGCAGAAGTGGAAGGACGCGCGCCGGTGGCGGGCGAGATCAACAAGCGCATGGCCGATCCGGGCGAGCTGGTGCCGGCCGGCTATCCGGTGTTCACCCTGGTCGACATCGACCGCATGTGGGTGGCGATGAACCTGCGCGAATCGCAGATGCAGGGCCTGAAGGTCGGCAGCAAACTGCAGGGCAGCGTGCCGGCGCTGGGCCTAGATGGTGAGTTCGAGGTCTACTTCATCAATCCGGCCGGCGACTACGCAACCTGGCGTACCACCCGCCAGTCGTCCGGCTATGACGTCCGCAGCTTCGAGGTGCGGGTGCGCCCGGTACGCCGCATCGAGGGCTTCCGCCCCGGCATGAGCGTGCTGTTCGCATGGCCCCAGCACTGAGCCCGGACCGCAACGGCTTCGCCGCTTCGTGGCGGCGCGAGCTGCAGTCGCTGCGCAGCAACCGTGCCGACCTGCTGCTGGTCACCCTGCTGCCACTACTGATGCTGGTAGTGATGGCATGGATGTTCACGCCGTCGGTGATGCGCGATATCCCGATTGCTGTGGTCGACCTTGACCACAGCAGTGACAGCCGCCTGCTGCTGCGCATGCTCGACGCAAGTCCCGGCGTACGCGTCGCCAGCCAGCCAGCGGACCTGGAGGAGGCACGTTCGCAGCTGCGCAGCCTGGACGTGTTCGCCATCGTGCTGGTGCCGCGCGATGTCACCCGGCAGGCGCTGCGTGGGCGCCAGGGCACAGTGTTCGCCTATTACAACGCCACCTACATGACCACCGGCCAATCGGCGTCGCGCGACATCGGCGACGCGGTCTCGGCCTGGAACGCACGCCTGCTGCGCGAGCGCATCGGCCTGCAGGTCGGCCCGGGCAAGCTGCGCGCGGCACCGATCGCGGTGCAGTCGGACATCCTGTACAACCCGGCGCGCAGCTACGAGCTGTTCCTGCTGCCACTGATCTTCCCCGCAGTGCTGTCGCTGGTGCTGGCACTTGCGGTGGCCGGCAGCCTCGGCCGCGAGATCCGCGATGGCACCCTGCCCGCCTGGCTGGCTCGCACGCCGTGGTCGGCGATTGCCGGCAAGGTCGCGCCGTACCTCCTGCTGTTCTCGCTGTATGGCGCGCTCGGCATCGGCTACCTGGCCTGGCTGCGCGGCGATGGTGTGGCCGGCAGCGTGCTCCTGCTGCTGCTCGCACAGCCCCTGTTCTACCTGGCCACGGCCGCCTACGCGTTGTTTTTCGTCGGCGTCACCCGCGACATGGGTACCGCGCTGTCCGCGGTGGGTCTGAGCATCGGCACCGCACTGGCGTTTTCCAGTGCCACCTTCCCGGTGCTGGACGGGCCGTTGTTTACCCGCGTCTGGCACCAGCTGCTGCCATTGAGCGCCTACATCAAGCTGCAGACCCAGCAGCAGTTCATCGGCTCGCCGCTGCAGGTTTCGGCATGGCCGCTGGCTACGCTGCTGTTGATGACGGTGGTGGCCGGTGGCATCGGCGGCCTGCGCCTGATCGCCTTTGCACGCACGCCTGCCGCCGCACAATCCGCAGGGGCTGACGCATGAGCATGCTCTGGCGCAGCCTGCGGCAGACCCTGATGGCGGTGCTGTGCGACCGCTACGCGATCGTGGTGATGGTCGGTGCGGTGATCCTGTATTCGTTCTTCTATCCAGCCGCCTACCGGCACCAGGTGGCCGGCAACCTGCCGGTGCTGGTGGTGGACGAAGACCATAGCGCGACCAGCCGCGAGCTGCTGCGCAAGCTCGACGCACTGCGCGTTGCGCGCGTGGTCGGGCAACCGGCGGACGTCGACAGCGCACGCCAGCAGCTCGAAGCCGGCCACGCCGAAGGCATCGTCGTGATCCCGGCCAACCTGGAACGCGACATCCTGCGCGGCCATCCGGCCAAGCTGGTATTGCTTGGCAACGGCGCCTACCTGGGCCGTGCCAGCTGGGTGCTGGGCAGCGTGGCCGATGCACTGGGCGCATTCGGGCGCGACGCCGTGGTCGGCCAGGCCGCCTTCATGGGCGCGCCACAGGCACCGCCGGTCACCCTGGTGCAGCGCCCGCTGTACAACACGCAGGAAGGCTATGGCAGCGCCATCGTGCCCGGCGTGGCCGAGCTGATCGTGCACCAGACGCTGTTGATGGGCATCGGTGTTCTGCTCGGCGGCCGCCGCCTCGCACTGGGCCGGCGCCTGCGCTTCGACCTGCCGACGCTGGCCGGCATGGCGTTGGGCTTCGGCCTGATCGGCCTGTTCGGTTTGTTCTGGTATGCCGGGTTCACCGCCTGGGTGCAGGACTATCCGCGCGGCGGCAATCCGCTGGGCCAGCTGCTGGGCGGCACCTTGTTCATCGCCGCGACGGTGGCCTTCGGCCTGTTCGTCGGCAGCTTCTTCCGCACCCGCGAGCGCGCCTTCCAGTACATCATCGCCACCTCGATCCCGCTGTTCTTCCTGGCCAGCCTGTCGTGGCCCGCAGTGATGACGCCGCAACCGCTGGTCTGGCTGGCACAGCTGCTGCCGACCACCTCGGGCATCAACCTGATGGTGCGCCTGAACCAGATGGACGCCCGCCTGGCCGACATCAGCCACGAACTGATCACCCTCACCGTCCTGCTGCTGCTCTACGGCGGCCTCGCCACCTGGCGCCTCCTCGCAAAAAAGGGGACGGAGGGGATTAAGTCGTAACCGGCCGGTTTGGGAGATTGCGACTTAATCCCCTCCGTCCCCTTTTCCTGCAACGAAGAACGCCGGCGCGGGGCCGGCGTTCGAGTACTGCGATGTGGAAGGGGAAAACTGGGGCTGTCGGCGATCGATCAGCGATAGACGCGTTCGCAGCGGCGCTCGACCACGCGGTCGCCATTCTTCTGCTGGCTGTTGCCCTGGATCTGGCGACCGGCCGCACCACCGGCCACAGCACCGGCCACGGTAGCGAGCTTCTTGCCATTGCCGCCGCCCACCTGGTTGCCCAGCAGGCCACCGATCACCGCGCCGGTGGCCGTACCGGCGATGCGGTTCGGATCGCGCGAGTTGCGCTGCACTTCCACGTTCTTGCAGACCACTCGGCTGCCGTCGTTGAACTTGCGTCCCTCATCGCGCGGCCCATAGGTCTGCGCACCGGCTACCGACGAAGCCGCCAGCAGGGTGCCCAGCACAAGCAATCGGGTCGAGGTCTTCATGGCCATCTCCTGAGTTCCGGAATGGCGCCAGTGTCCACCCGCAGTTGGCAACCGGAAGTGAAATGCGCGTGTCCGCCACCTCATCGGCCATCGCGCGTTCAGGAAGAAAATCCGCGCCCATCACGATCAGCCATCGTGATGGGCCCCGTCTCCCTACCGGCGTGCCACGTTCTAGAACTCTTCCCAACCACCGGCATTGGCCGCCAGTGTCGGTTCGATGCGGGGTGAAAGCGCAGCGGGCCGGCGTACCGGGGTGACCGTCGCAGCTACCGCTGCCAATGCGGGGCGTACCACCGCCGCTGCCGTCGCCGCACCCGTGCGGAACACCGAAACCGCCTCAGCCAGCAGGTTGGCCTGCTCTTCCATCGAGCGTGCCGCTGCACTGGCCTCTTCCACCAGCGCCGCATTCTGCTGCGTGGTCTCATCCATCTGCACCACAGCCTGGTTCACCTGCTCGATGCCCGAGCTCTGCTCCTGCGATGCGGCGGAGATATCAGCCATGATGTCGGTCACGCGCTGCACCGACGCCACGATCTCGCCCATCGTGGTGCCTGCCTGGCGGACCAGCGCCGATCCGTCGGCGACCTTGCCGACCGAATCCTCGATCAGGCTCTTGATCTCCTTGGCCGCACCGGCCGAGCGCTGTGCCAGCGTGCGCACCTCACTGGCCACCACTGCAAAGCCCCTGCCCTGCTCGCCTGCACGCGCGGCTTCCACCGCCGCGTTCAAGGCCAGGATGTTGGTCTGGAAGGCGATGCCGTCGATGACACTGATGATCTCGGCGATCTTCTTCGACGAGGCTTCGATGGCCGACATCGTGGTGACCACCTGGCCGACCACCTCGCCGCCCTGCGACGCGACACCGTGCGCGCCAATCGCGAGCTGGTTGGCCTGGCGTGCGTGCTCAGCGTTCTGCTTCACGGTGGAGGTCAGTTCCTCCATCGACGCCGCCGTCTCTTCCAGGTTCGCCGCCTGCTGCTCGGTGCGCCGCGACAGATCGGTGTTGCCCGAGGCAATCTCGCCTGCCGCCAGGTTGATGCTGGACGCGCTGGACTGGATGCGGCCGACAATCTGCTTGAGCTGATCGACGGTGGCATTGCAGTCATCGCGCATGCGGGCGAACACGCCGTGGAAGTCGCCCTGCATGCGTACGGTGAGGTCACCGCGCGAGATCGCCTGCAGCAGCGTCGACACCTGCACCAGGTTCTCGTCGGTGGTCTGCATCAGGCGATTGAGTCCAGCCACCATGTCGCGGAAATCATAGGCGAAGCGATCTTCATCGCCGCGCAGGCTGAAGTCGCCCGCCGCCGCGGCCGTCGCCAGCCGGCGGATCTCGCCGTTGATCGCCGACAGGCTGGTCTTGGTCTCGTCCATTGCCTGGGTGATCGCCGCCTTCTCGCCCGGCAGCGGATCCATGTCCACCGACAGGTCGCCACGGGCGTAATGCTTCATCACTTCGATCAGCCGGTTCTGCACTTGCACGTGCGAGCCGACCAGCGCATTGGTCTCGTGCACCATGCGCCCGTAGTCGCCGGGGAAGGCAGCCTCGTCCATGCGATAGCTGAGGCTGCCGGCATCGTGCTGGCGGGCCAGCTCGCCCTGCGCCGCCATCACCGACTGCAACTGCGCCTGCATGCGCTGCATCGACCTGAGCAGCTGCGTCACCTCATCGTTGCCGGACGCGTCGATGCTGTTGTCCAGCCGCCCGTTGGCGATGCCGTCGGCCAGCTTCACCGCACCTTCCAGCGGGCGGGTCAGGCTGCGGGTGATGGCCCACGCGGCCAGCGAGCCCAGTATCAGGCTCAGCACGCCGAACACGATCGACAGCGTGCCGGTCCAGGATTCGGTTGAACGGTATTCCTCGCGGCTGCGCGCGGTCAGTGTCTCCTGATGCCGCAGCAGGGTCGAGATCGTCTCGTTCCATGCGGTAGCCAGGCCGTGCTCGGCGAGCAGTTCCTTGGCCGCACCGTCAAAATCCCCCGCCTTCATGCGCTCGTGCAGATGCTGGGTGGAGGCGTCGGTGGCCTTGCGTGCCGCGTCGATCTTCGCCACCAGGGCATCACCGGTGGCATCGCGTGGAATCTTGATGTACTTGGCCCAGATGCCGTCGTAGGTCTGCGACAGCTCCTGCGCCTTCTGATAATCCTTGTCGAAATCCTCACCGCGCTTGATCACCATCAGCCGGCGATGCATCAGCACCGCGTTGTTGGTATCCAGCATGTCGTTCAACAGCCGCATCTTCACCATGTTGACGTCCACCACCTTCGAGAACTGGGCGGACTTCAGGTGATTCCCGTACAGCACCAGGCCGACGATGGCCACGATGAACAGCAGCAGCAATCCAAATCCGGCACCCAGCCGGGATCCCACTCGGAGGTTGCGTAAGGCGAGCATCTCAATTCCCTTGATCATGGCCGTACGATCGATGGCGGCGCAGGCAGGGGAAACTTTATGGGCTGGTATTATTATATCGATCCAAAACTCTGGAACTGTGCAGACAGGTGTGAAATAGGACGAACCACGAAGGCGTTATATCCAGAAGGTATATCGCCACGTGCAGCGAAATGGGATCAGACAGGGACCTGCCAGCCCGTTGCGCGGCATTACGGGGCAGCTGGTCCCGGGAAGACCAGATCCTTCCCGAGCCTTGCCGCATAGACGCTCTCGAACTGGAAGGAGAGCACAAACCGGAACCCGCACGCCGCGGCGTAACGCTTGATGAAGTGGCAGATTTCCTCCCAGGCGCTTTCAAACCCGCACGCGCGGAAATGGAACGAACCCAGCAGGCCCACCTGCCACGAGGCCTCAATCCCTTCCGCTACGACAGCTTCCGGCGGGTCGACGATGCCGAACCCGAAGCCGGTGTTGGATGCTGGAAGATATCCACGCAGACCGTCAGTACCGTCGAAGTACTCGGCCTGGATCGAATCCAGATCGTGCAGCACGGGACCCAGATCGGCACCGGCTTCGACTTCGAGAAACAGCGAAATGCTCATTACCTGCGCAAGCCGATGAGGGTATGCCTGTTGAAGAACCGCATCTTCCCCTCGATCGTGAAGTCCGTGCGCCTGATTTCACCCAGCATCATCTCGCGCTGCGCCTCGCTCAACGTGCACGGCTCCAGGACATTCGCCTCCAGCACTTGACCTGGTGGCGCCAAACGCAGCTCGACAATGCAGGCATTGCCCTCGATGGGAACACCTGCTGGCCACGCCGTCATTGCGATCGCACGCATTTGCTCCTGGTACTCCACCTGCTCCGCTTCCTCTATCTGCGGGTCCGGCAGATCCGGCGGGTTCGCCGCCACGTGCAGAGCAGACTGCGTGGGCGTTGGCTCTGATATCGAACCAACGATCAGTTTGATCAGGGTGTTCTGTGAGGCCGTTACCGCCAAGGCGATCACCAGAGCGGTGTAGCTGACACCACCAGCCTTCTGCAGCTCAAGGTGCCGCCGATGTGCCCCGCGATGCTCAGCATCAACCTTGCGGACAATCCTTCGGCAATGCGCTAGGTACAGCGGATTCGCCAGGATTCCTGCAAGTACGCGAAACACCACGAAGGAGAGCAAGGACAACCATGGCAGCCCCAGCAGCACGAAGGTGGTCATCAGCAACGGCGAAAGGATGAACCAGATCGCGCCCCACGCATGCATGCGCCGGAAGAAGAACCAGAGTGACGAGAACAGGAATGCCGGCCAGTTCCAGCGCCTTGGCGCCCCGCCGCTTGCGTCGTACAGCCTCCAGTAGTGGAGGTAGGTGGAGAACCGGTCTCCTACCACGATCGCCAGTGCGTCCTTCTCGCTCGGCCCATCAGAGGTTGCATCTGTGCTCTGCACCGCTTCACCGACGGCGCTGCCGAAGGTGGGTTCAATCCTTGCTCTCATTATTTTTCATCCAAACTCGACACGAAATCACTCACGACCGCTTACCACGTAGCATCTCGGCTATTGAGTCCCACCCCGCCTGTACTCAGCGCGGCCTTACTCGAACTCAATGCAACGACCATAAACACTCTCAAGCCACGACGCAGATTGCAGTCACGACCTGCTCCGGCTCATCCTCAAGCGGCACACCCCAACCGGAAATTTCGAGGGCAGCGTACTGACCTCCGCTACAGAACCACTCCTCTGCTTCATCGAAATGCAACTCGGTGAAGCCAAGAAAATCTGAAACCAGACTTCCAATGCCAACTGAACCTGCTGCAAGTCCACGATAGGACTTACGTGCAACGACATCCCACGGCATCCCCAATGCGTAAACCTTGATCGCCCGCACACCCCAGTCGCCGATCGTAATAGAGAGCGCAGCCATATCACCAGTGCGATCACCGCCAGGCAGGGAGAACAGGAGCCCGCCGTTTCCATGCTCGTCAGGACCATACCTTTCCAGACGAAGATCAGGCCCGTCCTTAAACCTGTACAACTGAGCATCCGCGTCGATCAGAAATGCAGCAATAGCCGCGTCCAGATCATCGTATGCCGCATGTAACGGTATAGCTGCCATCGATACACCAGGAACAATCGGCGCATTCCACTCAATGGAATTCAAACCGATGCTCATTCACGTCCAACAAAGCTCACCATTACCAAGAACCCATACAATTCCTGCAGGAGCTGCAATCAAGAACCAAAGGCACAGGTCAGATTCCAACTCTTCCCTGGCCGACGGCCAAGCCCTCCGAAGAAGCTCGACCTGCTCTAGATTTGAACCATCCAAAAGCCGACCGTCAGACGCCAATTTCGCCCTTCCGGACTCCAGAATATCAAAAATAATGTCGAGAAAAATATCCCGCTGCGCGGCAAAATCGACAGAAGATCCCGCCAGAGCACCATTTAGCGCCTGCCACATTGACACCATGGAATACCCAAAAGAATGCTCCACGACATAATTAGTATATCCCTCGGCCACTTGAACTTCATCTCCACCGCACCGCCATTATTAATCGATGGATGAACAACATCCACCGTCCATTTTGCGCCAGTGTTCCCCGCAGATGATGAAAATGCCCACAGGCGAATTATCAAGCCATTTGGCCGCTGAATTACATAAAGCTCACCCTTACCCTGAATTACGCGAGGCCCGGGCATCAACGATGCTGCAATCAGCAGGGCCCCAGTCTGGATTAGCCATTTCCCGGCTCATTTCGGCACAGCATTGAGCGAACGTACTCAGCCGATCCCGGAGTTCTTTCTATATACTTGAGACATGCCATACCCAGGTATCTACTAAACTCTTCATCACTAACAATTACAACGTCCGGGTCGTACTTGAGCCCATATGAAAATTCCACCCCAGAAAAATGATCATCCACGTCGAAGCTATTGTTATCCGGAAATCTACAATCAACATCATCGGTACCAAAACCCCAGCCCCTTGATAGACACTCGAGCATCTGAATAAACATTCCCGACGAATAAATCCAATCAAAGTAAGCAAAAACCACCCAATCAGAATCCCTCTTATCCATCCAAGATCCAAACAACTGATCACTCATAACGGCCTCACTTAGGGTGGAAATTTTTAACTACACCAGCATCATCGATATACACAACGAAAGAGACGCCTCCCGCATTGGACTCATATATCCTCTTCCCCGCAGCAGCAGCGTCCTTGTAACCCTTCGCAGCAGCCTCCTGGCCGAGCGCCAAAACCTTCCTATCTGACATTATAGCCGGATCATAAACCGTCTTCGTCTGGACTTTATTTTTATAGCCCACAATTACTTTCCCAGTAGGATCCAACGCCGGCACCTGATAGGAAATAACGGAAACACCCGGAACATCCGTGGAAACCTCGCTTACGATTTTCACGCCACGAGCCGCAGCCTCCGACCTGAATTCCACTGAATTGTGCGCCCCAGAAATTCCGCTCTTCTGAGAATAACCATCTGGACGAGAAATATGCGCATCAATATCGACCTTGAATGATATGCCGTCCGGATAATTAACACCCCCCAGGTGAGCAATACTTCCATCCCCAACAATGTTATCTGGCAGCAAATGCGGCGGCAACGAGCCATCCGGCTCCAATTTCACCGAGCGCGCCACTCGAGCTCGTTCGAGCGCCTCCGAGGCAGCGGCCTCCAATGCGGTGGTCTTAGCCCCCTTTGCAAGGAACGCCTCAGGCCCTAACAAAGAGGTTCCGATATCAACAGTGAGCTTTCCGCCAACGTTCGCAGCTTGGTCGACATCCTCAAAGTTCCACGAGTTTCGTCCACCAGCTAAGTAGTAGGCCAACCCCGCAGTCTTCTCCATGTACTCATTGATGGCCTGGCTTATCGCGTTGTTGCGTTTTTGGGAGAAGGCCTGCAAGCCAAGCTTGTCCATCTCCTTGTAATCCGAGACCAGACCCAGCAGAACACCGATCTGGCTCATGCTTGCAGCACCCGCTACCAGGTCTCTTCCCCCAGTCCAGAGCCCATTTACAAAGGCAGCACCAGCGACTGCTCGATTCGTCGACGACAGCCAGTCAGCTTCCGCACCGTAGCCTGCACCACGCAATAGATCGACAGTGTTCGAACCACACTCACCAACGAGCGAACAGTACACCTTCCTTTGCAGATCTTCGGTAGAAGAGTGAATGGCAATTTTTTCAAGGCTTACCCCAGAACCGGCATTCTTGCTTGCAGCGATGAGCTTATCGGCGTTTTCCGCCATCCATGCGTCATACTCTCCCTTATATATAGGTGAGTTATGCGATTCCAATGCAATTTTCGCAAGTGAGCGCTGTTCAGCACATGCGGCAGATCCTGGCACTTGGCACGCCATCAACAGCTTGTAATCGCGCTCAGCGGAGAGCCGCTCGAAGTTTTCCTTGATATCGCAGTCTTTACCTGCATCAGAGCAGATAACGGTCGCCTGAAGGTACTCCATCCGCTCGTCGTGATTCAGGTAGTTATTCTCAACGGAATTTTTTGCAATACCCATACCCAATGTCGCGCCAGAAATTCCTGCAGCGGAAAGTCCTCCCGCCATTGCGCCGACTGCCTGTCCGAGCACCCTTACTTGCTCCGCCTGCTCGGGCGACAACTGCCCCTTATTCTGTTTGGCGTAGTAGTCACCCAGGAACTTCGCCGCCAGCTCACCACCACCGGCCGCCAACGCCCCAGTCCCCGCCTTGCCACCATTGGCCTCTGCCAACAGCGCGCCCAGCAGCGCGTGCGACAGCATCTGCATGGCCTCGCTAGGCACAGCACTCTGCTTGTTCGGGTCAAAGGTCTTGCCGATCAGTTCAGCCGCATACGGTGCCAGCGCGTTGGAACCCAGCTGACCCAGCCCCTGTCCTTCAACACCACCGACCAACGCGCTGGTCACTGCGCCGAGCGCGCGGCCATAGACGCCATCCGGGGCCCACTTCTGCTGGGTAGCGAGCGCATCGGGGTAGGATGCATCGAACGCGACCAGGCGCTTGAACTGCTCCTCGGGACGAAGCGCGTCGAACGCCCGTCTCTCTTCGGGACTCATCGGCTCCCGATACTTGTCCGTGATCTTTTTCGCATCTGCACTGCCAATATCCCAGGCAATCTGCTGGCTGGTGGCCATCACCGTCCCCGCCGCAGCCGCCATCGCCTGCTGGTCTGCCAGCAGCTTGCTCGCATCCGGCAATGCCTCCAGCGCACGATGCGCTCCACTGGCGTCGGTGTTGATGCCCAGCTCTGCCGCCGACGTCTGCTTGCCACCGATGGTGATGTTGCCCTCGGTCAAGGTGGCAAGGGTGGAGCTGCTGTCGCTGCCCTTCTCCATCATCGGCAGGCCCGGACCACCTCGCGGTGCGGCCGTTCCCGGCTTGGGCGCCCCGCCATTCATCTGCCCGCCCGCACCGCCACTGATGCTGCCGGAGCTGGCTGCGTAGTCCATGTGGTTCTGCAGGTCAGTGAACGTCAGCGAATCCGCAGTCAGTTCACTGTTGCCCGCATGGGTGCTGGCAATCGCACCGCCCACCAGATTCACGTGGCCGGCATCGACGTGGTAGCCGCCGTTGCCGGCAAACAGGCCGCTCTGCTGGCCGACACCCTGATAGCTGCCGCTGGCCTTGCCTGCGCTGGCATACCCGTCGGCATTCCACGCGGTACCGAACGACACCTGCACGCGGCCACCGACCTGGCTGTTCCTGGACATGCTCTCGGCAATGTCCTGCAACGACTCGATCGTCAGCGTGCCGCCGGTCTTGACGTCGATGCGATCAGCGGTCGCCGTGGCGCCATGCAGTGTGGTATCGCCCTCGGCCTTCATCGAGATGTTCTTGCCGGTCAGCGTGGTGTTCTGCCAGGTGCTGCTCTCGGCATTGGCCTTGCTGCTGCCAACACTGGCTTCGGCGTACACGTACACGCCGGTCTGCGCCCCTACCGAG